>CAXMSF010000374.1:0-35765 GCA_964196055.1 uncultured Gammaproteobacteria bacterium | reverse complement strand
TCGGCATGGGAATCGCAGTCGGGGTTCGGACAGTGCGGGGGATTGAAGCTCCGAAGGCGACGCTGCATGCGGGCCTATACTGCAACGGGCGTGCCGGACCCAATCTTCGAGCCACAACTAACGCTGCGTGATGCGAAGCAGTTCGTCGACGATCTCTTCCTCACCGAACGGTTTCTGGAGGAAGCTCCCGAGTGCTCGTTGGGCTTCCGGCTGGTCGAGCAGCTGGCGCGACGAACCCGAGAGGAAGAGGATCGGAACGCCCGGAAGGCGCGATTCGAGCTTTCGAGCCAGCTCGATGCCGGTCATCTTTGGCATGTCGATGTCGGTCACCACCGCGTCGAAGTCATCGTGTGCCTCGACGAGCGCAAGCGCCTCGTCTCCGCCCTCGGCCTGCGCGACTTCGAATCCCGCTCGTTCCAATGCACTCTGGATGAAGCGCCGAACCGCGGCCTCGTCCTCCACGACCAACACCTTGCCGGACCCTCGGGTGACTTCGATCGATTCGATGGAGTCCATTTCGGCTCGAGGTTGCTGCGCCGAGGGCAAGAGCACGCGGAAGGTGGTGCCGCTACCGACGGCGGTATCGACTTCGATCGCTCCGCGGGTTTCCGTCACGATGCCATACGCTGTTGCGAGCCCAAGGCCGGTTCCCTGGCCGAGCGGTTTCGTGGTGAAGAAGGGCTCGAATACCCGTTTCAGGGTTTCCCGGTCGATCCCGGTTCCGGTGTCCATCACGCTGAGTTCGACGTAGTCGCCTGCCCTCGCGAGGCCGATCCGTGCGGCGCTGTCCTCGTCGACGATGCGGTTTCGCACGCTGACGATCAGACTGCCGCCGTCGGGCATTGCATCGCGCGCGTTGATGGCGAGGTTCAAGAGTACCTGCTGGAGCTGCGTCGGGTCGGCCTCCACCCAGTCGGCCTCACCCGGCATCGCGATCTCGAAGTCGATCGAGCTCGGGATCAGCGGCCGCAGCAACTCCTGGACCTGCGTGACCACGACTTTCGGATCGAGCGGGCGCGGCGAAATCGCGCTGCGCCGCGAGAAGGCGAGCAGCGATCTTGTCAGCTGCGCGCAGTGTTCGGCGGCGCGATTCAGGTCGATGAGCGCATCCTTCAAGTCGGGCTCGTCCTCGAGCTGGCGAAGCACGTAGCGAGCGTTCCCGAGCATCACCGTGAGCTGGTTGTTGAAGTCGTGTGCGATGCCGCCCGCAAGTGTTCCGACTGCTTCCATCTTTTGCGCCTGCATCAGTTGTTGCTGACTGTCGCGCAGGTTGCCCTCGACGTTCCTACGTCGGAGAGCGGTGACGAAGATCTCGCCGATGACACGAAGGAGCGTGATGCTTTCGGCGCTCCAGGCCTTCTCGCGTTCGATCGTCTCGAAGCAGAGAATACCGACCGGCGCGTTTTCCGAATGCAGCGGGATGCCGAGGAACGACATTACGCCGCGCTCTTCTAGGCTTCGGCGCTCCAAGTCGGCTTCGTTCGGGAAGTCCGCGATGCTCGGAACGTGGACTACGTGGCCCTGTTGCATCTGGCTCGTTGTCCACGGGTAGCCCCGAGAATCCATGCGGAGCAGGTCGGATTTGTGCGACGGGACCTGGTCGGCATGCCATTCGAATACGTCGCGCATTTCGCCCGTCTTCCAGTCGAAGGAGATCAAGCAGCTTCGGTCGGATTCCGCCAGAACCGCGAGGTCGGACAAGCTCTCCCGGATCGTCTCGTCGATCTCCTCGGTCCCGACCGAAAGGAACCGGCGCGACAGCACTGCGATACGGGTTTCGAGGTCGAGTTGTCTCTCCAGCGTCTGTTGAACACGTTGCCGCTCCGTCACGTCGCGAAGTACTGCGACCACACGCTTCTCGCCGGAGGCGCCGTCGAAGACGGTCGCGGTTCCCTCGAGCACGACCCAGTGGCCGTTCTTGTGAAGGACCCGGTAGAGCAGGGCGCCGCGCGGCTCTGTGTCGAACCGGCCGTCGCCGTATTCCTCCTTCATCGATTCCAGATCGGATGGATGGATCAGCTGGACCAGGTTCAAGCCCAGGATCTCGTCGCGGCTGAAACCGAGCAGGTCGGTGAAGCTCGGGCTCGCATAGAGAAATGAACCGTCGCGGTCGAACTCACAGATGGAGTCCTTGGCGTGTTCGGCGAGCGCCCGGAAGCGTTCCTCGCTCTCGCGTAGATGAACCTCTGCGAGCTTTCTGCGCAGCGCGCTCGTGAACATGCCGGCGATGATCTGATACAGATTGACTTCGTGATCCGTCCAGTCGCGTTGGGCGCGGACGGCATGGAAGACGAGGACTCCCATCAGCGACTCGCCGGATCGGATCGGGATCGCGAGGAATGACTGTATACCGTTCTCGATCATTCCGTTCCGAACGCGGGAAGCTTCTTCCGGCAGGCCTTCGACGTCGAATACCTTGACGATGTCGCCGTTCGCGAGCTGCTCCGCGACCCAGGCCCTCTGCTCGCGGTCCCCGGTAGGGTTCCCGCGCGGGCTGATGCCTTCAGCGCACCATTCGAAATTCTGTGCGTCTTCACTGCGACCGCCTGTCGCCGAAACCAGCCAGCAGCGGTCGGCGCCCGCGAGTTCCCCAGTGACAGCGAGCACGTGGCGGATCCCGTCGTCGATTTCGTCGGCTCCGCGATCGAGAAGTTCACGGGAGAGGGCCGCCAGGCGTCGTTCGAGTTGGAGCTGTTGCTCGAGCTCCGATCGCTGTCGTTGCCGATCACTTACGTCGCGGATTACGACCACATAGCGCCGTTCGTCCGACGGCGTCGAGAACTGCCGCATGGTGAATTCGATCCAGCGCCAGGTTCCGTTACGATGTCGGACCCGCGACTGGATCGTCGCCGTGCCCTGATTCGCGATGAGATTTTCGAGTCGCTCGGCGCGGTTGAATTCGCGATCTTCGGGGTGGATGAGCGTGATCAGTTGCATCTCGTTCAGCTCTTCGCGGGTGTAGCCCGAGAGTTCGCTGAAGCGTGGACTCGCATACAGGATGGTCCCGTCGAGCCCAAGCTCGCAGATCGAGTCGCTGGCACACTCCGCCAGGGTTTGAAAGCGGGCCTCCGTCTGGCGGCGCCTGACCTCGGCCCGTTGCCGTCGCAGCGCTGATGCGAGAATGTCGGCGAGCAGTTCGACCCGGGCGATTTCCTGCTCGGACCAGCACTTTTCGGTCTCGATCGCGTAGAAGTCGATCACGCCTACGGTTCGCTCGCCTTGCCGGATCGGTATGGCGAAATAGGAGCGCACCCCCCTTCGGATCAGGGCTTCGCGTTCCGCGATTGCCTCGTCCGGCATCTCCGAGACGCGAGGGACGACGATCTTCTCGCCTCGCAATAATCGGGTTCCCGACCATTGGTACTGCGCGAGTTCTTCTTCGGAGTAGTTGGGCTCGTGGGGCTGAACGCCCTCTGCGTTCCATTGAAAGAACTTCCTGGCAAGATTTGATTCCGAGCCCAGGCTGTATAGCTTCACGCGGTCGGCCCCGGCGAGCTCTGCTGCGGATTCCAGCCCCTGCTCGATACCTCTGTCGAAGTCGTCGATTCCGATGGCCAGGAAGTAGCGGGACAGCTCTTCGACGCGACGCTCCGCTTCCAGCTGCTTCTTGAGTTCGCTCGCTGCTTCGATGCGATCGGTAACATCTCGATTGATCAGGATCGCGCGGATCTCGCCGGTCGAGGTGCGGTAGGGGCAGCCGGTGAGTTCGACCCAGCGCCAAGAGCCGTTCTTGTGTCGATAGCGAAAGCGCAGCTCTGGTACGACTTCATCGACATGGGCGCCCGAGTGCGCAGCATTGACGCGCGCGATGTCGTCAGGATGGACGTGCTTCAGCGCATCCTGTCCGAGCACCTCCTGGGGCGCGTAACCGAAGGCCTTCGTGAAGCCCGGGCTCACATAGATCAGTGAACGGTCCTGTGCGATCTCGCTGATCGGGTCGGTCGAGTACTCCGTGAGTGCCCTGAACCGTTCCTCGGCTTCGCTCGAAGCACTGGGCTCCGGGTTGGGGAGTGATCGCTCGGCGTTCTGGTCCACGTACGCTGTTTCGACGTTCCGTGGTGCGAGAATTACCCCGGCCGGGGATATTTCCTCACAATGCGATCGGAATATTGCCGGTAGTAGCGATAATGCGATCTCGCTGGATGATTCCTACAGTGCTTCAACGTGGAGATCGGCGTTCGAGCCAATCGTGCAGGTCGGCGGCTGCACCGCGACGGAAGCCTCGGTACCAGTCGAAGCGCTCGAGTGCCTGCCGCAGCGCGCGGTCGCCACTCGGCACCGGGTTCTCGCGGAAGAATCGCGCGACGTCCTTGCGGTGCGCGGTGGTGAGGAGACTCGGCGTGGCTTCGATCAGCCGACCCGCAAAGAGCGAGGGCATCCGTTTTCGGAGCTTCGGCCAACGGCGTTTGATGAACGACCAGGTGTGCTCGCGAGCCGCGGGGTTCGCCATCAGTCGGCCCAGGAGGAAGATCACGTCTTGCGTGGGCACTCGATCAGTGAGCGACATGGCGAGAGTTTCGTCGATGCGATCCGGGTCGCGGAAGTCGGCCGTGGCGAGCAGGAAACGCCGCTTCTCCTGCGGAGTGTCGGAAGCACGCGCTGCCGCGAGATACCTCCGGTAGCGGCTCTTTCCCCCGTGACGCGCCGCGATGGCGACGACACCGTCGGTGAGATTGGCGTCCAACGAGCGGCGGTTCTTCAGGTAGGCATCACAGCGCTCGATCGCCTTGCGCACGAGCGTATCGGCTGCGGCTGCACCTCCCACGATCGCCAGCAATACCGCGCGTCGAACGCGAACGTCGTCGGCCTCGTTTCGGGCCGGGGTCCACCCCAAAGTTTCGAACGCTGGCCCGTAGGTGTCCTGCAACCATTTGCGGAATCGCTCGTCGTCTGCCGCGGCAGTATCGGGGATCAGGGTGTGGGCAATGAACGCGAGCGGCTGCCGCAGCGCGACGAGTACGTCCGGGTCGCTTTCGTCCGCGAGGTCGGCAGCCAGATCGAGGAGTGCGCCGATCGGCGCACGGCCCGCGCACACCAGTGCCCACTGGTGGTCGACGAGTCCCATCCGCTCCACTGCGGCAAGCGACGGCAGCGCATTCCCGAGTGCCGTGAGCTCGCGCGGCCCGTGCGCGGGGCGGTAGAAGCCGCCCTCGTTCGCGTTGCCGTAGACGAAGCGCGGCGGGCGTTTGCCGAGTGAAATATGGTCGCGCTTGCGCGTGAGCAAGTGGCGGACGAGTTGACCACCACCCGAGCGGCCGCGGCCGACGCGGCCAACCCACGGAACGACCCACTTCCCGGTCGAGGGCCGCCCGGGAGGCCGCTGGTAGAACCGATCCTGCCTCAACCGGAGATGAAATCCGTCGTCGCGTTCGACTATTGCGTGCTCGACGACCGGATACCCTTCCTGCTCGATCCAGGAGCGAGCGATCGATTCGACGTCCACGCCTGAGGCCTGCGACAGGGCCCGCCAGAGGTCTGCAGCCACGGTATTGTTCTCGCGGTGCCTGCGAATGTACGCACGCACGCCCCTGCGAAACTTCGCGGGGCCCAGGTAGCGCTCGAGCATGCGGACGACCGACGCACCCTTTTCGTAGGTAATCAGGTCGAAATTCTCGTTGGCCTCCTCGGCCGTGTTCACCGCGCAGTAGATCGGGTGGGTGTGTCGCAGAGCATCCTGCTTCATCGCGGCTGCCCGTCCGTGCTGGAAGTCGTGCCAAATCTTCCACTCGGGCTTCCACTCGTCGACGATTCGGAACGCCATCCAGGTCGCAAACGCCTCGTTCAGCCACAGGTCGTCCCACCATGCCATCGTTACGAGGTTGCCGTACCACATGTGGGCGAGTTCGTGGCAGATTACCTCGGCCGCGCGCTTCTTCTCGCCGAGCGTGGCGCGGTCCGGATCGACGAGCAGCAATGTCTCTCGGAAGAAGACCGCGCCCGCGTTTTCCATTGCGCCAAACTCGAAGTCGGGGACCGCAACCATGTCGAGTTTCGCGTATGGGTACCAGAGGTCGAAATAGCGCTCGAGTCGGATCAAGCACGCGCGGGTGGCTTCGAGCCCGAATCGGGTGAGATGCCCCTTGCCGGGCGTGTACCAGAGCCGAATTGCGGTCGGTCCGGCACGGACGACGCGTGAGGATTCCAGTTCGCCCACGGCGAGCGCGATCAAGTAGGTGGAAAGCGGCGGCGTCGCGGCGAAGTGAACGGTCTTGCGGTCTTTGGGCGCGATTTCGGTTCGCGCGACCGGCGCGTTCGAAATCACGGTGTTCGCTCGGGCAGTCGTGACCGAGATTTCGAAGCGCGCCTTCATCGTCGGCTCGTCGAAGCACGGAAAGAACTTGCGCGCATCGGTTGCTTCGAGCTGGGTGAAGGCGTATTTGCGATCGTCGACCGAGACGCCGTAGAGGCCGCAGAGATCACTTCGCAGCTTTCCCGAGAACGCGAGAGTGAGCGTCGCCGGGCCGGCGGGGATCTTCTCATCGAAGCGCAATGCGACCATCTCGAATTTCGGTTCCGCCACGACCTTTGCGCGCAGCGTGCGACCGCTGCCGTCGTCCATCTGGAGGCGTGCACGGCTCACCCGGAGCTCGGCCGCATGCAGGCGCAGCGTCGAACGCGTCGCGTCGAGTCTGAGCTGGATTTCGACTTCACCGCGGTAGCCGCGTCCCGAGGCGGGATCGACGTCGACATGGAGTCGGATGCGGTCGGGGCGGACGCCCGGGTCGAGTCGGTGTTTCGGGCGTATCGCGTTCTTCCGTGCGGCCACGGGACCTCCCTGTTCATTGTGTCTGCTGGCGTTCTTCGCTGGCTTCTTGTCGCCCCGCGGCGCGTACGCTCCACGGTCACCGAATGTGTATGCTCGAATTCCGGGTTCGAATCCTCATGGCGAAAGGTACACGATGATGGCGGCCGAACGGAGAGTGGCGCAGATGTGGGATACGTTTCAGGGCGTCGCCCGAATGGCCCGGGACGTTCCGAAGCTCCTGCCGAAGAGCAAATGCAGCCCCGCGCGGCTCGCGGAACATTGGGCCAGGAAGTCGCCCGACGGCCTCGCGTTGGCCTGCCTCGACGAGAGAATCAGCTGGAGCGATCTGAACGCGAGCGCGAACCGCTACGCGGCCTGGTTCGCGAAGCGAGGCATCGGGCGAGAAGATGTCGTTGCGCTGATGATGGACAACCGGCCGGACTTCGTGTTCATCGTGCTCGCGCTCAGCAAGCTCGGGGCATCGAGCGCGCTGATCAACACCAAGCTGACCGCTCAAGCGCTCACGCACGGAGTCAATGTCAGCGGCGCGAAGATGGTGCTCGTCGGAAGCGAACACCAGGATGCGGTGCTCGCGGTCATTCCCGACCTCGAGTTCGTCGCGACGCCAGAGGATCTCTGCGTCCAGGTCGAAGCGGGCGGTACCCCCCGAGGTGGCGCATTCGCGATCAACGACGACGTCGCTGCAGCGAGTACCGAGCAACTGAGCGGTTCGCGGCCTCCCCGCAACAGCGATGTCTATTGTTACATCTACACTTCGGGCACCACGGGGCTTCCCAAGGCGGCGATCATTCGCAACCAGCGCATGCTGGGCGCGGGCATCGCCTTTGGGCGATTGATGCACCGCTGCGGGCCAGGTGATGTCATCTACGTTCCGCTGCCGCTCTATCACTCGAGCGCAATGTTCCTCGGTCTGGGCGCCGCGCTCGGTACCGGCGCCGCGATCGCGCTGCGTAGGAAGTTCTCGGCTTCCGAATTCTGGAACGACGTGCGCAAATTCGAGGCCACGTCCTTCCTCTATATCGGCGAGCTTTGTCGCTACCTGCTTAACGCAGAGCCGCAGGAAGACGATCGCGATCATCGACTGCGAGTCGGCGTCGGGAACGGCATGGCGCCCAATATCTGGGAGCCGTTCCAGGAGCGTTTCGGGATCGCGACGATTCGCGAGTTCTACGGGTCGACCGAAGGCAACGCGATGCTGATGAACCTGAGCGGTCGACCGCGGATGGTGGGTCGGATGATGCCGGGACAAGCGTTGGTCCGTTGCGACGAGGAGACGGGCGAATTGCTGCGGAACGAGAACGGTTTCTGCGAGAAGGTCCGGTCGTCCGGTACGGGTCTGTTGCTCGGCCGCCTCTCCCCGGTGGTCGCATTCGACGGCTACGTCGATCGTGAAGCAACCAACAAGAAGATCGTGACGGACGTCTTCGAGTCGGGCGATCGCTACTTCAACAGCGGCGACCTGTTGCAGCTGCACGAGGGCAAGTGGTTGTCCTTCGCGGATCGCGTCGGAGATACCTTTCGCTGGAAGGGGGAAAACGTCTCGACCGCCGAGGTGTCGAGCATCCTCGGAGAGGCCGACGGTGTGTTCGAGGCGAACGTCTATGGTGTCAAGATTTCCCACACCGAGGGCCGCGCGGGAATGGTGGCACTCCAGGTCGGTGACGATTTCAGCCTTGAAGGCTTCGCGCGTTTCGTCTGCGAACGTCTGCCCGGGTACCAGCGCCCGCTGTTCGTGCGTCTGCTCCAGGCCGAGATGCGTGTCACGGGAACCTTCAAGCATCAGAAGGTCGATTATCGCAGCGAGGGCTTCGATCCAAACGTGATACCCGATCGTTTGTATCTGTTCGACGGCGAGGCCTATGCTCCGCTGGACGAGCAGCTATTCCGCCAGATCGAAGCGGGAGAGCGCTCTCTCGGCTGACCTGGAGAAATCCCCACGCCGGATTCACCGCCCGGATTCAACCGCTATTGCATCGATGCCGACGATCGGATCGAGTCGGTCGACATGAACTGGACCACTTTTGCGCGCGAGAACGGCGCTCCGGAGCTTCAGGGCGACGCAGTGCTCAGATGTTCGTTGTGGACGTTCGTTCAGGGCGACGAGATCGAGGAGCTGTATCGCGCGGTATTCGAGCGTGTGCGCAGTCTCGATGTCTCGATCACGCTTCCCTTTCGCTGTGATTCTCCTGACCTGCGTCGTTACATGCGACTGGTCGTGCAACGTCGAAGGGGTGCTTCGCTCCAGCTCGATGCCGTGACGATTCGCGAGCAACCTCAACTACACGTCAACCTCCTCGAACCGACGGGCGTACGGTCGGATCTCAGCCTTTCGATCTGCGGTCATTGCAAGCGGGTGCTGGTGTCAGGCGAAGAATGGATCGAGCCCGAAGACGCTGCGCTTCGATTGCAGCTGCTCGAATCGGAGGGCGTGCCGCGTCTGGACCACCGCGTCTGTCCCGATTGCGTTCGGATCTTCGAGTCGAGCGGAAGCGGCATCGGGGCTCATTGAGCCGTTGCCTGCGATAGTGTTCGGCGGCGGGCATCGCCGCCCGGAACGGAGCGTGAATCGATGGGATCCGTAGAGCCGACCGCGGAACAGATCGCCGTGCTCGCTGCATTGTCGGGCGAGGGCGCGCCGGTCGTGATGATCAACCTGCTGCGCTACCGCAGCCGGGCCGCGTACGCGGACGACTTCGATGCCGAGCCGTGCAGCGGACGCGAAGCCTACGGGCGCTATAGCGCGGTGGCGCTACAACGCGTCGCCTCCGTCGGTGGCAGCATTCTATGGATGGGCAACGTGGCGGCGACCGTCATTGCGCCCGAAGGGGAGTGCTGGGACGACGCGGTACTCGTCCAGTATCCGTCGCCGCAGGCCTTCCTCGAGATGGTCGCGCAACCCGAGTACCTGGCTGCTGCGCCGCACCGCAGCGCGGCGCTCGCGGATTCGCGCCTGATCGCGACCCGCACGGTCGCGACGCTCTTGAACGGGGACTGACACGGCGCCGAAGAATGCGGGTGCTTCCGACGGCAGAGGCGGGCGCCGACGCTGCCATGGGAATCGCGAGCCGCGCGGCCCCCGACTCACTCCGCTGGATCGACTACGTAGAACAGGCAGTCGTCGAGAGCGTTGCGGCGGTTCGTCGTCATCATGATCGGCGTGATGGCGCGTCGCGTCTCGAGGGCCGCTTCGCGCAATGTAAACAGCTCGTGAGAGACGTCGCGACCATCGGGTCCGACGACTTCGATCGGCCAACCGGCGCCCGCAGCGAGCCAGCCGATCGGGACGCCGGGTCCGAGTCGCTCGAAGTTGTGGCGGTCGATATCTCGCGCGACTGTGAATTCCGCATCCACGACCGGGCCCTCCCCGAAGGCGAGGTCGACGCCGTCGCGAACCGTCACGCGCAGGGGGTTGGTGAGTACCTCCATCGAAGGTGGGTTGGCGCCGAGGTGTTCGGCGCGGTGGTCGTCCAGGTAGCGCTCGAGGCCCGCGAGTGCGGTTGCATCCGCAATCGGGTCGCCCGAGCGGCCGCATTCGATCGTCACGCTCGGAAAATCGTCCTGAGTGGCTTCGACGAGAGTGCCGAGGCGAAGCGGGCTGTGAACGACGCGATCCGCGAAGTACGCCACGAGATTCCGCTCTTCGGGGCCGACCCGAGGGCTGACACCGTAGGGTGGGTTGTGGCCGGTGTTGTTGTGGAGATCGATCAACGACTCCGGAAGGGACTGGTTGAACAACCGCAGCACCTCGCCCGCGAACTCGCCCGCGCGTCCTGTGTGGGGTGGGAACCAGCAGCGGTTCAAATCGATGCGACCCGGCAGGAAGCGGTATGCGAAACCGGGCGCAAGCCGCGCAGTGCGAACCGCAGCGATGAACAGCAGGGTGTTGGTGGCCGGGATGCGTCCGGTTGCGAGCCAGCTCCGGATTGCACGCAGGCCTGAAGGTTCGTTGCCGTGCAGCAGCGTCGAGACGATTCGGGTGCGGCTGGTGTCGTGGCCCTTGGCCGAGATCAGGGTCGGCCCCGCGAGCAAATCGAGGAACTCCTCGGCTGTCGGTGGGATGCGCTCCTGCGGCAGCGCGAGCTCGCGTTCGAGTACGCGGAGCGGAATCGCCTGGTCAGCTTCGTCAATCATCGATCGGCCAGGTGTGCACGGGGTCGCCGGCTTCGGAGTGAACGAGATAGCGCTCGAGCATCATTGCCAGTGCATGGCGTCGTTCGTCGTGGGCTTCGAGGTTTTCGAGCACGCGTCGCTGCCAGGTGGCGCCGGTCTGACGCGCTGCGACGCGTTCCTCGATCACCGTGAGAAAGGCATCGGCTTCGCCCGACGCGACACCGGCCTCGAGCAGGCCGTCGCGCGCGATCGGCAGCAGCTGCGGAATCAGCGTGCCGGCGGTCTCGCGGCGCACCTGCCCCGTCGCATCGGGCCAGCAGATTTCCGCATCGAGCCCGGCCTGTGCGGCCCGGTAGAAATTCTGTTTAGCCTGCTCGAACGGGAACCGGGTCAGGGTCGTGTCGATCCGGGGTGCCAGTCCGAGCGAAAGGCCGACGAGGAACGCGGTGTTGGCGAGCATGTCGACCGTGGTTGGGCCCGCGGGCAATGCACGCATCTCGATGCGCAGGTGGCCGCCGTCGGCGGAATCGTAGATCGGGCGATTCCAGCTCCAAACCGTCCCCTGGTGCATCCGAACCTCCTCGAGGTCGGGAATTCGGCCGGCCATCACGGTTGCGAGCGGATCTTCGTCGGAGAGTACGGGCAACAGCACTTCGTGTAGCGCGACCGCCTGGGCGAAGAGTTCCCAGGCACCGTCCGTGAGCCAGTCGGATCCGAATGACACGCGCGCCGTGCGTCGCGCCCGGCGCCCGCGCGCGTCGCGGTCGTCGACCGCCTGCTTGAACAGGGCTACGCGCGTCTCGTCCCAGAGCCGGCGGCCAAGAAAGGTCGGCGAGTTTCCCGCGCCCGCGAGCACCGGGCCCGTAGCGAGTTGGGTTGCATTGAAGATCGCCGAAAAGTCCTTCGGGGCGACGCGCAAGTGGATCTGGAGCGACGTCGCGGCGCCCTCGTAGGTGACGTCGTCGCACTCGATCTCGAGCGAATCCTTGCCGGTGATGTGGACGCCGAAGGGCTCCTGGCGGATGCGCCGCAACGCAGCCGAGAGCGCGCGATAGCGCGGGTGGTCGGTCATCGCCGACGATTGCAGGTCGTCCGCGCGCAGGGTGGGCAAGATTCCGATCACTGCGATTCGTCCGTCGTGGGCCGCCGCCGCGCGGCGTACCTCGAACAGCGAGTCGTCGATCTCCTCGCGCAGAAACGTGAGTGGGCGGCCTGCGAGCGAAGTCGGGTCCATGTTGCATTCGAGGTTGAAGCGGTCGAGTTCGACGGTGACGCGTGGGTCGATGGTCTCGCCGACGATCTTGTGGTTCAGCGGTAGCGGCCGCGCATCCGCGTCGATCAGCGCGAATTCGAGTTCGGCGCCGATCGAGGCTGGTCCGCTGCCGAAATCGGGGCGCCCGAGCAGCTCGCGCAGTGCGATCAGGCAGTGCTGCAAGCGCAGGCTGAAGCGCTGGTAGTCCTCATCGAGGAACTCCTCCCGGTCGATTTCTCTACCCATTCTTCTCCGGCTGCGTGGCGCGACTCCTGCTACTCGGGAGCCCTTTCGGGGGCGGGAAGCAGCTGCGGTATTTCTTCGAGTCGCGAGACGAAGTCTGCGACCGCTTCGCGCTCCCGCTGAGAGTAGATCAATGTGATCCGACACATTTCAGGATCAGCATTTTCCCGGTAGCGCCGGGCGATGTCGTTGATCTGCCGCGCGACGTAGGCGAAGTGTTGGCTCGCGATCATCGGCATGAATCGCTCACCATCGCCTTGCCCACGGTCTCCGTGACAATCGGCGCAGTCACGCGTGTAGAGCTCCGCACCCAGCGCGTAGTCGACCCCCGATCCCTTGCCGTTGTCCAGGGGCAGTGGCAGCGATTCGATGTAGGCCGCGAGGTCTGCGAGAACCTGGGGGTCCGTCAGTGTAGGCGTGAACGGACACATGATCGGGTTCGAACGCAGCCCTTCGCGGGTGTCGCCGATCTGCCGGTAGATCACGCTCGCGTGTTGGCCCGCCAGCTGAGGAAAGATGCCGTCGGGGCGACCGGCTCCGTCTTCGAGGTGACAGACCGCGCAGACCACGTACGCGGCCTTGCCGTCCGCGACGCTGCCGACCGGCATCGGCGCGGCCGCAGGCACCGCGGCGAGCTGCGCTTCGGGCATTGCGGTCGGTGGCGCCTCAGGCTGCTGCGCCTCGGGCATTTCCGCCGGTTCGGGCGCTTCGATCTCGGCGCCTGCGCCGGTCCATGCGCCAAGAGCGAGCGCCGTGACGAGCAGGAGGTGGATGCCGTGCTTTCTACTCACTGTGTCGACTCCCGTGGTTCGCGTAGTCGGGGCACTGGCGGACGTACCGTGCCGTCTGGCCCGCCCGGAGATGCTCGACGTGAAGAGCTGTGTCGGAGCGGGAATGGAGGGCCAGCATAGCGAGACGTTGCCCCGTTTGTGCTCGATGTGCGAGCCCCATGGACGCGGCGATTGCCCGATCGGCGTAGTATGTTCTCGCTGCCTCTCGTCACGATCCCGCTGCGACGGCATCCTCCGCCGATTCGATCGACCCGCTTCCAAGATTCCGGAAGCTGCAGATTCAAGGGGGAATCGCCATGGCTTCCGCACAACGCGAACGATGGTCCAGTCGTTCGGGTTTCATTCTTGCCGCGATCGGTTCGGCGGTCGGGCTGGGCAACATGTGGCGCTTTTCCTATCTCGCCTCCGACAATGGCGGCGCCGCGTTCGTCGTGCTGTACCTCGCCGTCACCGCGTTGGTCGGCCTTCCGGTCCTGCTCGCCGAGGTCGTGGTGGGGCGCGGCTCCCAGAAGAGTCCGATCCGTGCGCTCCAGCACTACGGTGGCAGTGCCTGGAAACCGCTCGGTCTGGTATTCGTCGCCACGGGTTTCCTGATCCTCTCCTATTACGGGGTGATTGCGGGTTGGACGGTTCGCTACGCGGCCATCGCGCTGGTGACCGGCTTCGGGCCCGAGGTCGAGAGTGCCTTCGGCGGAATCGCCCAGGGTTGGGACGCGTTCGGCTTCCACATCCTGTTCATGTTCGGAACGATCGCGATCGTGGCCGGCGGCGTGAAGGGCGGGATCGAGCGCACCGCCATCGTGCTGATGCCACTGCTGTTCCTGCTGCTCTGCGGGCTCGCGCTCTACGCCGCCACCCTCGACGGTGGTGCGCCCGGCTATCGCCACTACCTGCAGCCGGACTGGAACGAAGTGATGTCGCTCGAAATCTTCACCAAGGCGGCCGGCCAGGCGTTCTTCAGTCTGAGTCTGGGAATGGGGGCGATGCTGACCTTCGGCAGCTACCTCGGCCGCGACAACCACCTGCCGAACGAGACGCTCATGATCGTGGGGGCCGACGTCGGTGTCGCGTTCATCGCCGGCCTCGTGGTGTTTCCGGTGATTTTCGCGTTCGGACTCGCCGACAAGGTCGGCGAGAGCACGGTTGGCGCACTCTTCATCACGCTGCCCCAGGCCTTCGCGAGCATGGGCGCCATCGGCCGGGTCGTGGGCGTCCTCTTCTTCGCCTCGCTCATCGTCGGCGCGCTGACTTCAGCGGTCTCGCTGCTCGAAGTCGTGGTTTCGTCGACCATCGATGGCCTCGGCTGGACGCGTCAACGCGCCGCGTGGGTGATGGGGGCGACCATCGCGGTCCTCGGTATTCCGTCCGCATGGAGCACCAACTTCCTCGGCGTCGTGGATACCGTCGCGAACAATATCTTCCTGCTCGGCGGCGGGCTCGCGCTCTCGGTCTTCGTGGGCTGGGTGATGGACGACCCGGTCGCCGAAGTGTCCGTGGGCACGAGCGGCATCCGCTGGTTCGGGCTGTGGCGGATGTTGCTGCGCTTCGTCGCGCCCGTACTGCTCGCGATCGCACTACTCGAGGCGATCCCGTCGACCTGGCAGGCCATCGTGGACCTGTTCTGAGATGACGGGTCCAATGGCATGAACCGGGGAAGCGTTTCACGCGATGACGCGGTAGCGCCTGATGAGGTGCCCGTCTCTCGCAGCGTCGACGGTTTCGTGCGCGGCGGCCCGAGCTATAGCCGTGTGGCTGCCAGATCCGTGTCGTCTGCGGCGAACACGTAGAGGAGTTCGGCAGCGATCGAGGCTGCGGCGAGTGCGGTGATCTCGGCGTGATCGTAGGCCGGCGCGACCTCGACCACGTCCATACCGACGAGGTTGCAGCCCACCAGGCCGCGAAGGATCGAGAGCGCAAGCTGGCTGGACAAGCCTCCGGGATGCGGAGTTCCGGTGCCGGGCGCAAACGCCGGATCGAGACAATCGATGTCGAAGCTGAGATAGGCGGGCGAATCGCCGACGACTTCGGCGATCTTGGCGGCCGTCTCGCCGGCTGAATGCTCGTGAACCCAGGCCGCGTCCAAGACCGTCAGCGGGTAGCCGTCGTAGGCATACTCGGTGCGTATTCCCACCTGCACCGAGTGCGCCGCGTCGATCAGCCCTTCGCGTTGCGCGTGCAGGAACATGCTGCCGTGATTGAATTCGCCTTCGATGTCTTCGGTGTCCGCATGGGCGTCGAAGTGGATCAGCGAGATCGGTCCGAATTTCGCCGCATGCTCCCGCAGGATCGGCAGTGTGATGTAGTGGTCGCCACCCAAGCTCAACTGTGTCTTGCCCGCAGCGAGGATGCTGCGCGTCTGCGCCTGCAGAGCCGACACCATCGAGCGAGAGTCGGCGACCTGGAAATCGATGTTTCCGGCATCGACGATTTTGATTCGTTCGTCGAGCGCGAAGCGCCACGGCCAGCGTCGGCGCTCCCAGCTGATGTGCGGAGAGGCGGAACGAATCGCATCGGGTCCGCCGCGAGTACCGGCTCGGCCAGTCGTCGCGAGATCGTAGGGCACGCCGAGAACGACCACGTCCGCCTCGGAACCGGCCGGGTCAGCGACTGTGGGGCGCTCGAGAAAGCCGGGAAGAATCGTTCGTCGTGGGTCAGGCGGGTTCGTACTGGACGCTTTCGTGGACTCTGTAGTGCTGGACAAGGTTCCCTGACGCCTCCTGGCGATGTGAGGAGCTGTAACTCTAGGGCGGCTCGGGTGGGATGCACCCCTCGGCTCCCATGAATCACGCAGAGTTCGAAGGAGGCCTGATCAGGCTCGATCTCTTGCGCGATCGGTGCTCGCGCGCCCGCGGCCGGAGTCGGGGAGGGATCGCCGCTCGAACACAGTCGCTTCGACCCCTCCCCGACTCCGGCCGCGGGGCGTCGAGTGCGCTGAAACGCGTTCGCAGCGTTCGAGTTCGCTGCTCACAGGGACTACCGATTGGGGCCTGTCGTTGGCACGGGGGAGTCGCAGTCGGGCGGGGGGGAGGGGTCGAAGCGACTGTGTTCGAGCGGAGACTCCTCCCCCCGCCCGACTGCGGCGGGCCTTGCAAACACCCAGGAAAGCGCCTGCCGACACGGCGGAGCGAATCGGATAGAGGTACAAGGCAGAGAACCTGAAAGCGGCCGGATCCTGCAAGGGACCCGGCCGCTTATGCTTCGGATTCTAGATGAATCAATAACCGTTGCGGGCGAGGCAGGCGCTGTAGGCACGGCGGGCCTCGTCCTTCTTCTTGCTCTCGTCGTGCAGCGTGTAGCCGGAGCTGACCGCGGCACCTGCCAGGGCGCCGATGCCTGCGCCCTTGCCGGCGTTGCCGCCGATCGCGCCACCCGCTGCACCGAGGCCGGCGCCCAGGGCGCCACCGATCAGGCCGTTCTTCACCACGCGGCCGCCATCGGTGTGGGTCTGATCGCGATAGCGCTCACAGTTCTCGATGCTGCGTCGCGGGGCCGGAGCGGCTGCCGGGGCCGGGGCAGGAGCGGGGGCCGCGGCCACGACCGTGGCGGGCTGCGTCTCGGGCTCCGGCACCGTCTCGGTCAGTTCGGAGATCACCTCGGGCGTGACCTCGGGCCGGTTCTCGACGTTGTGAATCTTGGCGACGACGACGCCGCTCACCAGTGCGGCAAAGAGGGACGCGATCATCGCGATGGTTGCCACCTTCCAAGGATTCGACTGCGTCATGGTGTTTCTCCTCATGGCTTGGTGTTCGTTTCCTTCGTTCTACGACTGGAAACATCGCCGACTCCGCCCTGGATCCCTGTGAACCGCTTCACGAGCCCGGAAGAGATTCTCCGAGCTTTCGTAAGTGTCCGAGGTGGAAGAGAAATCAGGGGAGTATGAAGGCGATGAGAGCGTCGCCGAGGGCTGCCTGCGCAGGCGTCATCGGGCTCGTTCGCCGGCTCGAAAGCTAATTCTGCGAGCCGGACGTCGCCGGATCGCGGATCGGCCGGTGGGCGCGATACGCCTCGAGGTGCTGCCGGGGCTCCTCCAGAACTCTGTCGGGGGCGCCCGCCGCTCGCAGGAGCTGCAGCACTTCGGATTGAGTGCGAACCGCAGCGTCGAAGTCGCCCGCCTCTGCCAATGCGGCAGCCAGGGTATCGAGATAGGCGGGGTTGGACTGATTCAGCTTGGAGATCGCCGAGCGAATGATCCGCACTGCCTTGGCGCCATCGCGCAATGCGTCACTGGGAAGTGTCGCAAGGGTCCAGGCATAGTTGTTGAGATTGACAAGCGAGTCCGGGCACTGCGCGGCGCCGTCCGCGAGCCTCGCGACGAGTTCCTCATACCGGCCCAGCTCGTGCAGCAGGAGTTTCTGTTGGCTTCGGATCCGATCGTCGCAGGGCGCATGGACCAATAACGCGTCGAGGGTATCTGCTGCCTCGCGGTTTCGGCCTTGCTTCGCCAGCTCCGTGGCGAGGAGATGCCCCTTCTCGATGTTCGCCGGCTCGATACGGAGAATCTTCCGGAGCACCTCCACGGCCTCTTGATTTCGCTCGAGGCCCAGCAGCGACGCCGAGACCAGACCGAGGACGTAGGTATTCTCCGGGTTGCGTTCCCGAATCGGCAGCAGCAGATTCAGCGCCTGTTCGAATTCTCCCCTGGCGCGCATTCCCCCCGTCTGGGATAGAAGTTCGGCGTCGCCGATCTTGGTCACCGGCTCGTCGCCCGAGAGCCTCAGGGACGCCAATTCGTCCTCGAGAGGGCCCACGGGGCTCTCGGCGGCGTAGCCCAGCGCCATGAGCTGGGCTGCTGTTTCCGCATCGATGGCGACCTCTGCGTCGTCCGGCTTCGGCAGCGCCTGCCGCAGCATTTCTTCCAACCTCGTGCGAAGCCTGGCGACGGTTTCGGGATGCTGCGACGCCAGATTCGTCTGCTCGGCCGGATCGGCAATGACGTCATAGAGTTCGGGATTGACTTTGTGGATGTACTTCCAACGCGCTTCCCGCAGGAGGCGAAGCGTGGGGAGGTCGAAGGTCGCCAGCAACCGGGTCGCCTCGCCGTATCCCGTGAGCGAGAGATCCGCCTTCCGGTCGCGAAGCAGTGGTGTCAGAGACACCCCCTGGATTCCATCCGCGGGAGGCAGGCCCAGGAGGTCGAGCACCGTCGGCGTGACATCCAGCGTGCGTACGGGGGAGGGCACCCGGAGGCCCCTCGGCAGCCGTTGCAGACCCCAGAGGATCAGCGGGACTCGCATGGTTGTCTCGTATACGAAATAGCCGTGTGTAACCTCTCCGTGCTCGTTGAGCCCTTCCCCGTGATCGGCCGTCAGGATGACGAGGGTCTCGTCGCGCAATCCAAGGCGCTCGAGTTCGTCGATCACCCGGTTGATCTGGAAATCCTGTGACGCCACTTCCGCGTGATACGGGTCATTCGGGAACTGCTGCTTGAATCTTGCCGGAGCCTGATACGGGTAGTGGGAGTCGAAGTAGTGGAGCCACAGGAAGAAGCTGCGATCCCGGTTGTGGCGGATGAAATCGATCCCTTTCGAGGTGATGTCGGCACCGGTGCGAGCTCGCAGCTTGGCCTTCCGCAGCTTGCCCTTGGCCAACCGGACCTCCAGCAGCTCGACGCCCGGGCTGTCGACGCCGCGGATCCGGTCGAAGCCCTGGGTGATCTGCGTCTCCTCGCCGAGCACGTGTGTGGCGACCTCCGCTGCCGTCCGGTAGCCGTGGTCCGACAGAAACTCGGCCAGCGTGAGATTCTGCTTCGAAAGCACGTAGCCGGCGTTCGCCCTCACGCCGTGGGTGAAGGGCCACTTCCCCGTGAAGATCGTGGCGTGAGACGGGAGTGTCTCGGGGTTGCTCGTCGTCACCTGCTCGAAGAGCACACCGTCTCTCGCCAGGCGGTCGATATTGGGCGAGGTCGCCCGGTCCTGGCCGTAGACTCCCAGCGCATCGGCGCGCGTGGTGTCCATGGTGATCAGGAGCAGGTTCGGAGGGCCCGTTCGAAGGTCCGATCCGGATCGCGGAGTCGGTTCCGAAACGACACGCTGTGCATTTCCTGGGCTGCTGCAGACGAGCGCGGCCAGGAGGACGGCGAGCGACGATCCGCACACCAAGCGACACCTTGCAAGCGGCGTCCTCGAGGCTGTGGTTCTCCGAATCAAGTGTCTCTCGCGACCACTCGGGTGCATCCTGTCATTCCTCGTGTGGCCGTGGGCGCGCAGTCTAGCCGATCATGCCCGCGCGGCGGCTCGCCGCCAGCGCTTCGATTGCGTCGACGCCGCGGATTGCTGCGCGGATTTCGCTTGCGAATTCGTGCCGCTGTTGCGGGAGATCGGGCCGCGCCGGGTCGAGCAGGCGGCGATTCTTCGCGAGTTCGAGCGCGGTGCGCAGAATCACCTGCGAAATCGACGCCGTGCTGCGGATTCGTTGCTGGAGGTGGTACTGGCGGCCGAGCCCGCAGCAGGCCGAGACGAAGCGGGCCTCGTCGATCGCTTCGTCGGGATCCTGTCGTTCGAGCTGGTCGCCGACGAGGCGGTACGCGTCCAGGAACGGCCGCAGCACGCGATGCGCGCTGAAGGGCCGGAACTCGCGCAGCAGTTCGAGGACCGCGTCGGGGCCGCCCGCGAGCAGTGACTGCCACTCCGTGTGCTGAATCTGGAGTTCGCGGCGCAGCTCGGCGCGAAAGGCCTCCTTCTCCACGAAGAAGAACTCGAACTTGAGCAGGTCGCGCAGGCCCATCGCCGCGTTCCAGAACCTGTCGGGAGGGCTCTCCAAGTCCGTGGTTTCGGCAGCGCGCAGCAGCGCGAGCTCGGCGATCGCCGACGTGACGAAGAAGTGGATCACGCTGTTGCGGTAGTAGGCGGCGTCGAGCTGCCGGTCGGCCTTGATCTGATAGACGTCCTCGGGGCCGTCGCTGTAGCGGGTGACGACGCCGTTCTCGACCAGGTCGGCGAGCGTCCGACGTGCGCTCTCCGGGTCGTAGAGGTCGAACTCGCCGGTGGTGGGCAGATTCCGGCGTCGGGTGTAGAGCAGCAGGTTCGCGAGCTGGTCGCCGACCTCGTTCTCGCTGAGCGCGCGATCGCCGCCGCCGAGAAGCGCCAGCGTGACCAGCGAGGTCGGCGTGATCGGGGTGACGCGATTGATCCGGACGGCGACCTCGAATGCGAGTTTCTGGACCTCGAGCTTCTGCTCGCCGAGATCGGCGGCATGCCTCGCGCTGCTCGTCTCGATCGTCTTCGACAGGAAGATCGGCTCCCCGAAGCGAATGTGGACGTGGCCGTAGCGTCGGCGCAGCGTACGGATGGTGCCGATCATCCAGCTGAAGCCCTCTGCCTGCTTCTTCGCGCCGCTCTGCTCGGCCGCGTACGACCCGACGTCGGAGATCTGGTCGTACGCGAGCGAGGTGGGGATCAGCACCACCTCGTCGCTCTTGCCGCGGCGGTAGGCATCTACGACGGTATTCAGCATGCCGTAACGTGGCGGTAGCAGCTTGCCGGAGCGTGACCTGCCGCCTTCGATGTACCACTCGAGCGAGAAACGTTTCTCGATCAAGTAGTCGATGTAGCGTTGCATGACGAACTTGTAGATTTCATCGTCGCGGAAGCTTCGACGAATGAAGAAGGTTCCACTCCGGCGAACCAGCGGGCCGACGGGAAAGAAGTTCATGTTGATGCCGCCCGCGGTGTGATTCGGGGGATGCCCGTTTTCGTGCAACGCGTATTGCAGCACCAGGTGGTCGAGATTCGATTTGTGCGACGGCAGGAAGATCACCGGATGTCGCTGCGCGAGCGATTCCACCTCACGTAGCTGCTCGGGGTCGTAGCGCAGTGCCTTGCTGTAGCCCTGGGTGTAGAGCAGCCGAATCAGATGGGCGACGAGGTCGATCACGAACGGGCTGTGGGTGGCGGCGATCTCGCGCAGGTCGCGCGCGGCTTCGTTCATCACCGCCGTTTCGTCGCGCCCCTGTTCGCGTGCGAGCTTCGCCAGGCCGCCTCGGAATGCGGGATGCCCGAGGATGTTCTCGTGGACGAGTCGCGGCACTTTGTAGCGCGCGCCGCGCAAGCGCCGTTCGGCACGCTCGAGCGCCAGGCAGGCTTGACGCTCGACGAACTCCGCGAGTCCGGTCGTTTCCGCCGCATCACTGCCCCCGGCCGCCTGCCAACGTCGTCGCAATTCACTTGCGGGTGCGGCTTCACCCGCGACGATGCGGCAGCGGTCGCGATCCCGGCGTAGGATCAGCCGCGCGCGAAGCGGGTCCGGGTCGCGCGGATCGCTGAAGGAGAGCAGGTCGGAAAACCGCACCGCACGTTTGCCGTTGCGCTTCTTCGGAAGCCAGGCCACGCGCAGCGGTATCAAGAGCGGATCCGAGCCCGCCGCGAGATGGGCTTCGAGGGCCGTGAGCGACGGCGAGTGCTTGCGTCGTCGCGTGGATGGGATCGAGATCGAGATCACCACTTCTGTGGCGAAGTCGGCGGGGCGTTTGCGCTCGATCCAGGCTTCGAGCAGCGATCGCTCGAGCGCGTTCGCGGCGTCGAGAAGAAAGACGGGACTCCGTCCGTTCAACGCGGGCCAATCGGGCTCGCGCTTCAACGATTCGGCCATGGCGCCGTTCCCTGCCATCGAGGAGCAGTCTACCACTACGCCGCGATCCGATCGCTCGGGAGTCACCCGGCGCCTCATTCATCTCGGCGGCTCACTCACCGATCGTCGGTCGGGCGCATTGGGGGGACTCCGGCCCACCTGCTGCAACCGTGGCGTCGGCGGCGGCGCCCACGGTATCGTCCGGGCCCGCTGCGAGTTCCTCGTTCCGCGACGTTTTCCGGTCGCTGAACTCGAGCGAATCGACGAGGAAGGCATGGCCGAGCGAACGCGATTTCCGACCGAAGCCTGGGTGCCGCTGGTCGCGGGCCTGTTGTGGCTCTGGAATGCCCCGTGGCACGGCTTGACCGGCTTCTTGTTCTCGGTCATTCCGGGCTGCCTGCTGCTCGGTTCGGGCGTGTCGATGTTGCTGATGCCTGGTGACAACCGGATCACCCAATTCGCGGCGGCCGGGGGCTTCGTGGGTGCCGTCGTCGCGATCCCCGCCCTGTTTGCGGTCGGATTCCTGCACGGGCTGCTGTTGATCTTCGCGAGTTTCGCCGCCGCGGTGGCGGCCGGCGCGCATTCGATTCGGATCGAACCGCCCGTCGAAGGCGTCCCCGAGGCGGAGCCTTCGCACGCGATGTCGCTCCAGGTCGCGTGCGACGAGGCGTTGTTGTCGATGATGTTGCTCACGAACCCGCTACCCCGGTCCGGCGACCACGCGAGGATCGATTCGGAGCTGTCCGCTGCGTGCGCGATGTACGCCGAGCGCGGCTGGCTCGAGAAGCCGGCCGCCTACCATCAGGACCCTCCGGCGCTCGTGAATCCCGAGATTCGAGCAGGCAGCTCGCGTCGGGTCGAATTCGAGCATTTGAGCTTCGACAGCGAATTCGAGCCGCACGCGGGCGAGCCCGGTCGCGATCGCTGGCTCGCGTACGGCGCGAACCGGCGTGCCCACGCCTGGGTGCTGCGCCACGAGGACGGCCCGCGGCCTTGGCTCATGTGCATTCACGGCTACCGCATGGGTATTCCGCTGGTCGATCTGGCTGCATTCGCGCCCGAGTACTTCCATGAGCGACTCGGGCTCAACATGATCGTGCCCACGTTGCCGCTGCACGGCGCGCGTCGCGTCGGCAAACGCAGCGGCGACGGCTTCATCGGTGGCGAGTTTCTCGACACCGTGCATGCCGAAGCTCAAGCGATGTGGGACCTCCGCCGCCTGCTCGGCTGGGTGCGTGCGCAGGGCGCGCCGGGCATCGGTGTGCTCGGGCTTTCGCTCGGTGGTTACAACGCCGCGCTGCTCGCTTCGCTCGAGCACGACCTGCAGTGCGTGATCCTCGGCGTTCCACTCGTGGATTTCGCGCGCGCGATGTTTCGCCACGGACCGCCGCTCTACCTCCAGGATGCGGAACGCGAGGGCGTCGACCAGGCGCGCAGCCGCGAAGTGTTGAGTGTGGTTTCCCCGCTCGCCCTGGTGCCCAGGGTCCCGGCGGAACGCTGCGCGATCTTCGCTGGCGTTGGTGACCGGCTGGTTCCGGCCGATCAGCCGCGAGATATCTGGCGGCATTGGGGCGAGCCGCGCATCGAGTGGTACCAGGGCGGGCACGTCACCTTCCGGGCGCACTCCGGCGTCCGTCGGCTCGTGGTCGATAGCCTACGCGGCGCGGGTCTCGCCGTCTGAATCGCTTCCCGATGTCTCGCCGCTGAGCCGCAACCTCGTCGAGACCGCGATCGCGACGAGATAGAAGCCTGCGAAGATCTGGAACGCGACCCGGTAGCTGCCGGTGGAGTCGAAGATCCAGCCCGCGAGCGGCACGCCGAGCATGTGGATCGGGATCTGGACGGGTCGCAACAGCCCCATTGCCTTGCCGAAGGAAAGCCGTCCGAACGCGGTTGCCGTCACCGCCCCATGAACCGGGACGACACCACCCATCGAGAATCCGAAGATCATCGCCGCGACCAGAAGCGATCCGAAGTCATCGCCGCCCATCAGCAGCCACAGGCCGAGCAGTTGACCGCCGAACGAGGCCCAGATCGTGACGCGCGCATCGAATCGGTCGATCATGAGGCCGAATACGGGTTTCCCGAGAGCGCCGGCTCCCGCGGCCGCGGATACGATCCAGGCCGCCCGCTCGACCGAGATGCCGAGGTCGGTCGCGAAGGGAAACAGGTGGATCAATACCGCCGACAGCGATGAGAAGGCGAGTCCGAACGGGATCGCGATGACCCAGAAGTTGTGGTCGCGAAGCAGCTCGCGGGTTCGCCAGTGGAGCTCGGGCGAGGCGGAGCGCAACAGGCGGTGATGCTCTTTCGTCCCGCCGTCGGGTAGCAGCCCCTCGTCCTCAGGCCGATTCACCACGAACACGGCGACCAGCGGAACGATGATCGCAATCGTGAGCGCCGCGTAGACCTGGAAGCCTCCGCGCCACCCCACCTCGGAGATCAGCCAGGTCGCAAGCGGCGGCATGATGAGGCCCGAAAACGAGATACCGATGGTTGCGATGCCGAGCGCCTTGCCGCGCTTTTCCTCGAACCAGTTCGCGACCAGCTTCGCGGATGCGAGACCGCCCATCATCGTCATGCCGAAAGCGAGCAGCGTGCCCATGATGACATAGAGCTGCCAGAGTGCGGTCGTGAGGGAAAGCGCGAAGAAGCCCGCGCTGACGAGCAGTGCGCCCACGATCATGATGTGCTTGATCGAGAGCCGATCCAGCGCACGACCGATGAACGGCGAGAAGAGGGCGCCGATGCCGTTCGCGATCGAGATTCCGAGCGAGGCCGCGAAGCGGGAGCCGGCCAGGTCGGCACTGATCCCCTTCAGGAAGATTCCATACGAATAGAAGAAGAAACCGACCGCGATGAAGTCGACCACGAAGGCGACAGCCACCATGCGCCAGCCGTAGAACAGCTTGCGCTGTTCGCTCGGCGGTCGGCTCCGTTCGGTCTGGGCCATCGGTCACCCGCTTCAGCGGGGACGTTCCCGCATTCGGAGCTGGTCGAGCACCCGTTGGTGAGCGGCGCGGCCCAACGGGTAGCGAAGCGCTACCACGACCGCGAGCGCGAGGAAGAGCGCGGGAGCGAGCGAGGTCAACATTCGGATCGTCTGTATGGCGACTTCGCTCTGCCCGCCGGGCCCGGCCGCACCCGAGTAGCCCGCGAGATCGAGCACGAATCCGATCAGCAGGACGGAAGAAGCGCCGCCGAGTTTTCGCAGAAAAGTGAAGAAGCCCACGTAGACGCCCTCGCGGCGCTCGCCGGACGCGAGTTCGTCCTCGTCGATGACGTCTCCGAGCATCGACCAGGGCATCAGATCGGCTACCGCGTAGCCGATCGCGGCCATCGACGCGATCGCAAACATCGTCCAGCGCGGCCAGTCGGGTTGACCCGCGAAGATGAAGAATTGGGCGACGATCCACCACGACGCCCCGGCGACGAAGATGGTCCGCTTGTCGTGGCGCCTCGCGACGCGGAGCCAGAAAGGCAGCGACAACACCGCGATCGACAGGAACAGGAACATCGTGGTTTCGAAGTCGCCTTCGCGACCGAGGAAGTCGACGAAGTAGAACAGGAACATCGCGCCGATCATGTCGACTGCGATCCGCGCGAGGATGAAGAAGGTCGCGAGTGTGCGGTAGTTCGTGTGGGCCGCGATCAAGCGCAGCCCCTCGCGAAACGCGAGCGGATCGGAGCGGCTGGACTCCGGCCGTTCGAAACTGACCTTGAAGACCGCGAGCCACGGCAGCATCAGCCAGACCCCCACCACCGCTCCCGAGGTGGCCCAGCCGGCCGATCCGCCGCCGAAGAACCCTGCGAGCGGTTTCATCGCGACGGCGGCGAAGGTCCCGATCACCGACGCCGCCGACCGGTAGGTATTGAATGAGGTGCGCTCGTCGTAGCTGTTCGCCATCTCGGGCAGCAGCGCCATGTAGGGAATCGAAAGCACCGTCATCGCGAGGCTGGTCAGGATGTAGGCCCCTGCGTAGTAGCTGAACTTCCCGGCTTGGCTCGCCAGCGGAACGTCTTGCCACATCAGTGCGAAGAAGACACCGAAGGGCACGGCGCCGAGCAGGAAGTAGCCGCGCCGACGGCCGACCTTCCAACGGGTAAGATCGGAGATCCGCCCCATGGCGGGATCGCTGAAGGCGTCGACCACGCGAGCGATCCAGACCACCAAGCCCGCCAGCACGGGCCGGAGTTCTGCGACATCGGTGAGGAACTTGAAAAACAGCAGCGATGCCGCCGACAGCACCAGATTGACGGTGTGGTCGCCGAGCGAGTAGACGAACTTCGTCGAAGCCGGGAGGGTCTCCGGGGCGTCTCTGTGCGTGTCGTTCGTCACGGCCTGGCCCACCTGCTCGCGGGCCGCGCTGCCGGACCCGATGCGGCGTCGAGTTTGCCGGTGTTCGGTCGGAATTGCGATTGGTTACTATTCGGCCTTCGCGCCGGCCACCCAGGAGCCACCGCCATGGATCCCGCCGTTACCCTCCCCAGAATGCTCGCCGGCCCGAATGCCGTGAGTGCGACGCTGCTCGTGACTGCGCTGGTGGCGATCAAGCAGGGCCTGCGCCAGCGGCACAAGCGACTGATGGTCATCAATCTCGGGGTTTCGGCGATGTTCCTGGTCGTCTACGTGAGCCAGCAGGTGCTGGTGGGGCACCAGCGCTTCCCCGGAGACGACTGGGTGCGGACGCTCTTCCTGTGCATCCTCACCAGCCACACGATTCTCGCAGTGACGTTGGTGCCGCTCGTACTCCGGACCTTCTTTCTGGGCTTCAAACAGCGCTTCGACGAACATCGCAGGATCGCGCGCTGGACCTTTCCGATCTGGCTCTACATCTCGGTCACGGGCGTGGTGATCTATTGGATGAACCACCACCTGCGCCCGCCGGGTTAGCGGCTTCGATCCGCGTTCTGACGTGCGGGCAGGGCCGAGCCGGGTTGGAGTCGAACCAGTCAGCAGCCTTCTTTGGGGCACAGATTACGGATTGAAGAAGCAGAAGTGGCTCGGCTGCCCCACGAAGCCCGTCGGCGGCGCGTTGATCTCGGCCTGGACGAGTGTTCGGTGGTCATCCACCCAAGTTCGCAGCACGTTCAGTTCCGTGGTCAGGCTGCCGGTGATCGGCTTGATCAACGCCTCCATGCGGTTGATCTCCGCGTGGATCGCTGCTTCGTCCCAGACGTTGTCCAGTTGGTACTGGAGTTCCGCGAGATATTGAGGTTTCGCGACGCTGTTCTCGTACAGACGTCGAGCCAATGCGGACCGCGGCACGATCGCCTTCGCGTGTGTCGGGTCTCCACCGCGCCCGGGAAGGGCATTGCCCGGACCGAAGGTGTCGTCGATGCCCCACGGAATGAATCGGATCAGGCCGTCCGCCGGATCGACGTAGAACCAGAAATTGTTCTGGTCGTCCACATAGCCGTCCCAATGGCCGATCATTCCTTCGGCGGCCCAGAACTTCATGAAGTCCGCCACATCGACCAGGCCCTGGATCGCCGCGAGCCGCTGTGCGTCGGTCAGCAAGGGGTCTTCCAACGCGGTCGTCAGCGCGTCGATCTCGCTGGTGTCGGCAGCCGCGCTATCGGTCTTGGCCTCGATGGTGCCGCGGAACGAGCCCGGCCAGAAGTCCGACAAGGTGCCCTCGTAGAGCCGGCCCTGGTCGGAATCGCTGCCGAAGTTCTTGCGCAGGAACGGGTCCTTGATGCTGTCGATATGACTGTAGAGGCCGTCCACGACGGTCGTCTCGCTGAGGCCGTCGATGGCGACGACGGTCACGTGCGCGAAGTTGCAGCGCGGTGCCGGCAGTCCCGCCTTTCGCATCAGGTCGTAGCCGAGACATTGGGTGACGTGGGTCGTGTCCTGCTTGTTGTTGTTCAACGTCAACCGGTCCATGCTGTTGAGCTGCTGGCCGTTGCTCTGCAGCTGGCCGACGACTTCGTCGAATTTGATCTTGAGCGACGGTTTGGTGGTCGACAGCGATCCGAGGAAGCCCTTCTTGCGAACGCCCACGTTCGTCATCGTCTTGCCGTCGACGGTGACCTCGGCGTTGTAGAAGTTGTACGGTGGGCCCAGCTCGGAGAAGGGCTTCGTGCCGCAATCGGGCGATCCCAACAGGCCGAACACGTTGAGTTCTTCGACCCTCAGTGCGTCCCAGTCGGTCTGCTCCATCCGGATGTTCACTTCGAGTAGGCGGTCGGGGTCGAACATGAAGTCCGATTGGTCGCTGTGTAGTGCTGCGGCCTGGCAGGTGGGCGCCAGGCCCGGTTCCGACGACGGGTTCCCGACGGTTCGGTCGAGCACGACCAGATCGCTGAGGGTGCACTGCCCGTCGGAGTGCACGCTGCAACGTTCGGGACGCGTCAATTCGCTTCGGAGCCCGATCTGGAGTTCGCGCAGCTCCAGGATGTCGGCTGCCGTCACGTCGTCGTTGCCGGTCGGGTCGCCGCATTGGCAGACGTCACCCATGCCGTCCGCACCGCCGGGCCCGCCGGAGTCGGTTTGCAGCGCGTTCTGGATCCCCGCGCAATTGTCGTCGCAACCCGCGGTTACGCCGCCCACGCACGGTGCGTCGCCCGCGATCCCCGACCGGTCGCCGTCGTCGGGGATCTGGTCGCCGTCGCGGTCCGGCTGCGCTTCGAGGTTGCGCAGGCTGTCGAAGTTCTGCGAGGCGAAGCCGCTGTTCCACTGGTTCGGCGAGCCGAAGGTGCTGAGCACGCCGTCTTCGTAGTCGTTGAGGGTGATGATGCACGGATCGATGAGCGCGCTCGGCGCCTCTTCGAGCCGGAAGGTCTCGCCCGAGTTCAAATCGTCCTGCGGCGGAAAACAGCCCGCGACCGGGTCTGCGGGCACGTGTTCGCCGATCGGCCCGAAGACGACCTTCGCGTTGTCGTCGAGGATCGACATCTTCCAGTCGGTCTGATTGACCGGGAAGTTGCTCGCAGTGATGTAGGTGCCCGATCCGCCGTTCTGCGCTTGGACGTTGATCCACCAGTCACCGGCGCCGGGGTTGAACGAAAGATCGGTCGCTTCGTCCTCGGCCACTGTGATGATCGTGCCCGCGCGCAGGTCGCTCCAGACGGCGTGGTTCGCAAACGTGAGCTCGTCGTTCACGTCGCAGACGCCGGCGTCGCAGATGACGAGCATCCAGCCGCGGATGTCGAGGTGATCGGCAACCACGACGAGTTCGATCCAGTCGCCGCCGTTGCCCTCGATGCGGCCGAAATACGTATCGGTGGCCGCGGGCTCCTCTCCCACGGGTGGGTTGATGGAATTGCCGTCGCCATCGGTCGTCGCGTTGCCGAAATTGAGGTAGTTGCTCCCACTGACTGCATTGAATTCGTTGACGATCAGAGGCGCGGCGTCCACCGGTGCTGCGAGCAGGGCCGCCGCCAACAGAGCGAATACGGACCCGCGTGTCGGGGCACTCATGCGCGCCCTCCGGTGTCGCAGACACCCGAGCAACGCCGCTCCGCACACGAGCTGCAGCAAAGCTCCCGGCTCCGGCACCACGACGAGCTCGCCACTCGACAGGATCTCGCTCGACAGATCCGCCCCGATGACTTCGCCGCTGGTGAGTTCGAGGGAGCCGCCCGCCACCGCGTTCACCGATAGCTCGCCGATGCGCTTCGGTCCCGGCGTCGGCGCCGCGGTATCGAGTCCATTGACGATCAACTCGATTGAATTGGTGTCGTACAGGAGGTCGGCGGCGACATCGGGCGCAAAGCCCGTGAGCGTCAAGCCCGCCAGTCCGGTCAGAGTCAGGGTGTAGCCGCAAAGCTCGCTGCCGCTTCCGGTCGCGCAGGCCGTGCCGCCCGCGGACGCCGACGTGCCCCCATCGATGTAGAGGTACACGGACTGCACGCCGCCCTCGGAGATCTGTGGAGGTCCGGCCGCGGGTTGACCGTCATCGTTGGGGCTGTGATAGACCTGCGCGGCGACCGCAGGCGTGGCGCATGACAGCGCCGCAACGACAGCGATGCCGAGCAACTTCGAGCGGGGGTGTAACCGGATATCCCAGCGCAGACGCTGCATGGTCGGAAGTCCCTCGGTGAGTGCGGCTCGTAGCTTATCCGCCGGGGATCGGAAAGAACAAGGATCTTGTGGAGCGGGCGGTTGTTTGACGCTTCTGCGGCGCGTTCGGTTTCGACGCACCACATTCATCGCGGGGAAGACGCAGCGAATCGCCGCGCCCGGAACCTTCTGGTTCCGGGCGCGGCTGCAGCAAACACCCCGCGGCCGGAGTCGGGGCGGGGTCGAAGCGACTGTGTTCGAACGGAGATCCCTCCCCGACTCCGGCCGCGGGCGCGCGAGCACCGATCGCGCAAGAGATGCCTTCTCCGGGGAGTGTGCCGACACGGCGGAGCGAATCGGATAGACCGACTCCTAGCCGTCTGCAGCTGCCATCTCGGCCAGGCGGCCGAGGACGTCGTGATCACCGACGACGACCACCCGATCTCCCGCGCACAGCACCTCGTCCGCGTCCGGCTGGATCTTCAATCTCTCGCTTCCGCGTTTGATCGCGATCACCGCGAGGTGCATGCCGAGCGACCTGAGGTCCTTGAGCGCCTTGCCGACCAGGCGGCTGCCCGAGGAGAGGACGACCTCTTCGAGGTCGACCTCGGCACCGTCACCCGGTGCGCTGAGTTCGAGAAACTCGACCACCCCCGGGCGCACGATCGCGTTCGCGACGCGTTGCCCTCCCAGGCGGTGGGGCGAGATGATCTGGCTCGCCCCCGACATCTTCAAGCGGCGGATCCCCGCGTCGGTCTCGGCCCGGGCGTGGATGGCGATGTCGGGGTTCGCCTCGTGCGCGGAGAGTGCGATGAAGACGTTGTCGGAGTCACTCGGAATCGCCGCCACGATCGCTGCAGCGCGCTCGATCGCGGCCTGGGCCAGGATCGCATCGTCGAGCGCGGATCCGAGAAGGAAGGTGCAGCCCAGCGCAGCGCAGTCCCTCTCGACGCCCGGATCGTTGTCGATCACGACCACGGCGGATCTGGCCTTGCGGAGATGCTCGGTTACCGATCTTCCGAAGCGGCCGAATCCGCAGACGATCACGTGGTCGCGCAGTGAGGCGATGGTTCGTTCCATGCTTCTCTTCTCCAGGACTTCTCGTAGGCGACCTTCGATGGCGAAGGCCGTCAGTGCGCCGACGGCGTAGAAGGCGGTGCCGATCCCCAGCATGATCAGGCCGATGGTGTAGAGGCGGCCAAGATCCGAAAGCGGGACCGTTTCGCCGTAGCCGACCGTCGAGAGCGTGATGACCGTCATGAAGAGGGCGTCGAGCGGCGACATGTCCTCGATCAGCGTGTAGCCCAGCATGCCGAGCAAGGTCAGCAAGATCAGCGCGAGCAGCGCCAGGCTCAGCCGCTGCGAAGCATTGGGAGAGAGCGTCTTCACGGGGTCGACGATGTTCGAAAAGGGCATTCCGCTTCGCTCCATGACCAGCTTGGACGCCGTTCGCCGCCCATCGGACGACGGCTCTCGAACGGCCGTCGAGCACGCCAACCTCGCAAGCCTGCACACGCTTGGCCGACTTTGCAACCCGTGGCGGCACGGCGGAGCGCCGGATTCGCTCCGCACGCCGATTTGCATTCGTGCGAATCCGGTTCATGCTATCGGGAAGGGTGTCGTTGGAGGCCTCGCCGCCAGGATGGACGGGAGTCTGCCGAGCCGAGCCCTTCGCCGTGAAGCACAGCGGCGAGGACACTGAACGGACATCTTCGCCGAGGTGGAATGATCGCTGTGCAGTCGCTCTCCACCAACCGGATGTTCCTGGCCGGGCTGCTGATCGCGCTGACGCTCGTCGCCTATGGGCCGACGCTCGACGCCGGCTTCATCTGGGACGACGACGACTACGTGACCGAGAATCCGACGCTGCGGACGGCGGACGGTTTGCGGCGGATCTGGCTCGACTACGGCGCAACGCCACAGTACTACCCGATGGTCCACACCAGTTACTGGCTCGAGTACCAGCTGTGGGGGCTCGAGCCGGCCGGCTTCCACGCCGTCAACGTGCTGCTGCACACCGTCGGCGCGATGCTGTTGTGGGCGGTGCTGGCTGCGCTCGGCCTGCCGGGCGCCTGGTTTGCCGCAGCGATCTTTGCCCTTCACCCGGTACACGTCGAGTCGGTGGCGTGGATCACCGAGCGCAAGAATGTGCTCTCGGGTGTGTTCTATTTGGCTTCCTTGCACGCCTATCTACGGTCCGCGGGGCTCGGCCGCAAAGCCGTGGACGAGCACCGGGCCACGCGCCTCTACGCATTCTCGCTGGCCTGCTTCGCAGCCGCGCTCTTGAGCAAGACGGTCACGGGCTCGCTGCCCGCGGTGATCCTGTTGCTGGTGTGGTGGCGGCGAGGTCGCGTCGGCTGGTCCGACGTGCAGCCGCTGATCCCGTATTTCCTGCTGGCAACCGGTTTCGGGCTGCTGACCGCGCGGCTCGAGACGCAACACGTCGGTGCGGTCGGGTGGGAGTGGGACCTTTCGTTCGTGGACCGGGTCCTGATCGCGGGCCGAGCCCTGTGGTTCTACGCGGGCAAGCTCGTCTGGCCGACGCAGCTCTCCTTCAACTATCCGCGCTTCGAGATCGACTCCGGCGACTTCGTCGCCTGGCTCTACCCGGCAGCCGCGGTGGCCGTCGTAATCGTGGCTTGGGCCCTGCGCGCGCGTTTCGGGCGGGGTCCGTTGGTCGCTGTGCTGATCTTCGCAGGCTCGCTGTTTCCCGCGCTGGGCTTCTTCGATGTCTATCCGATGCGGTATTCCTTCGTCGCCGACCACTTCCAGTACCTCGCCAGCGTCGGGCTCATCGCCCTTTTCGCTGCCTTCGCCGCGAATGCCGCCCCCCGAAAGCTCCGCCAGCAGGTCGGCCGGCTCGCCGACGGGCGCTTCGTGCCGGAGATCGTCTGCGTCGGCCTCGTGCTCGCACTGCTGACCGGCATGTCGTGGCGCCAGTCCCACGTCTACCACGATGTCGAAACCCTCTGGCGCGACACGCTGGCGAAGAATCCGAATTCCTGGCTCGCCCTCGGTCACCTCGGGACGATTGCTGAGGAGAGGGGACGGTTCGATGAGGCGATTGAGTACTTCCGAGCGTCAGCGCGCGTCGAGCCCCGCCAGCACGAGGCACACAACAACCTCGGCAACGCGCTGCGTCTTCGTGGTGAGCTCGACGAAGCCGCCGCCGCGGTCGAGCGATCGCTCGCGGCCCAACCCAGTTATGGGCTCGCCCACAACAGCCTCGGGCTGATCCGTCACGACCAGGGCGAGTTCGCCGAGGCGGTTCGGAGCTTCGAGCGAGCGCTAGAGCTCGATCCCGATTTCGCCGCGGCGCAGACCAATCTCGGCATCACCCTGGTTGCGGTGGGTGACCTCGATGCTGCGATTGCGCGCCACCGCGCTGCGCTCGAAATCGCACCGGATCTCGTCGCGGCCCGCACGAACCTGGCCTCGGCCCTGATCGAGCGCGGTGACCTCGACGAGGCGGTCGAGCAGCTGTCGCGCGTGGTCGAACTCACGCCGGATTCGCAGCTCGCGAAGCGGAACCTTCGCGCGGCCAAGCAGCTGCGCGCGAAGCGGTCGGGAACGGGATCCCGGCCCGACCGATCGGACGATCGTTGAGAGGGGCGGCTTGCGGGGCATCCCGCGAACCGACACCCTGTCCGGAGCGCGAGGAGCACGAAATGCGTCGCTTTTCAAGCGACGGCGCGGATGCTTTGGCTGCAGAGCAGCCAAAGCGCAGGATGTCGAGAATGCACGGATGATCGAAACAACGAGTCGCGCCTCCCAAGGGGCCGAGGACCATCAGCCCGGAGACAGCGAGTCGTTCTCCGTCGTGATTCCGGCGTACAACGAGGAGGATGGCATCCTCGATGCGCTGACCGCGTTGCAGTCCGGCCTGGCGTCCGAGAACTGTGAGATCATCGTCGTCGACGACGGTTCCACCGATCGCACCGCTGAGCTGCTGCGGTCCGTGGCGGGAATTCGTACGATCACCCACACGCACAACCGTGGCTACGGGGCGGCGCTCAAGACCGGTATTCGCCACGCACGCCATCCGCTGATCGTGATCACGGACGCCGATGGAACCTATCCGAACGAACGAATTCCCGACCTGGTGCGGCTCGCGGCCTCCGCCGACATGGTCGTCGGCGCGCGTACGAGCGCGAACGTCGAGTATTCGCTGCTCCGGAGCATCCCGAAGTGGTTCCTGAAACACTTCGCGGAATGGCTCGCGCATCGCAAGATCCCGGACATCAACAGCGGCCTGCGCATATTTCGCAGCGATGCGGTGGCTCGATTCATCCGAATCCTGCCGGACACCTTCAGCTTCACGACCACCATCACGCTCGCGATGCTGACGAACGGCTACACCGTCCACTACGAGCCGGTCGACTATCACAAGCGGGTCGGAAAGAGCAAGATTCGCCCGATCCGCGATACCCTCGGCATCGCGCAGCTGATCCTTCGCACCGGAATGTACTTCGCTCCGTTGCGAGTGTTCTTCCCCGTCGCGCTGCTGTTCGGCGGCGCCTTCCTCGTGTCGCTTGCCTTCGACGTCTGCATGCGCCGCGACCTGACCGAGGCGACGCTGGTGCTGCTGGTCGCCTCGACCCAGCTTGGCATGTTCGCGCTATTGGCGGACATGATCGACAAGCGGAGTCGATGAATCCTCCTTCGGCGCGAACGGGTGCGCCGCTTCGATTCGTGCTGCTGGGCGCGATCAGTTTCACGACGAACCTCTGCCTCACCGCAGGCTTGCACGAACTGGCCGGCGTTTCGCCGGACGTGTCGTTCGCGGTCGGCCTCGCCACCGTATTCGTGCTCAACTTTGCCGTCATGCGCTGGTGGGTCTTCCCGGGCAGCAACCTCTCGATGGCGAGGCAATTGGCCGGCTTCGCAATGACGTCGGCCGGTTTCCGAGCTTCGGAGTTCCTCGTCTTCCTGCTGCTGCATCACATTGGAGGCACGTACTACCTGTTTGCGGCGGGTGGGACGCTCTGTTGCTCGATGGTCGTGAAGTACTTCGTCTACGGTTCGTGGTTGTTTGCGGGTGCGCGCCGATGAGTTCGGGCCCGCTGCGTTCCCTGGCGCGCCTGGCTCGGCGGCTGTCGTCCCGTCCCGGTCGCGCGGTCGTGTTGGTGGGTGTGCTTGCGTTCGGTCTTGCGGCCGCCGTGACCTCCGTGCGCGTGCCGGATCCGAGCTTCCACGACGAGTTCAGCTACCTGCTCGCCGCCGACACCTTCGGCGAGGGGCGGCTCGCGAATCCGACGCATCCGATGTGGCAGCACTTCGAGACTTTCCACGTACTCCAGCAACCCAACTACGCGTCGAAGTATCCGCCCGCTCAGGGCCTGTTCCTCGCGCTCGGCGAACTCGTCGGCGGGCATCCGATCGTGGGCGTCTGGATCACCACGGCGCTCGCGGCCGCCGCGGTCTGTTGGTTGCTGCAGGGCTGGGTGCCCGGCCGCTTCGCATTGCTCGGAGGGCTGCTCGTGGCGTTTCATCACGGCTTGCAGTTCTACTGGCAGAACTACTGGAACGGCTCCGTCGCGTTGCTTGGCGGCGCGTTGCTCTACGGGGCGCTGCCGCGCCTCTGGCGACGACCGCGGCCCGCCGCGGCTCTCGTGCTCATCGTCGGGGTCGCGCTGCTCGCCAACAGCCGCCCGTTCTCCGGGCTCGTCGCGTGTGTCCCGGTCGCGCTGGCGTTACTCGTGCGGGCCTTCTCCGCGAAGGGGCCGTCGCTCCGGGAATATTGGCGCGGCTTCGCGCTTCCCGCGATGCTTGCGCTTGCCGTCGTTGCAGGCGCGATGACGTATTACAACGTGCGCGTGACCGGCGAGCCGTTGACGCTGCCCTACCAGGTTCACAGCGCGCAGTATGCCCACACGCCGATCTTCCTGTGGCAACAGCCGCGCCCGCCGCCCGATTATCGGCATGATGTGATGCGGGACTTCTACCTGGGCTGGCAGAGGGAGGGATATCTGGCGCAGCAGTCGCTGCTCGAGTCGTTCGCGCGCAAACGCGGAAACCTCTATTTCTTCG
>CAXMSF010000373.1:0-24919 GCA_964196055.1 uncultured Gammaproteobacteria bacterium | reverse complement strand
ACGGTCAGGTAGCCGCCGATGCGGTGTCGATCATAGTCGTAGGGCTCGAGGTTCGAGTCGTGATTTTCGAAGCCGTATTCGACCGACGCGCTGATATTCCGCGCGATCGGCCGCCCGATCGCGGTGTAGACCCGCCAGATTCGATCGTGACGGCGGTAGCCGCGCAGGCTGTAGACCTCATTCGCAACGAAGTCCCGCGGCTGCGGCAGCGAGGTCACATTGCGCGAGCCGTGGTAGAGAAACGTCACGTTTCCGTCGAGCATGAAGCCGAACGGAAGCGCGGTGGTCGCGCCAAGCCAGATCTCGTGCGACTGGTTGTGGTACTCGGCTCCTTCCGGAATGTAGTGCTGATAGGTGTAACCGCCGCGAATCTGGGTGTGGTTCCAGTCGAGGTCCATCCGGTGCTCAGCGGAGAGAATGAAGCCCCAGCCACTTCGGTCTCGCCGGGCGCCCTCGGTCTTGCCCTCGGGAGCGCACGGAAACGGTGAGGGCGGACCGGGCGGCGTCACCACGCACTGACCGCCAGGGAACGACTCTTCGCCGCGCGGATAGTCGGGCGGAATCTGCTTGAAGTCGTAGTTGTAATAGTCACCGCGGAACATCGTCTCGCCCCAGTGCCCCCAATTCGCGGAGAAGCTCGGGCCGACGAAATGGGTCATCGCGAATGCGTCGTTGTCCACCCAGGCGTACCCGAAATTGTAATTGAGGCGCAAGCTCCAGCGCTCCGTGAAGCGCCAGTCGAACCAGGTCGCGAGCGTCGGATAGTGGGTATCGAAGTCGATGTCGGAATGCGCCGAACCCCAGTAGGTCGTCGCGACGCCGGCTGCAAGATCCCCGCTGCGGAACACCTCGCCCCCACCGTCGGCGAACCACGCACCCGCGGCCTCATTGCTGTCGCGGTGGATCTCGTCCACATCGCCAATTCCGTTCGGGAACAGAACCGGCTGGGTATCCCATTCACCTCCGGCGCTGATGTTCGCCCACCACCGACCTTCGTCGCCCTCGACACGCGCGGGCCACGGAATGTTCGAACGAAAGGGGGCTCCGGGAGTCGCGTCCCGCTGCTGCCGGCGGCGAGCCCACTCGAGCGAGAAGATCGCCGCCGGGCTCACGCGCTCTTCGGCCTCCGGCGGCATCGCAGCAACCAGCGCCGGCCACAGCATGATTCCTGTGGCGAACAACGCCTGTGCTCGGTTCCGAAACCGCCGGCGCGCTCGTTTTCGATGCATTGTTCGGGCACCTCGATCCAACAGAAACGCCGCGAGCGTGGCCCGAGGCGCGGCGGCAGTCAATAGTCCGAGGCGAAATCAAGGATCTACCGCAAGCATTTGGCGGTTTGCGGCAATAGGTTTCGCCGCCTCGAATCGCGTTATACTGGGCCGCTCACGAATTCGCGCCTCCCCGGGGATCGTCGCCGCTCATGGACCAACTCGCCTCACAGCTTCCGACCGGTGCGCCGCTCTCGCTGATCAACCTGCTGATCAATCTGGGCATCGGCGTCCCGCTGGCGCTGCTGGTCCGATGGCACTTCGAGCGCTTCGGTTCGACGCTGTCGAACCGCGACGAATTCGCACAGGTCTTCCCGTTCATCCTGCTCACCACGACGCTGATCATCACGGTGGTGAAATCGTCTCTGGCGCTGTCGCTCGGCCTCGTCGGCGCGCTTTCGATCGTGCGCTTTCGAACCCCGATCAAGGAACCCGAAGAACTCGCCTACTTGTTCTTCGCGATCGCGATGGGGCTCGGGCTGGGCGCTGACCAGACGGTCCCGACAGTCGCCGCGGGAGTCTTCATCCTCACGATGGTCGCAGTCCTGCGCTGGGCACGCCGCGAACGGGACAAGACGAAACTCTACCTCTCCGTCGACATGGCCGAAGCACACGAGGGCCAACAACAGCGGATCGACTCGCTCAACGAGGTGATCGCGCGCCACGTCCGAGTCAGCGACCTCCGTCGTGTCGATTCCCGCGAGGGAAATCTCGAGGCTACCTATTTCATCGATGTCGACGGATCCCAACATGTCTCCGCCCTGATCGACGACCTGCAACAGGTGTTTCCAGACATCGGCGTCTCCTTCATCGATCAGAGCCGGATGCCCACCGTCTAGCCGCGATGGTGAGAATCCACCCGCCCGGATCCGGGCGCAGTCGCAGGGGCTCGCGACTCAGCCTCGCTGCCCGCGCGCTGATCGCAGTGCTCGGCCTAGCGGTCGCGATAGCCGGCCTACTCGCTGTCGCGCTGGCCGTCTCGGAGCCTTTGCGAGCGCGACTCCTCGCCTTCACAGGTGCCTCGCAGACCCAAGCCGGCGTCGCAGCGGTGTTGCTCGCGCCTGTACACCTGCTGCGGGCGAACCTGTACACGCAGCCGACGCGGCGAATCGCCTTGGACGTGAAATTCAAGCACATGCATGAGATTCACGAGAAGCGAAGCCGTGCAATCGCCAGCAAGGTCCTCGTCACCTCGGACGAGGATTTCCTGCCCGGGCGCATCGACAGCGACGGGCAGACGGCCACGATTCGGCTGCGGCTGTCCGGCGATCGCCCCGGACTTCTCGAGGGTGAAAAATGGCCGTTGCGGATCTACACCAAGGGCGACGCGCTCGTTTTCGGCATGCGGCGCTTCGAATTGAAGAACCCCGAAGCGTACGGTTTCCAGTCGGAGCGCCTGTTCTTCGAACACCTTCGACGTGAGGACGTGCTCGCGCCGCGAAGTTCGTTCGTCGACGTCACCCTCAACGGCAAGCACATCGGCCTGATGACCCTCGAAGAAAACGCTTCGCTCGAACTCCTCGAAAGCCAACAGCGACGCGACGGTGCATTTCTTCGGCTCGCAATCCTACCGGGCAACGAGAGCACGGTGAACCTCGTCGAGTCGAGCCCGGGTGGCTACCAGATCGAGCCACTGCGGCCGAAACATGTCGAGCGTTCAGGCAAGCTAAAACGCAGCTACAAGTCAGGCAGACGGCTGCTGCGGAAATACTTCGAGGGAACCGTTCCGGCCGACGACGTCTTCGATGCCGAGAGCTGGGGGCGCTTCCTCGCGATCTCGGAACTCTGGGGTGCGCACGCTGCCCTGCACTGGGGGAATTTGCGCTTCTATTTCAACCCACTCACCGAACGGCTCGAACCGCTCGGTCACGCTCCGGGTCTCGCATTCGGAGTGGGCGACAAGATCGAGTCCGCGAGCAAAGCCCCGTTCGCGGCCGGGCTGCTCGAAAGCCCGCGCATCCGGAACGCCTTCCATCGCGCGCTCACTCGCATCGCCGCACAGATGCTCGAGCCCGGCTTCCACGAGCAGCAGCTGCAACTCGAAGCCGAACAGCTCCACCAGCTCCACCGGGAGTACCCGTTCCGCGTGGCCTTCGACCTGGGCCCGGCGCTGCGTCGCGCCGACCGCTTACTCGCCGGCTCCGGTGAGCCGATCGATCGCTATGAGGCCGCAACCATCCGCGCGCCCGGATCGGATGTCGAGACATCGCTTCCATTCGTCAGTGTCGAGGAGACCCTCGCCCTGCATCCATTCCTGCAGTGGAAGCCCGACACACGCGAGTTCTTCGCCCCGGCCGGACACTGGGATGTCGAAGGCCAGCTGATCCTTCCGGAAGGCGCCGGACTCACGCTACCGGCCGGAACGACGCTGCGATTCGAGGCCCGCCGCGGGATCATCGCGCGCGGGCCACTCCACTTCCGCGGCGAGGCTGACGCTCCGGTCGTGCTGGAAGGGCCCGCGGGCGCGAAGAAGTCTCAACTCTGGGCGGGCGTCTATGTGATCGAATCGCTGCAGCCGTCGAAATGGATGCACGTGGTGGTGCGCAACACCGGCGGTTTCAAGCGGAAGAAGTGGGAATTGGCCGGCGGCGTGGTGTTCCGCAAGGCATCCGCCGAATTCGATGACTGCCGCTTCATCGGCACCCGGACCGACGACGCACTGAACATGGTGCGTTCGACGTTCGCAATCCAGAATCTGACGATCCTCGACTCCCGATCCGACGGCTTCGACGCGGACTACGCCACGGGATCGATCGAAGCCGGCGTAATCGAACGTGCAGGCGGCGACGCAATCGACCTCGGAGCCTCGAATATGACCGCACGCGGCATCCGGATGGCCAGTATTCGCGACAAGGCGATCTCGGTGGGCGAACGCAGCCTGCTGTCCGCCGAGAATCTCACGATCGAGCACGTGGGCATCGGCGTCGCGGCAAAGAACGGCTCCCACGCCGAGTTGATGGACTCGACGCTGCACGACATCCGCGACGTCGCGCTGATCGCGTACATGAATCGCGGAGAGTTCGGCCCCTCGACACTGATCGCCGAACGCAACCGCATCACCAATGCGGACCTGGTCGCGCTCACGCAGGCCGGGAACCGCATCCTGCTCGACGGGCTTTCACTCAAACCCGTCGACGCTGCGCTCGATCAGCTGTACAAGGATGGAGAAAACGAGCGCTGATGAGCGAGAAACCCCCGGAAGGCGCACGCTACGAGATCAAGTTCGTCGCCGATGCGACTCGCTACCACGAACTCGAACGCTGGATCCTGCTGAACCCGGCCGGTTTCCATACCAGCTACCCACCGCGTCAGGTCAACAATGTCTATTTCGACACACCCGACCTGTTCGCCTACGCGGAGAACCTGTCGGGAGCGAGTTCGCGCTCGAAGGTCCGACTGCGCTGGTACGGCGACACCCAACAGCCCGAAAAGAGTGTGCTGGAAATCAAACGGCGACGAAATCATCTGGGGTGGAAACACCACTATCCAGCTGGCCCGATGGACTTCGAGAGCCAGAGGTGGAGGCAGCTGCTGAGGAGCCTCCGAAAGTCTCTGTCCCCAGAGGGTCGGATATGGCTCGACGAATCGCCTCAGCCGGTGCTGATCAATCGATATTTCAGGCAATACTTCGTATCCCCAGAGGGGGGGCTGCGTGCGACACTGGACTTTCACCAGCGAGTCTACGATCAGCGGCTGAAATCTCGCCCGAATCTCAAAATTCGCGCTAACCTGCCGGACACGCTGGTGGTCGAGATCAAGTTCGGGCGCCATGATCACGCGCTTGGGTCCGAGGTGATCGCCAGCCTACCTGTTAGAGTAAGCAGGAACTCGAAGTACATGATCGGAGTTGGAGCCATCGCCGGCCCGCTGCGAGCCTGATTACTTCGGGGTGTGCGAATAGTTCACCGAATCGTGCGAAAACCCCCCTAGACCCCACAATTCATGTAGGAATTTGTATATTCTCACCGCAGCTGGATGCTCGGGGTGAGCCAGCACTTTTAACAGCGGAGTCTGCGCACGGCCCTGTCGGGAGACTGATGGGTGCATACGTTCGCATCCGAGAGCTTTCATGAGATTGACAAAAAAGACGCGGTCGCGTCTCCTGTTGATAAATGTCGCAATGTGGTTCGTGAGCGGGATCACGTTGCTGGGTTTCCTGGGCGGTCCACGCGGGGCCGTGGAACGCTATGTCCAACCGGTCCAGGACGAACTCGGCGGCTGGCTCGACCTCGCGCTGAACGCCGCGGGTTGGAAGCGCATTTCCAGTTCGAGCTACGAACTCACGATCGAAGCCGAGGTCTACCGCGCGGCCGCGCTGCTCGCGCGCGACGGCTCGCAGCGCTCGATCGAGCGGTCCGAGCACTGGTGGTTCCCGGCGAAACTCCGCGCTGAGGGCGTCGACTACCCGGTCGACCTCCAGTTCGTCGGTGCACCGACCGCATCATCGCAGATCGTCGACCAGAAATGGCGTGTGCGCTTCAGCAGCGAAGAAAGCTATCGGGGAATTCGCGAGTTCGAGCTCGCTCCGGCCGATGAGAGCCGGCACGCCGTCGAACTCACGATCCGTGACAAAGCTGAAGCGAGCGGTCTACTCGCTCCTCCGGGCGGCTTCACGCACCTCTCGATCAACGGCAGCGCCGCGGGTACCTTCTTCTGGAGCGAAAGCAACAGCAAAGCCATGCTCGAGCGGCTGGGGTACCCGAACGGCGAGATCCTCACGCCGCGGGTGACGGCTGCAGCGATTCCGGCACGACTTGCGGGCGTCGAGAACGGCCGCGTCGGCTACGCGCATTACGTTCCCGCAATCGACCGCGACGGCGACTGGAGCGTCGCCGAGGTGAAGCTCGAGCGCCTGCTCGCGCTGATCCAAAACGCCAGCGATGCAGAGTTCGAGCAGCAGCTTCCGGAGCTGCTCGACATCGAGAAATTCCTGAACTGGAACGCGCTGGTGTCGATCTTCGGCAATCCGGCAAGCAGCGGATATCCGCCCCTGAACTGGTTCTTCGACCCGGTCACGGGCTTGCTCGAGCCGATTCTGCGAGACCTCGCACTGGCGACCCCGGAAGACGGCGAAGCCTCCGATGCTGCGCGGCTGACTGCTCGGCTCCTGCGCCAGCCGGCTCTCCGCGGCCGAAGCAACGTGATCCTCTGGGAACTCGTCGGCCGGAACGGCGGCGAAGTCGTCGCACAGACCGACGCCAAACTCGGCGAGTGGCTCACCCACCTCGCGAAGTCCACCGGCTCGCTGGTCCACCTGGGCCAGCTCCGCCGTTACGCCGAGTTCCGTCGCAGCAATCGCCTCGCATTGCTCGAGCGAGTCTCGTCGCTGAGCACCGCGCTCGCCGCTTCGCAGGTCGAAACCACCCCGATCCTGTCTGTCGACTCCGGCACGCCGATCCTGACGCTCAAACTGGCACCGGCCGGCCTCGCCAAGATCCTGCTGAGCGAAATCCGCTTCGAACTCTCGTCGGCCGAACTCGCGAACCGCGAAGCTGCGTCGATGCGGATCACTGCACCGGGCGGGTACGAGATCGTGAGTGAGCCCATCGCGCCGATCATGGTCGGGAGTTCGCTCGCGCTGCGTCCCGAACGCGCCTCGATCGAACCCAGCATCACGGGCCGGGATGCGTCGTGGACCGTCGAAATTCGCCTGCCCTTCTTTTCCGCCGAACGGTGGGTGCGCGACAGCGTCCAGAGCATCGACATCGTGTACCGCAACGCGGTGACTGGGGAATCTCTCCCGGCCGCGCGCCTGATGACCGCCGAAATGCTCGCCCGCACCCCGGATGGGGACTATCGCGCCCTCTTCCGGCCCATCGAGTCCACGATCGCGGCTTCGGGCCTTCCGTTCGAGATCGACGGGGACGAAATCGTTCTGCCTGCCGGCAATCACCGCGCAACCCAGACCATCGTCGTTCCGCGTTCGCACCGACTGCGACTCGAACCGGGCGTCACGCTGCACCTCGACCCGAACGTCAGCCTGATCACCTTCCGCGGAATCAGCGCCAAGGGTACCGCCAGCCAGCCGATCCACCTGCGCGCAACCGATCCTGGCAGGCCGTGGGGAGCGCTCGGAGTCGCACGCGCACCGGAGCCTTCGACCCTCATCTTCCTGACCGTGTCGGGCGGCTCGAAGACGAGCTTCCAGGGCATCGAATTCGACGGCCAGCTGTCCTTCAATGCCTCGGACGTCTACGTCGACAACAGCGAGATCTACGACGCCCGGAAAGCCGATGGCCTCAGCGTGAAGCGCGGATCCTTCGAGGTCCACCGCAGCCAGTTCGTCGCGAACGGTTCAGACGGAATCGACTCCGAGTGGTCGACCGGCCAGATCCGAGAAAGCCTCTTCATCAACAACGAAGACGACGGTGTCGATCTGGCGGATTCGACCGTTCGGATCGACGAGAGCGCATTCCACTGGATGGGCGACAAGTCCATCAGCGCGGGCGAGCGAAGCCGCGTAACGGTCGTGGCAACCCGTCTGTCCGACTCCGAGGTCGCGATCGCGTCGAAGGAAGACTCGCGAGTGGACGTGCGGGATACCGAATTCCGGCGGAACCACACCGGCTTCTCGCTCTATCGCAGCAAGCCCGTATTCGGCGGCGGTTCCGGCTCCGTCACGGGCGGCGTATTCGCCCGAAACGATCGCGACTTCGAAGTCGAGCCCGGTTCGAACCTCGAACTGAACGATGTCCAACGCGAATCCGGCACGACCGCCGATGCAATGGTCGGCTCACTCGCGCTCCGTTCCGTCGTCACTCGATCTCGTTGACCCAATTCAGCATATTGTAGAACTCGACCCCGCCGAACGGAAAGAAGCGGTATCGGGTCGGTTCGAAATCGGCAGCGGCCCCGAGATGACCGACGATGTCGCGACGCTCGGGCATGTTGTTCTCGTCTTCGAAGGCTTTGCTGATGCGCGCCTTGATCGCGATCTCTTCGTCCTCGATCATTTCGGCGACGCCGCTCTGCTCGATCAGGGTTGCAAGAATCACCGGATCGTAGGTCTGGCCGTTCTTGAAGACCGAGCGATACAGGGCTTCGACGAGCAGACTCATCCGCTCGAGATTCGATTCGCCTGCCGCGGACTCCCGGAGAATCGCGAGAGTGGCGCGCGCGCGGCGGATGATCGACCGAGTGAGACGGCCCTTCGGCGAGCGGCGCGCTACGAGATCATCCTTGGAGACGGACGGATACGTGAGTTCGCGGTGCCGCGTGAGTTCGCGCGGGCTCATTCCGAGATTGCTGGCCAGCAGATTCCAGAATGCGGTTTCGTCGACGCTCATCAGGCGCCGAAGCGCTTCATAATAGAGCTGGATCGAGCCGTCGGTTCGCATGCGGGTCCAACGGCCATCGGGCGCACCGGTCACCTCCCAATCCGCGGGGTCGAATTCGGCAGCCAGATAGTGCTGCCCCGATCCCATGCGTTCGAGCATCCTGAAATAGCTCTCGAATTCGTCACTGTGCGTATTCAAATCGTCGATGCTGATCTCGACGACGACTACGGGCTCTTCGAGAGTCGCACCCACGGGATCGTCGGCACCGACGAAGCCGGTAACCCGGAATTCCTGGGTTTCACCGTTGTCGAAGAACGACCAGCCCAGACGTCGCCGCCGCTCGGACTGATGCTCTTCATGGACGATCTCTCCAAGAGCATCCTTCACGACGATGGTTTCGTCTCTGATGCGCGAGCGCCAATTCGCGACCAGGAGATTCCACCAGGCCTCACGCGTATGGAACTCGGATGATGCCTTCCGCTCCGGACTCGAGACGATCTTCGCTGCTTCGGTGAAGTCCGCACTCTGCACCATCTTTTCGAAGATCGGAGTTCCGTCAGCCCCGGGAACTTCGAGCTTATCCTTGTCGATCCGCCAGACCGCGCCGGAAACGGTTCCATCGGAGGTGTGGCCGCCCAAGAACGGGATCTGGAGCACTGCCGCCTCGACAAACAGGTGCACGTCGCTCTCGAGCGATCGTGGGTGGTCGACCCACACCAGGGGTTCTTCGCCACGGTGGTCGATCACGCTGCGGCGGGCCATGACCCAGTTCTGATCGCCATCCACGCCGAACGGCGACAGGAAATTGGTGTGGTCGGTGCTCACGCGCACGCCCGATTTGAAGGCCCCCTCGCGGTACAGCACGTATTTCTCGGGCAGGTCAGCGGTTCGTAGCTTCGCCGGAACCAGGAAGTCGAGCACCCGAACCGACGCCAACAGCCCCTTGTGCAGGGTGGACGCCGGAAAGGCGAGTGCGAACTTCTGTAACAGCGTTCCCTCGACGCTACCGATGTAGCCGATTCCCATCCGGATACCGAACTCGACCGAATCGACGACGATGTACTGATCCGATGCGCCCTCCGGCTTGGGATTCAGGATCACTTGTCGATTGAGGTTGATCAAGATGCGCGGGAAGACCGCGAGCTTCCCCGTCACGGTGATGTTGCCCGGATTGATCACATCGACCGCGGCGATGCCGAGCTGGATCGCCTGGATGGCCCGATCGGCGATCCAGCGGTTGATCGGACCGAATGCGTCGACCCAGTGGTTGTCATAGTGGATCTGCGAAACGTCATCGAAGCGATTCTGAACCAGGTGTCCGTCGGCGACCGAACCGTCGAGCGTCGTGATGTTGCGATCGACTGGAATCAGCGGGTATTCGGACTCGAGGTCGAAGGCCTGCACGAGCTGATTCCTGCGGTTGATCATCTTCTCGACATAGAGCTGCGGAATTCCACCCGGCCAGCCGCCGAGCGCCACCGCAGCCCCGATCTGCTCGCGCGTGAGCTGCGCGATCCGGCGCGTCATCCACTTCGCGTCCGCGTAGGTGGTGGTGTGTTCGAGGCCCGCGTCCTGGAGGTTGATATAATTGAATTCGATCGAGCCATTGACCCAGCCGAAGAGCCGCGAAGTCGCGTTCGTCTCGATCATGTCCCAGGAGTACGCCTCCGCGCGCTCCGGCAGGATCCAGCCGAACGAGTGGCCGACATCCTGCTGGACCAGGAACATCTTCTGCTCGCCGTTCGGCATGTTGCGCAGGACGAGCTTGTTGTTCTCTTCGTCCTTCATGTCGGCGTTCGCGATCCAGGTATTGAACACGAACAGGCCACGTGCTTCGCGCGATTGCTCGGCGAGGCCCCAGCTGAAGGTCCACTGCCCGATCCGGTCGATCTCGCGCGGCTTGTCCTCCGCAACGGCCGTCTGGAAGACGAAGTACTCGCCCGCCTCGTCCTCACCCCGTCCGGCCTCATCCGGTTTCAGCACCGTATCGATCGGAATGTAGGTGTGGATCCGCTGGCGGTCGAAGTAACCGATCCAATCCGCTTCGACGTCGGCGCGGGTCTGATCTCCTAGATTCACGCGCACGTTCCGAACGTGCATCGAAACGTCGGAGTTGAAACCGAGCGCCCGCAATAGCGCGTTCGCAACCGGATCGGCATGGGTCTCCATGCCGAACTTGAGCTTCATCCGCTGCTCGCACTTCTTCTGCTGCTTCTTCTTCGCCTCGAGGCACTCCGGACTCTTCCAGCGAACGTCGAACTTCGGCTTGCTCTGCGTCAGGTGCGGCTTGTCGAATTCCACCACCGCACCATCGAATGCGGGGAAGCGCTGCTGCAGGCCCGCGTGCATCGAGTCGCCGCCGTTCAGGTAGTTGTCGACGATGTCCAGGCTCGCGATATCGTCGTTCTTCTTCCAGAAATGCGTCTGGGCGGGCGGGTCCAAGGTCGAGATATCGAAGCCCGAGCGAATCAGATCGGCGAGTTCGGCGGTCGTATAGAACTCGCCGGTCTCGCGATTGACGAGATTGTGGGCTTCCGTCGCCGCCTTGCGTGCATGCGACCGGTTGTCGACGCGCCATTCCATGAACGAATTCTTCATATGCACCGGGATCTTCACGCTGCCGATCGGCTCGGTGAACATGCGGGTCGCCCACTCGACCATCAGGATCTCGGAGCCGAGGTCGTAGGCCACGGCCTGGTCGATTTCGCTCTGCATCCGGTCGAGTAGACCAAGGATGTAATCGAGCGCGACGTTCCGATCGAGGCGACTGATGGTCTTGCGCGCGGCCTTCTCGCTCTTGCCGCGCTCGATCGTTTCATAGTTGTAGACGTGCTCTTCGAGGACACGCTTCTTCATCTCGACGAACGCGCGATACTCGGCGACCTTGGACTGCGAAACCCTCCCGATCTTCGCGCCGGGCTCGACATCGAAGAACGCCGTCTCGATGTCTTCGCGAAACTTGCCACCGTAGGGAACGGGGGATCCGGCACGCACGGCGAGCGCCGGCGCAAGTGCGAGCATCAACGCGAACGCTGCGACTCGAACCGCCCTCCACGATCGGAGGCGGGTTCGCCGGCAACCCTGGTAGCGGCCGCGGATGGCTCCGACGGTCCGCCTCATTTCTTCATGTAACCCCGCTTGTAGAGGCCGTCGACGTCCACCTCGCCGGTCGCCGTGGCGGCGCCATCGATCAGTACCTGGCTGCCGTGCTGGGCTGAAGCGGCCCGTCCGACGCGGAGCATCTCGATGTTGCGGGCGATCACGCTTCCGGCTCCGTATTCGCGCTTCTTGGTATAGGCCATGATCGCCACGTGCCGCACGTCGGACACCGCCGAATCCTCGAAGATCACGGACGACCCGTCCTTGCCCACCACGGCTGTTCCGACTCGTCGAATCACCAGGTTGCGCGCTTCGAGACGACTCCCCTCGCCAACCGAGATCGCCTTGTCGCGAATGTCTTCGAGCACGCTGCCGTCTACCCCGACGACCGAGCCGCTGACGTCGATCCCGTCACCCCCCACCTTCTCGATCCGCCCCCCCGTCACACTCCCCTCGCAGAAATCACAGTCGAATGCGTCGGAGGAAGCGTCCAGAATCGAGACGCCGCGAAACTCGAAATGGGATCTTATCAGGTTGATGGCGTCTTCGGCGCGAGCGCCTTCGAAACGACTGTCCGCGATTCGCACTTCGGACGCGCGCAGCGTGCAACCCCCGGTAAGCCGCCAACCGAGATGGTCGATTCCGGTGGTGTCCGCGACGACGACGTGCTGCCAGTCGTGCGGCGTCCCGGATCGCAAACCCACGACCCCCTGCCAGGACCGACCGCCGCCGGGGACCGCGCGGCCCCTCAGAACGACAGGGGCCTCAGCGCGACCCTGGAAGCGCAGCGGGCCGCTGGCGACGAGCATTGCATCCGAGGAAAAGCGCAGCGTCGTGCCCGCGCCGATGGCCAGACCGACGCCCTCGGGCAGGACCAGTGAGCCGACGACCCGCCAATCGCCGGGCATGGCGTGCAGCATCCGCGCGTCGTCGTCCCAGCGCAAGAAAGAGTGGCGGTCGAGTGCCTCGTCGAGGGTCGCGGTCGGGACCGGATTCACGCGCAGAGAAGCGGCCTTCGGGTCGGAACTCAGTCGCAGCCCGTCGTCCTGAGGGAGCGACGCGGGTGGAACGAAATTCGCGAGCATTGCGGCACGCGCCAGCCACGGTTCAAACGACGGTTTACCGGGCACTGCTTCCGCTCCAACCAAGACCCCGAACAGACGCGTTTCTTCGTCTGTGAACCAGGCCGGTGGTGTAGCCGAGGCCATCTCTCGCACGATGCGCCGCAATTCGCGCAGCGTCGCCCGGCGCAACTCGGCGTCCTCGAACAGGCGCGCCACCCAGCTCGCAACAGCGACGTCCTCCCGAGTCGGTCCGCCGGAGATTCGCAGCCCGCCGCTGAAACCAACGGGTTCCAGCCGCTGCGTCACCGGGTTGAAGTAGAACCGAAGGTTCTCGGCCCGCAGCAGCGCTTCTGCATCCCAGAACATTGCGATTCCGATGAACCGCGCCATCAACTCGTTGTCGAACACCGCGGAGGCTGGAACCTCGCCTCGCAGGAACGCCTGCAACAAGCCCGAGGCCGTCGCGAACTCCGTGCTCAGCTGTTCGGATTCGCCGACCCGCTTCGATTGGAACGCGTCGACTCGGACGACGGGTAAGCCCCCGCTCCGAAAGCGGAGGATCAGACCTTCACGACGCTGCTGTGATTCGAGCAACTCCTTGGAGTAGCTCTCCTCGAGCGCCATCAGGCCGAGCTCGGCCGAACCCAGTCGGACCCGGACGAAGCGAATCCTCGGTGCGAGCAGCCCCTCGCGGCGCAGGTGAGCGAGCACCAGCGACGCATCCTGGAAACCGACGGCCTCGGGCTTGCGCAATGTGAAGCGACGCAAGCCCATCAGCCGTGACTTCTTCTTGAGTTCCACCGCGATCCGCGACAATGGATCGGATCCGTCGGTTTCCGGCCAGTTCGACAGGTCGACCACCCCCGGAACTTCGAGCGTGCCCAATTCGAGCATCGCGGCGGCCCGAGCCCGAGCTTTCTTCGCGGCGGTCGGCGACACGAGCAATGGGTCGGCGAGTGAAATCCGCAACAGGGGCACGGTCGCGGCCCGACCCGGCGAAGTTGCAGCCGCACCGCCGGCCACGGGTAATAACAGCAACAGCAACAGCAACAGCAACCAGCACGAGGTCGTACCCGAATGCAAAACCAACCCTCCCGGCGCGCCGGACCAACGCGTCGCTCGCACCAATCTGACGGCGGCAATCGTATCGGAATCGAGTGCTCACCGACGCTTCCCCGTGGGGAAATCTTGTCGGCGCGACTTCACGACGGCGAGAAACATGATCCGAGAATCGGATCATGGAACGGTGCGGAAGCTTCGGACGCGATGCAGCCGACAGCTAGCGCCGCAAAGCCAGTCCCGACCATCCGACGGGCCGGGTTCGCTACCGTCAGCGCGGTCTCCGCCTGAACCCGCCTCACCCCTCACGCCCCCGGGAGCGAACGATGCGACTGAAGATCGCCGTACTCGGCGCCGGTTCGTGGGGGAGCACGGTCGCGACGCTCGCGAGCCACAATGCGCCCACGATTCTCTGGGCGCGGCGTCCCGATCTCACCGATGAGATCAATCGCGACCACACCAATCACGCCTACCTGCCGGGCTTCAAGCTGCCGCCCGACCTTCCCGCGACCGACTCGATCGAGGAAGCGGTGCGCAACGTGGATGTCGTGGTACTCGGCGTCCCCTCGCATGGCTTCCGGCAGGTGCTCGAAGAGGTGAAGCGCTTCGTCCGACCCTCGGTGCCGATCGTCAGTCTCGCCAAGGGGCTCGAGGAAGGCAGCGACCTCCGGATGACCGAAGTGATCAGCGAAGTACTGCCCGAGAATCCGACTGCCGCGCTGACAGGCCCAAATCTCGCTAAGGAGATCATGTCGGGATACGCGGCCGCCAGCGTGATCGCGACGAAGAACCGCGCAATCGCAACGAGCCTACAGGACGTATTCAAGTCAGGCCTGTTTCGCGTCTACACCAACCATGACGTGATCGGCTGCGAACTCGGCGGTGCTCTCAAGAACGTGATCGCGATCGCGTGCGGCATGGGCGACGGCATGGGCGTCGGAGACAACACCCGGGCGGCGGTGATCACTCGGGGTCTTGCCGAGCTGACTCGGCTCGGCGTCGCGATGGGCGGCGAATCACGCACCCTGGCAGGACTCGCAGGCCTGGGCGACCTCGTCGCAACCTGTGCCAGTCGGCAGAGTCGAAACCGCTTCGTCGGCGAACAGCTCGGCAAGGGCCGGAAGATCGCGGAGATCATCGACGAGATGCACATGGTCGCGGAGGGCGTAAAGACCTCGCGTGTGGTGATGGACCTCGCCAACCGCAACGGAATCGAAATGCCGATCGCACACGAGGTCTACGGCGCGATCCACGAGGGCCGAACCGCCCGGCAGGCCTATCGCGGCCTCATTCGCCACCGCCCCGGGTCGGAAGACGACCCCGCGTGAGAACTCGAGCTTCCCGGTGAGAAACTCCATCCCTGCCATCGCGATCGCCGCTCTGGCGGTCGTCGTCGTTTCTGGCGCCGCCCGAGCTGGCACCACGATCATCACGCACGGCTTCGCGCCACTGTCGTCTGAACCGCCGAACTGGACGCTGACGCTCGGGCACGCGCTACTCCGCGCAGCCGGAGATACCTCCCAATGTGGCGACGACGCCGGCGAAACTCCCCTCGGCAGCCTCTTCAGCTACCTGCCGGCAAGCGGCGAGTGGCAGCTCGAATGCGGCAGCGCGACGCCCAACGGCGAGATCGTGATGGTGTTCGACTGGAGCCGGGAATCCGACGGCCTGACCGTCGGCGGCACTCAGGGTTTCGCAGAAGCCGCCGCCGACGCGCTCTATGCGGCGCTGCGCGACCCGCAGTTCCCGGCGGCCTTCGCCGGAATCGACCCATTGGCGACGCCCGTGCACTTCATCGGCCACAGTCGCGGTGCGGTGGTGAACAGTGACTGTGTCGAACGCCTGGCCGCCGTCGGCATTCCGGTCGACCAGAGCACAACGCTCGACCCCCACCCCGTAGACGGCAAGCTAGAACCCGTCGACTGGTTGGATCACAGTCCCGTCACGTGGAACAACGTCGAATTCACGGACAACTATTGGCGCGCGGACGGTGATGGTATCTGGGCGGCGGACTTCGACGGGATTTCGATCGTTGCGGACATCGACCTCGACCTCGGAGACGCAATCGAAGGCCCATTCGATGTCGACCCGGTATTCGAGCACACCGAAGTTCATGTCTGGTACCACGGCACCGTCGACCTCGGCGCAACCGACGACGACGACGGTACCAACATCGACGACGAACTCTTCACCGATTGGTGGGGAGGAGGCGGCGTCCCCCAGCGCAACGTGACGGGCTACTACTACTCGGACCTGATCGGCGGGTCGCGCCCGCCGCCGGTGGCCGGCGCGGTGCCCAGCTGGTCGCCGCTGTCGATCTACAACGGCTCCTTCGAGATCGTGAACGGCGAGATCGAGACGCTCGGCATCGGCTATGCGGGCTGGTACTACCATGGTGGCCACATGCCCGCCGGCGCGGTGCCGTGGTCGTCGGCGTCACCCCCACCCGGATCGACCTACTATCTGACACTTTTCGGAAACGGTGAGCACCGGAGCGTCGACCACAACCGTCTCTATGTCGACGGCGCCGCCGGGTCCATTGCGTTCGACCGCCGCGTGAGCATTCCGGATGCGAACGACCGCCTCCTGATCAAGTTCACGGACGAACTTGCGAATCACACGATCGTCGACCTCGCGGTCGCTGCCGCGACCGGCTGGGAGACGCTCGCGTTTCCGATCCCGCCCATTCACACCGGCGAGACTTTCGCAATTTCGCTCGAACTCGACGGTGGCGGTGATGGCGTCGTGTCCATCGTCGACATCGACAATCTGCGCTTCATCCCCGAGCCTTCACAACAGCTCATGCTGATCGCGGGTCTGCTCGGACTCATCGCCAGCCGATTCCATCGCAGGCCTCGACTCCAGCGTCGTCCCATCAGCTCCAATCCAGCCAGGCGTAGGATAAGCAGACTGCGATGATCGCGGCGCTGACGAGAATTGCGCCGCCGCGTTCAATCGGCCGGAGTCCGGCGACGAGTGAGCGGCCTCCGCGCGCGGCATGTGCGGCGAATACGACCACCAGCGGCATCCACGGCATGCGAAAACGTGAGTTCGCGTTTGCGACGACGTGCAGCGCCAATACACATCCCAACACCAGCAGCGCAAGCAGGCGGCGGTTGCCGAGCCGCGCCGACGCGATCCCGACCACTCCCAGGCACGCAACGACCGCATAGGCGAGTACCGTCGCGAACGTGACCGTACGTCGCGTCACGTCCGGCACGTCTCCATAGGAACCGTTGCGCAGCTTGTAGAGGTGAAACGCGTCGGGTGAGAGCAACAGCGGGCCATTGTGAGCGAGCTTGGTGAAGATCCACGCAGGCTGTGCCTCGCCGATCGTCTCGAGCGCGCGCCTGCGTGCAAAATCCGAACGCTCGACTTCGCCCGAGATCGCGTTCACTTCGCGTCGAAACGCACTTCGGCCGGGTGCTGCCGGACGCAACCACTGCCGCCCCTCGAGCGAATTTCCCTCGCCGACCGCAATCCAACCAACGCTGGAAATCGGCAGGATCCGTCCCAACTCTGCCTGATTACGCAGAACCCAGGGAAGCACCACGAGCGCGGTACCGATCAACACCAGTACCCCGCGAAGCGCAGCGGCTCGACGCTCGCTCGCTTCGACCGTCACCAGCGTCCAGAACACGGCCACCACGGCGACCGGCAACGCGATCTCGCGTGTGAGTGCCGCCGCCCCGAACAATGCGCCCACGCCGAGCGCGGGCCAGCCGACTCGGCCGCGCTCCATCCACACCAGGGCTGCAAGCGCGCTCGTGATCAGCAGAGCAAACAGCGTCTCCGCCCAGAGCAGATGGCTGTACGCAACGAAGGTCGGATAGACCGCTGCCATGACTCCGGCAACCAGGCCGGTACGCCGATCGAACAGCCCCCAGCCGAGCCATACGGTCGCCATCACGAGCGCCGTCCCGAGCGCGACCTCGACGGCGAGCAATGGACGCAGGGCCGCGAGATGAACGCCGCGCCGGCCTGTGCCGGAACTCCGCTCCGAATCCATCAATGCGTCGGGATCGGTCACTCGCGAAAGCAGCCAGGCGTGGGCGGGTGGGCGCAGCGCGCGGGCATTCTCTCCGTAGATGTGGCCCCGACCGGCCGCCAGGTTCGACGCGACGATGACGTAGTACATCTCGTCACCGAGAAGCCTTGGCGGAAAGACCCGCTCCAACACGTACACGCGAAGCGCGAGCGCAGCAACAGCCAGGAGCAACAGACTCGCCAGCACGCGGACGACGCGTCGGCTGTCCGAATCGGCCGCTTCCAGCGCAGCAGGCATGCGTAGTTCTTAACGGGCAGTCGATCCTCGCGCAACGACACCTGGTCGGCGTATGGCTCAGGGACCGGAATCGAACGGTGCTTCCGCGAGCCGCAGGCCGCCCTCACCAAGCCAGAGCAGCGGACGCGCACCCGGTTCGAGCAAGCCCACCCCGACGCCATAGGGGTAGCCGCTGGGCGGCTCGATCGTCGCGCGCAGCCAACGGCTGCGCGCCGATGCCGCTGCGTCTGTCCGGCCCGCGAGTTCGTGAACAACGGCGAGGTTGTGAACCGCGACCGCGAAGTCCGGGTCGTTCTCGAGTGCTCGTTCGAGGTCTGAAACAGCCGCGGCAAGATCCCCGAGCTCCGCAGACACAGCCCCTCGATTCGCGAGCGCCGAGGCCCCAGCACCGAGTTCGAGAGCGCGATCGAAGCGCAGTCGCGCGTCCTCCAGGCTGCCGCTCAGCGCCTCGGCGACGCCCAGGCGCGCCGTCAATTGCGAATCGTTGCGGTGCTGCTGCAGCACCTCGCGGTACAGGTCGCGCGCGCGCGGCGCTGCTTCGTCGGCGAGTTCAACCGCGGCGAGCCCCTGCTTCCACACGGACGAATCCGGAGCGGACGCCAGCCGACCGCGGTAGAACGCACGCGCCGCCGCGGTGTCGCGGGCGAGCAGCTGCACCGCACCCAGCGTGCGGCCGTGGTTGCGGAGCGGGTGCACGCCGCCAACTCGGTAGATCGCCGCGGCCGCGACGGCCGGCGCGACCACCGCAACACACCCCACGACCGCGAGAGCGCGGCCGCGGCCGTGAGCGAGCGCCTCGACGCCACGCGCGACGAAGACTCCATACGGCAACGACAGCCCCATCAAATAAGAGGCTTTCAACGCCGAAATGCGCGGGACTCGCAGCGAGAACACCGCGAACGCAAACAACGCCAATCCGGCGAAGACCAGCAATGGCAGATAGCTGCCGACCCGCCGCCCTCGGCGAATATCTCCGATCGCCGCCATTGCACCGAGGATCGCAAGAGCTGTCGGCAACAGACCCAACCGGACCATCGCAACGCGAGCGCGACGCAATCGCTCGGCGTCGGGCTCGGGAAGGCGGTTCCAGAGGGCGCGCGCGTCCAACCACGCGTTCACGTAGGCGCTACCCCAGATCGAATGCAGGAGATGCGCCGCTCCAGGCCGTGGGTCGCTGAGAAGCCTCGGCGATAGCGAAACCAGATCCCGCCAACTGCGCGAACCCGGCGCCTGCGCTTCCTCCACTTCCGCGGTCAACGCGAAGTCTCGATTCATCCGGAACGGTGTGCCGTAACGGGCAAAATTTCGCGCGTAGTACGGGCCCGCGAGCACACCCACGACCGCCACAAGAACGATTGCGCGCCGCAGTGCGCCGGCAAAGGAGTCGGAGTCCCGTCCGGATACCAGCGGCCGCAGCAAGATCACTGCGACACATCCTGCGAGGACGATCGCACCGCTGAACTTCGATAACAACGCGAGCCCGACGAAGCAACCCGCCAGGACATCGCGAGCCAGCCGTGGTCGGGCGCGACCTTCGTTCGCGATCAGCGTCGCGAGCGCAGCGGCGCCGAAGGCCGCGCAAGTCAACTCGTTGCCCGACATCGCACTCGTGTAGAGATGCACCGGCAGAAACGCAACCGCGATGAAGGCGAGCAACGCGAGCGCAGGTCGAGCGGGATTCACCGCGCGTGTGACGGCCGCTGCGAGCGCCGCGATCGCGAGGCTCGCAGCGCTTCCAATCAGCGCCAGGCCGCGGAGCAGCAACTCAGCGCTGCCGAACTGCGCCAGGCCCCACCCGAAGAGGTAATGGAGCGGGGGATGGAAGTAACCCCATCCCTGGTGGGCCCAGGGAATTGCGGTGTAGCGATCGAGATAGAACACGTAGGCGATGTGCCCGGGCGCGTCGTAGCCCCACATCAGCGGGCCCGCGAATGCATTCCAGAGCCGTACCACCACGGCCGCGCCGACCGCGGCCCACCACGCTGCGACGAGCACGCGCGACGATCGACGCAGCGACTCCGCCGCGATCGCGGAGTCAGCCTGCATGCACCACGCCCCCCTTCGGGCTTGCCGTTACACCGGCGGTTCGAGATGCTTGTGGGTGTGCTCGAGCGACGGACCGAGCAGGTTGTCGACCATCTTGTCGGGCAGCTTCTGCAGGATTCGGTAGCCGACCGTATCTCGCCCCATCGGATAGCGGGCCCGCGGACTCTTCGACGTCAGAGCGTCCAGCACGCGATCGGCCAGCGCCTCGGTCGAGACTCCCTTGCCGGATTTCTTCACGAAGGTCTTGCGCATCGCCGAGTAGCCGCGGGCGTACAGCCGACGTGCCGATTCCGGCAGGCTGTCGAACCAGCTGTCTCCCGTACCGATCGACTTGTCCCATAGTGGCGTACGTACCGCACCGGGCTGCATGATGCACACCTCGATGCCCCAGGGTGCAAGTTCGCGTCGGAAGGCATCGGTGATCGACTCCATCGCGCACTTCGAAGACGCGTAGGGACCCAGGAAGGGCGGCGTCAGGAATCCACTCGACGAGCCGATCATCACTACACGCCCCTTGCTGAGTCGCAGCAGCGGGATGAACGCCTGGGTGACTGCGACATGGCCGATCACGTTGACTTCGAACACCGAGCGCAGCGTGTCGATCGGGAGCAGCTCGAGGGGACCGAAGACCGCGACGCCGGCGTTGTTCACGAGACCCGCGAGTTCACCGTTGGATCCCAGTGCAGCTTCGACCTGCGCGACTGCTGCGGCGATCTGGTCGGCGTCGGTGACGTCGAGCAACAACGGCCGAATCCCGCCGGATGATTCCGCCTCGAGCGCGCGGCCATCTTCTTCACGACGCACACCCGCAAAAATCGTGTACCCCTCATTCGCCAGCCGCAGCGCGCAGGCCTTTCCGATTCCGGTCGAACAACCGGTCACGACGATCGCACGCATCACTCTTTCGCTCATCGACGCATACCTCTCGACCATGATGACGCCGCGCTGGCCGAAGTTACGGGGCTGGGATGATCCAGCCGGCAATGATAATCTCGCGGTTGCCGAGACGACGGGATACACGTTCGAGAAGCGATCGAACACCGCCTCAGGGGAATCCGACATCAACCAGCCCGCATCCGACAACCCATACCTTCGTGGACGACTCGCCCCCTGGCCGATGGAAGGCGAGATTCACGATGTCGCGGTCGAAGGCGAGATTCCCGAACAACTCCGCGGCAGCTATTACCGCAACGGCGCGAATCCTCAATTTCCGCAACTCGAGAGCTACCACATCTTCGACGGCGACGGCATGATTCACGCCTTCGAGATCGAGGCGGGCCGCTGCCGTTACCTGAACCGCTGGGTCCGGACCGAGCGCTTTCAACTCGAACGCAACGAGGGCGAGCGAGTCTTCAATGGCCTGCTGTCGGGTCTGCCGCCGGATCCGCGAAGCACGGGAGTCAGTGGCAACGCCGCCAACACCAATGTCGTCTGGCACGGCGGACGCCTGCTCGCACTCTGGGAGGCCGGACCTCCTTACGAACTCGATCCGAACGGACTCGCGACCCTCGGCGTGTGCGACTTCGACGGGAAGCTTCGCCGAGAAGCGGGCCCGGGCAGCTTCACCGCGCACCCGAAGATCGACCCGAAAACCGGAGAGATGATCTTCTTCGGCTACAACCTAGCGCCCCCTTACCTGAACTACGGAGTGATCGCCCCGACCGGCCGGCTGGTGCGCTGGATCGAAATCGAATCGCCCCACCCGAGCATGCTGCACGACTTCGTCGTCACCGATCGCCATGTGGTCTTTCCGGTATTTCCGAACACCTTCTCGCCCGAGAATTTCTCGAAGACCGGCATGCCGTTTGCCTGGGAGCCGGAGCGTGGCACCCACCTCGGAGTCATGCCGCGAGACGGCGGCACCGACGATGTGGTGTGGCTCACGGCCGACCCCTGCAACGTCTTTCACTTCTTGAATGCTCACAGCGAAGGCGATCGCGTGACGATCGACTTCTGTCGCTTCGACGCCCTCCCCCTCTTCGGCCTGGAATCGGGACTTCCCAGACTCTGCCGCTGGACCCTCGACGTCGCAGCGGGAACGGTGCACGAAGAAAGGCTCGACGATGTCGTCGTCGAGTTCCCCCGCATCGACGATCGCATTGCGGGCCTGCGCCACCGTCACGGCTGGTTCGCGTCGTCGATGGAAACCGGGGAGAAGCTTGGTGGAGTCGGTGTCTTCAACGCGGTCGTCCATCACGATTTCGAACGCGGCACTCGCCGCCACCATCAACTCGCGGACGAGGACTTTGCGGGCGAACCGGTCTTCGTTCCGCGCAGCGCCGACGCCGATGAAGGCGACGGCTTCCTGCTGTTCCTCGCCTATCGGGGAGAAGAACGCCGCAGCCAACTCATGGTATTCGATGCCCAGAACATCGACCGGGAGCCGCTCGCAAAGGTGCTGCTTCCTCACCCGGTACCGCTGGGCTTCCACGGAAACTGGCGACAAGCCGAATAGCGGCGAATCGCGTGCAACGGATGAAGCAATCACGACAGGAGCGAGTCAATGTCCGATCTCGAAATTCCGAACTTCCCGATGTTGTTGATGGAGCCCTTGATCTCGGTACCCGAGGAATCGCGGGTCGGCTTCATCGCCCGACTCGAGCGCTCCGCCGCTGACCGCTATCGCGAGTGGGCCGCGGAAGCCGGCGAGCTCGCCGAGGGACTGATCGCCTGTGCGGACCGTGAGGACGAGATCGCCGACCGCGCGGAGAAGCTGGTGCCGGTCCGGCCGGAGCACGAAGAAATCGTCGTCGAGGCACTCGCGAAGGCGCGAACGCTCTATGCGGGCGCCTTCGAGGGACACCCGTTGCGCGACAAGATCATCCTTCAGGCCCACGCCGAGCGGCAGGGATCGCTGGCCTGGCTGGGCTTCGCCTCCCAGACCGATGACGCGGCGATGAAGCAGGAATTCCTCACGCTGGCCGGCCTGGAGGTCGCAAGCGCCGAGCACATCGACGAGGCGCTGGACGTCAAGACATCCAGCGAGACCTGAGCACATCCCGAAGTCGCGGCTCGGACGACCGCCGGGCCCGGGGATGAAAATCGCCGTCCTCTGCCTCCGATTCGCTCCGCCGTGTCGGCAGGCGCTTTCCTGGGTGTCTGCAAGACCCGCCGCAGTCGGGTGGGGGGAGGGGGCTCTGCTCGAACACAGTCGCTTCGCCCCCTCCCCCCACCCGACTGCGGCTCCCCCGTGCCAACGACAGGCTCCGATCGGTAGTCCATGTGAGCAGCGAACTCGAACGCTGCAAACACGTTTCAGCGCACTCAACCCCCCGCGGCCGGAGTCGGGGAGGGGTCGAAGCGACTGTGTTCGAGCGGAGATCCCTCCCCGACTCCGGCCGCGGGCGCACGAGGACCGATCGCGCGAGAGGTGCCTTCTCTGGGGAGTGTGCCGACACGGCGGAGCGAATCGGACAGGCAGACGTCGTCCTACCCCGACCCGTGGCTCATCTGGTAGCATTTGGAATGCGCCTCTCGTAGATGACGCGCTCGAGGAGATGACATGGCATCCGAAACCACGGCTCCGACGACCTTCGCAGCCGCTCCCGCGAAACCCCGAGGCTTCATCTACCACTTCGGCCCCCAGGCCTGGATCGACTGGTTCATGACGCAACAGTTGATCGTGAAGAAGGGTGGGCTGCTGATCCCCTACACCTTCCTGCCGATCCTCCGGATGACGACGGACGCGGAGCGCATCGACCGCGAGTGGGCGGAAATGAAGACGCGGCGCGAAAGCGCACGCTGGTTCGACTCACCGCGCGAACGCTGGCGCATCGGCTACGGGAATTTCGTCCGCGAAATCGAATGGGCGCTGCTCGAACTCCAGAAGCACTTCACGCCCGCCCAATACGAGGACATCGTCGTCGGCACCAGCGTCGCAGTTTCACACGAGAGCTCCCCGGGCTTCCTTAAGATGATGAACAGCATGTCGGAGACGAAGGTCCCGAAGAAAGCGCCGAGCGGGCCACAAAAGCCGGCCGGCTTCCAGAAACTCCTCTTCGACATGTTCAATCCCGCCGGCTTCCTGACCGGACCGGCCGAGATCACCGAGATGGACCCGGCGAATGGCTCCGCGACGATGGAGGTTCCGGACTGCGCCTGGCACATCTGCGCGAAGCAGGAATCGCTGCCGAATCCCAATGCGCTGCCCGAGCAGGGTTGCCTGCTGATCTGCAAGGGGGCGTTCGAGGCTCTCTTCGACGGCAGCGAAGGCGGCTTGAAGATGGAATTCGATCCGCACCTTCCGGAAACGTCCTGCTCGGTCAAGATGAGCTGGAAGGCCGCGCAGAACCCGAACTGACGGATTCGCGTCTCCCGGTCAGCGACGGCCACGCCGAGCAGGCGAAATGGTGAGATCCAACATGAAGAAGCTCGCGGAAGTCCTCGGTCACGAACGGCGGCTGCGGTCGCAAGAACGCGAAATTCGGGGCCTCCGGGAGGAGGTTCAAAAGCTCCAGGAACAAAACGCCCGCATGCGCGAAGGCATGCGACGCTGCGTTACCTGCGACTACCGCATCGAAGTCGTCGCGCGGCGCGAAGCGGAAGGCGCATAGCGACTTTCCCGCTCGAACGTCGCCCCGCGCTACCGCCGGGACATCGCAAAATGAAGGATCGCGCCGCCAGCCACGGGAACCTTTCCGACTTTCCGATCGCGATCATCGGCGCAGGCTTCGCCGGAATCGGAACGGCGATTCAACTCAAGAAGGCGGGGATCCAGGAATTCACCATCTTCGAGCGGGCGTGCGAGATCGGCGGTACCTGGCGCGACAATACCTACCCCGGTGCAGCCTGCGACGTCCCGTCCCACGTCTACTCCTTCTC
>CAXMSF010000372.1:0-3209 GCA_964196055.1 uncultured Gammaproteobacteria bacterium | reverse complement strand
GCCATGAGATCGACACCGGATTCGGGGCGGCGCTGGAGCGGCCTCGCCGCCAATCTCCTGCTGTCGCTGGCGTCGATCGCCGTGACCCTGCTCGCTGTCGAGATGTTCGTCCGTGCGCGTTCACCGCACATCGTGCCGTCTCCTGTCGTCGATGGGACGATGGTCCGCTGGGGACGCGTATTCCACCAATCGCCAACCGGCAAGCGCCTGATTCCCAATTCACACGTCGTCATACACAATCAGCTCGGACGGCATCGCCGAGTCGAGCTACGCATCAACGAAATCGGATTTCGTGACGCCCCAGTGGCGTTCCCCAAGCCCCCGAATGAAATCCGGATCCTCGCGCTCGGAGATTCGATCACCTTTGCAGGTCATCTGCCTGCGCCGCTCAGTTACGTCGAGAGACTCCAGGCCCACCTCAACCGAAACGCGACCAGTCAGCGATTCGAGGTGATCAACGCCGGCATCGGTGATATCGGGCTCGAGAACGAAGTAAATCTGCTCGAGGAGCCGGGTCTGAGCGTCGAGCCCGACCTCGTTCTCGTCGGGTTCTATTTGAACGACAGCCGGCCGGGTTGGGGATTCCCGAATGAACTCACCAACCCCGGATGGTTACGCCGCCACAGCGTGCTCGCGGACAAATTCTACCGAAGCTTCAAACTCCACCGCTGGATCGAGCGACAAGGCGAATCTCGCTTTGCATGGACGGGTGCCGTCGAGAAGATCGCGTGGCGAGAGAATCGTGACGCCTTTCTCGAGTTCGCCGAGATGGCAAGATTCGATTGGGGCGCCGCCTGGCGCGAAGACACCTGGAACGTCATCGACCGCGAGTTTGCGCGGATCGAGGCAATGGCCCAGGAGCACGGTTTCGAAGTATTGCTCGTGGTATTTCCAGTCGTCTACCAGATGCGCTCGGAGTTCGTCGAAGACGCACCCCAACGCACCCTGCGTGAGAAGGCCCGTCTACTCGGCTGGGATTTCGTCGATCTGCTGCCGCGCTTTCGCGAAATGGAAGCCGCTGAGCTTCGCCGGGGCGAGGATCGCAGCATCCTCGTCGACGCGTGCCATCCCACTGCTGAAACCTACGACGAGGTGGGCCGTATCCTCGCCCGCCACCTGGAACAGGGTTTGCTCTCGGAGCGCCGCGGCAACTGAGAGCACCGGCGCGTCTCGAGCCGAAGGATCGCGCAAACCCCTGATCTCGAAGCAAATACTGCCTCTGACCTGATCACGAGCAGGCAAAGTTTGCCGGAATCCACCGGAAACGCTCAAGGAACTCCGACTCCCCGCCGAATAGTGAAGTCAGACCTGCGGCCATTCCGGCCGCACGAGGGGAGGCACACAGCATGTCGATTCGCCCGCTGGCTTTCGGTGTCCGATTGCGCGACAAAGACCGCACGGTTCGAGTGCGCGCCAATGAAAAGCAACCGGGACGCTATCTCGTCGAAGACTCTCGTGACGGTGGGCGCAGTCGAAGACGCGAACATGCCTCTCTCACGGGTGCGCTCCGTGACGCGGCCGCGAGTTGGCGGAATCGCCTGAACTGAGTGGAATTGCTCGAATCAGGCTTTCGTTTCGCGCAACGGTCGCAACAATCCCTCCTGCGCGCACGTCGCCACCAGAATTCCCTCGCGTGTATAGAGCAACCCGCGACCGATCCCACGCGCTCCGTGCGCGACGGGACTGTCGAGTTCGAACAGCAACCACTCGTCCATCCTGAACTCCCGATGAAACCAGATCGCGTGGTCGAGACTGGCCGATTGCAGCGCCGTGATGGGCATTGGGTGCGGATTCAGCGCCGGCGCCATGATGGCGTAGTCCGAGGAGTACGCGAAGAGGCATTGGTGCAGCCCGGGATCATCGGGCAACGCCTCGCGCACCCGCATCCAACAGCGCGCTTGGGGCGGATTGATCTCGGAATTGAATAGTCCGATCCCGCCGACGCCGCGTATCTCGACCGGCAACTCGAACGGCATGTCGTCGGAGTCGAAGCCCGACGGGGTCATCGCGCACAGCAATGCCCGTTCGTAAGACTCGCCTCGCGGAGGTCCTACGTCGTCCATCGGAATCTGGTGCGTCGGTCCCGGTTCCGCCGCGTGGTAGGAGACCGCAAGCTTCAAGATCCGAGTACCCGCCTGGCTCGCCGTGACCTCGACGGTCTGAAAAGCCCGCGAGTGCCGTAGCTCCGCGACCGCGTATTCAATCGGGTCGTGGGAATTTCCACGGCTCAGGAAATACGCATGCAGCGAATTCGCGAGACCACCAGCCACGAATCGATTCGCCGCCGCTAGCGCCTGCGCCAACACCTGCCCGCCGAAGAGATGATCGCCGTTCCCATGGGGTTGGCGCGCACGATAGACACCCTCCCCGACCGGAATCGGCTCGAGGGCGTCGATCAGGCTCGAGAGCGCGGGATGCATATGCGAAGGTCGGCTGCGCCCGCAACGCGCGGGCGACCTACTTCAACCGGAGCTTCGCCCGATTGACCTGGTAACCGTTGCCGACGCGGCGGATTTCGCGATTGAATTCCATTCCCTCGCGGGACAGGCTGCCGATCCCCTTGATCTTGTAGAACTGGAGCGTCTCGCGCTGGTACGGCGCCTCGTACAGCGTAAGCCCCTGGTACATCTTGCCTTCGCGGGCTTTTCGCTTTACGAATTTTCCGTTGCAGGCCTCCGGAAACGTCACCTGGCCGATCGGTCCATAGTTCATCTCATCGCCGTACATCCAGGCGTAGAAGTCGTCGCGGTTGTTCTGCGACCAGATCTGCTTCGCGACGCGCGATTTCGTATGCCGGAACGCGAAGTAGTACTGCACACCCATGATCTCGTCTTTACCGTCGCCGTGGCGGTCGAACACGTCGTAGCAGTGTGAGATGTACCGGTAGTTGTGGATTCCCTCCATCGCTTCAGATATCGACGGGAGCATCTCGCGCAGCTCCGCCAGATGGCCCGAGTTCAGACGCGTACAGCCATGCGATACCGGCCCGCGACTCGTGAGCGCGACGCGATTGAAGGGCTTTCCGTTGCGGCTTCCATCCGCATAGGTACGCCACTCCTTGGGCAACAATTTGTGCCCACCGATCCACTTGCTGATCCCGGTGTTGTGAATCGAGTTGTATGCACTGCCGCCGCCGTACTCGTAGGGAAACATCGGAATCAGTCCGTAGTAACCCGCAGCCGAGATGTAGTCGACCATGCCCACCATGC
>CAXMSF010000371.1:0-4499 GCA_964196055.1 uncultured Gammaproteobacteria bacterium | reverse complement strand
ATTGAGGTCGTCCGTGATCACCACGCTGTGCAGGTTGTTGGGCGAACCGCTGAAGTCGATGACGGTTCCGTCAGCAGGATCGAACAACACCGGGATCGTGAGCTTGTAGCTGAAGGGCACGCCGATCGAAGCGGCGACCTGACCCTCGGGATTCTTCTTGTCGATCTTCTCGACGGGTATCAGGAGATTCTGGCAGTTGTCGTGGATCTTCGTCGACGAGCCGTTGGTAAACCAGATCTTGTGGTCGGCAACCGAGTTGCACGACATATTGCCTGTGTGCACGACGTTGTCGAAGACCGCGAGCCACTCGTCGTTCGGGCCGGGCTGGAAGAAGCTGAAGTTGGTGGTCAGCGGATTGGACGCCGGATAATTCCGGATCGTGCAATTCATGTCGATCTGGATCTGGGAGGGAGGATTCGGATCGACGAATCCATCGAGCACACCGCCGAAATCGGAGCAATTTTCCGCCTTTGCGGATAAGGCAACAAGCGAGAGCAGTGCGCAGATGAACAACCGGATTCCCGTCCGACTGCCAGCTACTCTTCTCAACGTCGTAGTCACCGAGATCATGAACTCACTCGTCCTTCTCGCGCACATTCGACCCAGCCACTCGAGTTCGAGACCGGCGAGATCCGAAACTCGAATCGCGTAATGCGATCGATCGAATTCGCGCCGATCGACGCTCGAGCAATCAGCTCACATTGGGCCATGATCGATCCGCACCTCCGATTTCACGATCACGTGATCGAGGCGTAGGGCCCGATCAAGGATCTGGATTCGGGCGGTCCCGCTGTCATTGAGCCGAGTGGCTCTTTAGACCGGTGACTTTGCGTCGCCACCTTTCGGTGGTTTTGCCACTATCTTCATCTCGAGCGCCGGGTGCGCTCGCCTTCAGGCCCCTTCACGGGCCGGTAGAATTTTCGTTGACATCACGTCGCCATCACGCGGCCGGCAGGAAATCGATCGGGTAGAGGATCGTGATCGCCGGTATCCCGTCCTTGGCGCCGAAGTCGAAGGTCTTCACTCGATCGACCACCTGAGTTGCGAGTGACGGCGCCTTCATGCCCGAGCTGTGCACCTCGCAGAACGAGACGCTGCCGTCGGGCTCGATCGTCATGCGCAGCACGATCTGCCCCTGCAGCGTGGGGTTTCGTCGCAGCGCGCGGTTGTAGAGGCGATAGAGCGAGGCCTTGTGGCGGTCGAAGACGATCTGGATCTCTTCGTCCGTCCGTGACGAGCCGGGACCGCCGGAAAGCGGCCGGTCGGTGCCGCCGCCGATCGCGCCGATCGCGCTGGTGGCACGTGCGACCTGCACACCCTCGATGCCCTGCCCGCCGCCACCACCGACATCGCGACTCAGCGCCGCGAGATCGATGCCGCCACTCGAACCGGGACCGTTCGTGGTGACGAGCGAACGCGTCGCCCGTCCGGTCGCAAGCTCACCCTCGCGCGAAATACGCGCCCGCGAGCCGAGCTTGTCGGACGGCGCGCTGTCGGCGAGATCCGAGAACTGCTTGCGGAACGCGAGGATGCCCTTTGCGCCGGCGCCGGGCTTCGGCGGTTGCTCGGTGGCAGCCGGCACGTGGGTCGACTCTTCGGCAAGTAGCTGTTGCTCTTCGATAGGCTGGGGCAGCCTCTCCTGCACCGGTGGCGGCGGCGGCGGTGCAACGCGCTCTTCGATCAGACGCGTCAAGCGAGCCGGCACCTCGATCACTTCCCAGCTCTCCAGCAGGGGCAGCGGAATCCACGGGAACACCACGCCGAGCAGCAGCGAGAGCAGCAGCGCGATCGACAGCACCCGGCGGAAGCGCCGATCGTCCTCCCGGCCGCGCGTCCATGCCATGACGGTCTGGCGATCCGGAAGCAGCGCCGCCTCGCGCTCGACGACCCACTCGAGCTTGCGCTCCTCTTCCACGCGTTTCAGCTCGTAGAGATCGTCCGCGATGTACTCACCGTTGTCTTCCTCGTGTTGAACCTTCGCGAGCAAGGCCTGGCGACCGGCCTCGACCTGGCTCAGCTGCAGCTGGAAGTCGTCGGCACGCCGGCGCACCACGCCGATGTGGGCCTGACCGGCATCGATGCCCGCCAAGCCGTTCCAGAACAGCTCGGCCGCCTCACCTTCAGCGAGTTTCTCGAGCCCGCCGCACACGTCGTGCAAGAGCGCATAGTGCCGGCGCTCGACTTCGAGACCTTCGAGCTCGGCATCGATTCCGTGGAGCTCGCGTGCGAGGGCATCGAGCCGCTTGCGCGACTCTTCGAGTCCGACGCGTAGAATGGATTCGTCCTGGTAGTTCGCGTTGTTCACGATATGCACCTGGTCCTACAACGTCCGGGGCGGTTGCTCGCGATAAGCGGTCCGGGCGGCCTTCTGCAGCACCGCGAGCGAAATGCGTCCATATCCCTCGGAGGTGCAGGTCGACATCACCTTCTTCACCACCCGAAAGGGCACCGACTTGTCGGCGAGGATCGTGACCTCCTGGCTCTCGATCGCCTGCTTCGCGTGGATCCCGATCGAGCTCCGAGCCACCTCGGCGAGACGCGCGCCGATCGGCGCCACGTTCTGCCCCTTCATGGTCAGGATGTCGGCAGTGGCCACCACGGCCTTGCCCTGCACCGTGACCTCGTCGGGGCTGATGAAGATCACGACCGTCTCGCGCGGCTTGTCCTCCACCACGGAGGCGGGCAGCGTGATCTGCTTGGGCGTCTCGAGCACCTCGGTCGAAGCCGAGTTCACGAGCAGGAAGAAGACCAGGATCGTGAATACGTCCATCAGCGACGTGAGGTTCATTCTCGTCACCACCTGGCGGTTCCGCGACATGCGCTTCATCCGGCGTGAATTCTTCACGGTGCGTCTCCAATCGAGATGTCGCTGAACAGCGCCATGCGTGCGAACTCCGGCTGCACCGCCCCGCTCTGACCTGGTTCGGTCTGCTCTGCCTCGACGTGGGCCTCGAACGGGAGATCCGCACTCCTCACGACATCCATCACCTGGATGAGGTGGTCGTACTCGATATCCGGCTCGAGCAGCACGGAAGCGCCGTCGTGACCTGGGTGCTGGCGCTTCAGCGCGACGACCTCTTCGGACAGCGTGTCGAGGTCGTAGATCCCGTCGACATTCGGGATGTCGGCGATCAAGGCTTCGTTTCGGGTGAGCTCGAGACCGCCGTCGCGAACGATCACTTCGATCCGCAAGATCGGCTCGGTCGCCGCGGGCCCGCCCGCCGTGCTCGGCAGGCTGAGCTCGACGACGGTGATCCGCGAGAACACGGCCGTGATCAATAGGAACGGCACCAGAACCACCATCAGATTCAGGAAGGTGGTCATGTCGAGATCGGCCTGTTCGGCACCGCGCCGTCGGTAGTGGTGTCGTCGCCGCATGCGACTAGGCCTCGCTCTCGATCTGGCGCCGGGCCTTCGACGAAATCACGCTCAGCGCCTTCACCGACGCCATTTCGAGGCTGTCGATGATCTGACCGGTCTTGGCGGTCAGCACGGAGCTCGTCACCAGCAGCGGGATCGCCACCATCAGACCGAACGCAGTCGTGTTCATCGCGACCGAGATGCTGGCCGACAGCAGATCGGCCTTCTCGGCGGGATTCGCGTTGGCCACCGCGGTGAACGCCGAAATCAGGCCCATGATCGTGCCCAACAGCCCGAGCAGGGTCGCGATGCTCGAGGCCAGCGCCACGTACGGCGTGCGCTTCTCGAGCTGCGGGATGATTTCCATCATGCCCTCTTCCATCGCGATCTCGATGTCCTCTCGTCGACGCACCGCCCCCTGACGCGCCAACCCCAGCTCGAGCAGCTGCGAGATCGTCGAATCGTCGTTGTTCGTCATCTCGCGGGCATCATCGAAATTGCCGTCGATCAGTGCCGGCTGGACCTTCGCCCAGGCCCCCTGGTTCTTGGCGCTGACACGCGTGAGCGTGACGTAGCGCTCGATCGCAATCGCAGCGCCCACTGCGAAGACGATCAGGATCGGATACATGAACGGGCCTCCCGTCACGAAGAACCCGACGATCGAGTAAATCAAGTCCATGGCTGTGTTCTCCTAATTGCATAAATTGTTCGAGTCATTCGTCCCCGCCGGATCGAATCCGGTAGTAATCGAGCCCGCGCTGGAATACGTCGCGATCCACGGGCTGCCGTCCGTCGTCGAGCGCACGCGAGACTTCGAGCGTGTCTCCCAGTTCGGAGCTCTTCCACGGCACGATCACGAGCGATTTCGGCGCGTCGTCGTTGCCGACGATCGACATGCCCGAGAGGACCTTGTCTCCGTCGTCTTCGGGTGGTTCTCCGAAGGCGACTCCGGCGAGAAGGAGCAGTGCCAGCAGGATCGTTGCGTGAAGAAGATTCTTCATCGTCTCTAACTCCCTCCCGTCGGCGTCTTCGCCGATCGGCTCTGCAGATCGGCGATCCACATGGCGACGGTCTCGTCTTCGGGAAAGGCCTGCACATAACGCTGGTAGTGTTCGAGGGCGCAGGCTGAATCGGCGAGG
>CAXMSF010000370.1:0-6804 GCA_964196055.1 uncultured Gammaproteobacteria bacterium | reverse complement strand
CGTCGCCGCGCTGAGTCGGCGCGCACGCAGAATGCCGCGCAGGTCGCCGCGAACCAGTGTGACGCCGGCGCTCTCCATTGCGACGTCGCTCCCGGTCCCCATCGCGATGCCGACGTGGGCGAGCGCGAGCGCGGGCGCGTCATTCACGCCGTCGCCCGCCATGGCGACGATGCGGCCCGCTTCCGAGAGTCGACGCACCGCCGCGGCCTTGTCCTCGGGCAGCGCGTCACCCGTCACCTCGTCGAGGCCGAGTTCCCGTCCCACCGCCTCGGCCGTCGCCCGGGCGTCGCCCGTGATCATGACCACTCGGATCCCCGCGCGCTGCAGGCCCGCCACCGCGTCCGGGGTGGTCGGCTTGATCGGATCCGCGATGCCGAGCAGACCCGCGAGTACGCCATCGATGGACACGAACACGACCGTTTGCGCGGCATCGCGCATTCGTTCGGAAACCTCCGCGAGGGCATCCGTCGCGATGCCGAGATCCTCGAGCAATTTCCGGTTGCCGACTGCAACGCGTTTCCCCTCGAGCGTGCCCACGACGCCGAGCCCGGTTCGGGACTCGAAGCCGCCGACCTCGCGCAATACCAGTTCGCGCTCGGTTGCCGCGTCGGCGATCGCACGTGCAAGCGGATGTTCGCTCGCGCGCTCGAGCGATGCCGCCGCTCGCACCACGTCGGCGTCACGGAAGCCCGCAGCAGGCGCGACCTCGACCACGCGCGGGCGGCCCTCGGTAAGCGTACCCGTCTTGTCGACCACGACCGTGTCGACGCGTCGCAGCGCCTCGATCGCCTCAGCGTTTCGAAACAACACTCCCGCCGACGCGGCCCGCCCCATCGCGACCATGATCGACATCGGCGTCGCGAGCCCGAGCGCACACGGACACGCGATGATGAGCACCGCGACCGAAGCCACGAGCGCGTGTGCGAGGCGTGGTTCCGGGCCGAAGTACCCCCAGGCCGCGAATGCGAGTACCGCCGCGGTGATCACTGCGGGCACGAAGAAACTCGCGACCTTGTCCGCGAGTTGCTGAATCGGGGCGCGGCTGCGCTGCGCTGCGGCGACCATCTGGACGATACGCGCGAGCAGGGTGTCGGCGCCGACCTTCTCCGCCGTCATCACGAACGTGCCGGTCCCATTCAGGGTGCCACCCGTTACCGCATCACCCGCCGCCTTTGCGACCGGGATCGGCTCCCCGGTGATCATCGCTTCATCGACCGCGCTCTCGCCCCCCGTCACCGTTCCGTCTACCGGAACTTTTTCGCCCGGGCGGATCCGGAGGCGATCGCCGGGCCGCACCTCGGCGAGCGGAACTTCCCGCTCGCTGCCGTCGTCCTCGATGCGCAATGCCGTGTCCGGAGTGAGGCCGAGCAGCGCGCGGATCGCCGCGCCGGTTCGACTGCGCGCGCGCAGCTCGAGCACCTGGCCGAGCAGGACCAGCGTGACGATCACCGCCGACGCCTCGAAGTAGACCGCCACCGCGCCAGCATGCCCGCGGAAGGAGTCGGGAAAAACGCCGGGCGCGAGGGTCGCAACCACGCTGTACCCCCAGGCCGCACCCGTTCCGAGCCCGATCAGCGTGAACATGTTGAGGTGCCGGGTGGCGAACGACGCTCGGGCGCGCTCGAAGAAAGGACGCCCGCACCAGAGCACGACCGGTGTCGCGAGCAGGAACTGGAACCACACCACCGCACGCGCCGAAAAACGCGATGAAATCGGATTGCCGGGCACCATCTCGAGCATTGCGACGATGAAGACCGGAAGCGTGAGCGCGAGCGCGAATTTGAAGCGCCGCGCCATGTCCTCGAGCTCGGGATTGGCCTCCTCCTCGGCGCTGACCTCCATCGACTCGAGCGCCATGCCACAGATCGGGCAGGTGCCGAACTCGTCCTGCACGATCTCCGGGTGCATCGGGCAGGTGTAGGGGCCCGGCCCTTCGGCCGGCCGTTCGCTGGGGGACTTGGCGAGGAATTGTTCCGGATCGTCGCGGAAGCGCTCGAGGCAACGCGCGCCGCAAAAGCCGTACGAAACGCCCGCGTGAAGGCTGCGGTGTGGTCCGTCGGGGTCGACCGTCATTCCGCAGACGGGATCCTGCAGTGACACGTCAGCCCTGCTTCGCCGCGGACACGAGATCCGCGACGTCGTGACCCGTCGGCGACTGGAAGACTCGCAGCCCGAACTCGGGCACGATCGCGAGGATGTGGTCGAAGACGTCGGACTGGATCGATTCGTAATTGGCCCATTCCTGATCGTTACTGAAGCAGTAGAGCTCGAGCGGCAGGCCCTGGGGCCCCGGTGCGAGCTGGCGAACGATCAACGTGTAGCCGCGATCATGAATCTTCGGATGATTGCGTAGATAGCTCGCGACGTACGCGCGCAGTGTTCCGATGTTCGTCAGGCGACGAATGTCGGCGTCGACTCGACCATCGCCGCCGGACTCAGCATCGTAACGTTCGATTTCGGCCTTCTTCTCCGCCATGTAGTCCGCCAGCAGGGCCCAGCGCCCGAATTCTTCGATTTCTTCGGCGGTGAGGAAACGGACGCTCCGAATGTCGATGTAGACCGAACGTTTGATCCGGCGACCTCCCGAGAGCGACATACCACGCCAGTTCTTGAACGACTCGTCGATGAATTTGTGGGTCGGGATCGTCGAAATCGTCTTGTCCCAGTTCTGCACCTTCACGGTGTGGAGCGCGACCTCGATCACGTCTCCGTCCGCGCCGGCCTGCGGCATCTCGACCCAATCCCCCACTTGGATCATGTCGTTGGTTGCGATCTGGATGCTCGCTACCAGCGAAAGAATCGTGTCGCGAAAGACGAGCAGCAACACGGCCGTCATCGCGCCCAGGCCGGACAGGAAGATCCACGGCGAACGATCCATCAGTGTCGAGACGACGATGATCGTCGTCACGACCGCGATCGCGATCTTCACCAACTGGATGTAGGCCTTGATCGGTCGGCGCCGATACTCGGGGTTCGATTCGTAGACCCCGTTGATCGCCGTGAGGAACGAAACCAGCGAGGTCGACGCCACCACGACGATCAGTGAAACCGCAACGCGCTGAACCAGGATCGCGAGGTCCGCGTCGAGCTTCGGAACCCACGCGATGCCGTAGTAGATGACGAGCGCAGGCGGAATGTGGGCGAGCCGCGCGAACAGCTTCGCATCCACGAGCGCGTCGTCCCAAGTCGCCTTGCTGCGCGCTGCCAGCCGACGGATTCCCCACACGAGCCAGCCGCGCACGATCCAGTAGATCGCGAAGGCGACTGCGAGCAGCACGCCGATGTGCACCAGGTCGGAAAGCACCGGGTTGTCCTGCACCCACTGCGGCAGCCAGCGTTCCATCGAAATGGGATCTCCCGAGTCTCCAGCGCAGAGGCGCGCCGCGGCCTCGAAAGCTACTCGATTCGTTTCGTGAGGGCATCAAGACGAGGCGAAGGGCAGCCCCGCGATGACAGCTTCGCGGTCGGCAAGCCACATGCGCGGCGGCCCGCCGGATTACATAAGATCAGGGTGGTAGCCGAAGCTGTGGCTCCTGCGACGAAAGCACAGCGATCACCATCGCCGGCTCCGGTCGACTCGACCGGAGCCGGGCGATCCGGAGTATTGCGAATGGCCCAACCGAAGAAGTCCCGCTTGCTTACGCGCTTCTCGCTCGGCGCACTCCGTCACAGCACGCGAATCGTCGCACACGGGGTCATCGGCGGCCTCCTCGTCCTGATCGTCGTCGGCGTGATCGTGCTCGAGAAGCGGCCCGACCTGAAGATCTGGCATGAGGCCGAGCTCGACGAAGAGTTCACCGCCGACTCGGAGGTGGCGAGCTTCAGCGATTATCTTGCCCTCGAAGACCGCCTGTTCGACCAGCTCGACAAGGAAGTCTACGACGAGGTTCCGGAAGCCGAACATGATCTAGTCAATCGGTATTCGCGCGACAGCCAGGCCGACCCCCGCCGCTGGCCCCGCAACTGGAACCGCAGCTACGAACTCGCCCAGGACAAGCCCGTCGCAGGTGCGCTGCTGCTCCACGGCCTCTCGGATTCCCCCTACAGCATGCGATCGCTCGCCGAGCGTCTGCACGCGGAGGGCTTGCACGTCGTCGTGCTGCGCGTGCCGGGCCACGGCACGGCCCCGGTCGGCCTCGTCGATGTCGAATGGGAGGACATGGCCGCCGCCGTGCAGATCGGAGTCCGCCACCTGCACGATGAAGTAGCGGATGCTCCGCTGTACGCCGTCGGCTATTCGAACGGCGGCGCACTCGCCGTCCAATACGCGCTGTCCGCCCTGCACGACGACACGCTCCCGACACTCGACGGTCTCGTGCTGCTATCACCGGAAATCGGCATCTCGCGCCTGGCCGCGCTGGCGATCTGGCAGGAACGACTCGGGCACCTGCTCGGTCTCGGCAAGCTCGCGTGGAGCTCGATCCTGCTCGAATACGACCCGTTCAAGTATGGATCCTTCGCCATCAACGCCGGCAAGCTCGCCCACGAATTGACGATCGAGATCCAGGGCCGCATCGGGAGAGCCGCGGCGGCCGGAACACTCGATCGATTCCCTCCGCTGCTCGCGTTCCAGTCGGTCGTGGACGCGACCGTCACCGCACCCGCGCTGGTCCACGGCTTGTTCGAACGTCTGCCGGCCGCTGGTGATCACGAACTCGTTCTCTTCGACGTCAATCGAAGCACGCGGATCGGGTCGCTCTTGAACAACGACCCGACCAGCTGGGTCGACGGCATGCTGTCGAACCGGAACCTCGCATTCGGCCTCACCGCCGTCATGAACGAGAGTCCCGAGAGTGAAGACGTCGTCGCCCGTCACCTCGCTCCCGGCAGCGAGGTCGCCACCACGACCCCCCTCGATCTTCACTGGCCTGATGACGTGTATTCCCTCTCCCACGTCGCCCTGCCGTTTCCGCCCGACGATCCGGTCTACGGTGGACCGAATGCGCCGAAGGGTCCCGGCGTTCAACTCGGCAACGTGGCGCTCCGTGGCGAGCGCGGCGCGCTGCTGATCTCTGCCGCCGACCAGCTCCGCCTGCGCTGGAACCCGTTCCATTCCTACCTGCTCGATCGCACGGTCGAGTTCATGCTGCACGGCGCTACCCGCGAGGATCGACCCGCGCAATAGAGCCGCGTGCGGGCGACGGGCCGTCAGGCCCGGGTGCCGCGCGATCCGATCGATCTGGTAGCCTGAGAATCCGAGTTCAGAGGAGGAACCTACATGCAGGAATTTCGTGGACGCGTCGCAGTCGTCACCGGCGCCGCCAGCGGGATCGGACTGGCGCTCAGTCGGCGCTTCGCCGCCGAGGGGATGAAGGTCGTGATGGCGGACATCGAGACAGACGCACTCGAACATGCGCGCTCCGAGCTCGAGAAGAGCGGCGCCGAAGTCATCGCCGTACGCACCGACGTGAGCGTCGTCGACCATGTCAGTGCACTCGCCGAGGCGACACTCGACGCGTTCGACAAGGTGCACGTGCTCTGCAACAACGCAGGCGTCTTCGCGGGTGGCACGCTCTGGGAGGCGCCTCGCTCGGACTTCGAGTGGACCTTCGGCGTGAATGTCTGGGGCATGCTGTACGGTGTCCGCAGCTTCGTTCCCATCATGCTCGAGCAGAACGAGCCGGCCCATATCGTGAACACGGTCTCGATGGCCGGAGTCACGCGCGGCCCGTTCGCGGGCGCGTACTATATGAGCAAGCACGCGGCACTCGCCCTCTCCGAAACCCTCTTTCTCGAAATGGAAGCACTGCAGGCCCCCATTCACGTGTCGGCCCTCTGCCCCGAACTCATCAATACCGGCATCGGCAGCGCGGATCGGAATCGACCCGCGCACCTGAAGCGCGCCGAGGGCGAAGGCCCGGGCGGCGGCTCCGTCGCTGAAGAGGCGATCAAGGAATTGACCCTGCAGGGCCTCGACCCCGCCGTGATGGCCGACCGCGTCATCCAGGCCATTCGCGATGAGCAGCTCTACGTGCTGTCCGAAGAGGGCGGAAACTGGCGCAACGCCTGCAACGCTCGCCTCGACGACCTGCGGCTCGCGCGCAACCCCACCGGCCTGATCGTGGTTGCAACCAACTGAACTCTGCGAGACGCGGTCGCGCCGGGCGAGGTCGGCGAGTACGCTGATTCCCCACGGGAGACCCCCATGACCATCGCCATCGACTCCGCTCCGCAGCCCTGCACCGAACTCGGCCGAATCCCCGCAATCACGGCCGCGCTGCGCGAAACCTTCGCATCGGGTCATACGCGACCGATCGAGTGGCGCCGCGCCCAGCTCCAGGCCCTGCGCCGCATGCTCTCCGAACAGGGGGAAGCGCTCGCCGCGGCGCTACACGCCGATCTCCGCAAGCCCATGCTCGAAGCCTGGACCGCGGACATCGGTTCGGTGAAGATGGAAATCAAGACCGCAATCAGGAATTTGAAGAAATGGACTCAGCCGCAACGCGTCCCCGGCGCGCCGATCCTCGGGCGGATGCGCGTAATCCGCGAGCCGCTCGGCTGCGTGCTCATCATCTCGCCCTGGAACTACCCCGTGCAGCTGCTGTTGTCGCCGCTGGTGGGCGCGATCGCGGCCGGTAACTGCGCGCTCCTCAAGCCCTCCGAGGTAACGCCCCACACCTCGGCGCTGCTCGCGAAGATCGTACCCGAATACCTCGACCGCGATGCGATCGCACTCGTCGAAGGCGCCGTCGATGAAACGACCGCGCTGCTCGCGGAACGCTGGGACCACATCTTCTACACCGGCAACGGCAGCGTCGCCCGCATCGTGATGGCCGCCGCCGCGAAGAACCTCACACCCGTGAC
>CAXMSF010000369.1:0-4339 GCA_964196055.1 uncultured Gammaproteobacteria bacterium | reverse complement strand
GGCCGACTACTGGCGCATGGGCACGATCCACATCCTCGAAGGGGCGGATCATCTCTTGTTCGTGCTGGCGCTGCTCTTGATCGTCGAGGGTCTCGGCCCACTCTTGAAGGCCGTCACCGCGTTCACCGTTGCGCACAGCATCACGCTGGCGCTGTTGATGTTCAACGTCGGCGTGGAGACGGGGCAGCTCTTGTTCATCGCCGTGGTGTTGGTTCTTCTCGCCCTGCTGAAGAGGTTGCCGCTGACGGCGCCCGAGGGTGCCTGGCGCGTGCCTCCTTATGCGATCGGCAGTCTGGCGGCATTCTGGACGATCCAGCGCGTGATGTCGTTCATGCCACTATGATCATCAGCCAGCCTGGAGGCGGAAGGGCGACTTCAACCCCGGCATTCAGCAGTTCCTGCCGTAGGCGGCACCCGGGCCGACGCGTCGGCGGAAAGCAGCACCGCGACACCGATCAACGAGACGATGATCTTCGATCGCTTCATTGGTCGCTCCCGTGCGCTCGGCCGTGCACTCGTCGTCGCTGATCTGGTACGCGCTTGCTAAACTCGAGGACATCAAGTGATGCAGCGATCGAAAGCGCCTGCCCAGCGCAGAGACGGTCGGATTCATTCGAAAAGAAGCGAGGGGATCTGAATGAGAATCGCAATCGTGACAACGAGTCGCCTCAATCGACGCACGTCGACCACCTTGGCAAGGTTTGCCTGCCTCTGCGTGGCTGTGCTCCTGGCGACGCCTGCCTGGTCGGACGAGGCGCCCGCTGATCCGCAACCCGTCCCGGTTGCGCAGCCCTCCCCTTCGAATACACACGCTGCGCCGGTCGCAGAGGCTGCGCCGGCCGCAAACGCGGGTGCGGCTCCCAAGCACGATCTCGCGGAGATCGGCGCCAAGCTCGCAGACCCGACGGCCAACATCTGGGCGTTGTCGTTCAACTTCCAGGGGCCGACGACCTACGACGGCGACGTGAATCTCGGCAATCCCCGGGTCGGCGGGAACGTGATCTTCCAGCCCGTCATGCCTTTCCCCCTCTACGGAGAAGGGGAGGATCAGTGGAAGCTGCTCACGCGTCCCATCATTCCGATCATCTTCAGCCAGCCCATCCCGACGGGCTTCGACGAGTTCAACGGGATCGGCGGCCTCGGGGACATCCAGATTCCCCTGCTGTTGAACCCCACGAAACGGATGCTCGGGAGTTTCATCTTTGCGGCGGGGCCCGTCTTCGAGTTTCCCACCTCGACGAACGATGCGCTGGGGGCTCAGCAGTACGCTGTAGGTCCGGCCGTCGTCGTGGGCTACAAGACCAAGTTGTTCACGGCGATCCTCTTCCCCAACTACTTCTTCGGGATCGGAGATCGCAGCGACCGCGACTCGAGTACGCCCACCACGAGCAAGTTGAGTCTGCTCTACGGACTCACCTTCAACCTGCCGAACGCCTGGCAGGTCGGGTTGAATCCGACCATCAGCTACAACCACAAGGCCCTGAAGAACAACAAGTGGGACGTCCCGGTGGGGCTCTTCGCGGCCAAGACGATCATGCTCGGCAAGTTCCCGTTCAAGATCCAGGGCGGCCTGGAGTACTCGGTCGTCAGTCCGGATCTCTTCGGCAAGCGCGCCAATTTCCGCTTCCTGGTGACTCCGGTGATCCCGGGCCTGGTGAAGAAGCCCATCTTTGGCGGCGGCTGAAGCGTCGATCGAACGCGCGAAACCAGGTCTTTCGAGCCGCCCGCCTTTCGATTCCGCAGGCCGTGTAGCGGCGTGGCCAGGAATGATGGCCCCGGTTTTCGCGTAGGCGTGCACGCACCGGCAGCTGTTATCTTCCTGGGGACGCCAATCGCGCGGCTTCGAGGAAGTACATCATGCGCCTCCTGCACCGGATCAGAATTTCGACCAAGGTCTTCACGGGCTTCGGGATCGTGCTGTTGCTGCTGCTGGTGATCTCCGCCGTCAGCATGTACAGCCTCGTCGGCGCAGACCGGAATCTGAAGAACTACCGCTCGCTCGCGCGCCAGACGAACGCGGAGGGACGCGTTCAAGCCAACATGTTGATGACGCGTCTGCATGCGAAAGACTTCATCATCAGCGCCAACGCGGAGAACATCGAGAAGATCGAAGAGCGCGCACAACGCACGATCGAGATGCTCTCCGAGGCCCGGGAACTGACGCAGAACCCCGGCTATCAGCTGATCATCGAAAACGTCGACCGGGAACTCGCCGACTACGTCGCGGGCTTCGAAAAGGTCACGCAGAAGCAGGCTCGCCGCGACGAAATCGTGCACGAGACGCTGAACGTCGTCGGTCCGACGATGGAACAAGAGTTGACCGCGATCATGCAGAGCGCGTACGAGGACGGCGACGCGGAAGCGGCCTACACAGCGGGCACCACGCTACGCAGCTTGATGCTCGCGCGGCTCTACGCGAACCGCTTCCTGATCCAGAATGACGACGCATCCTATCGGCGCGTGATCGTCGAGTTCCTCGGGATGGAGAAGAACATCGACCAGCTGTTCGCCCGCCTCGAGGATCCGCAGCGGGTCGAGCGGGCCACGAAGGTTCGCGACCAGCAGCGGGTCTACGCGCGCGCCTTCGAAGACGTCCACGCCGTCATCACCAGCAGGAATGACATCGTTCGAAATCAGCTCGACAAGATCGGCCCGAAGGTGGCGGACAGCGTCGAACGGTTGAAGCTGGCCATCAAGGCGGAGCAGGACGACCTCGGGCCACGCGCCGAGGCCGAGACGAGTCGTGCGGTTGGGTTTACGCTCGCGGCCGCGGTGGCGTCGATTGCGTTCGGCGGGCTCGCGGCCTGGGTGATCGGTTTCGGGGTCTCGCGTCCGATCCGAACGATGGCCCACGGCATGCGGGAACTCGCGGACGGCAACCTCGATGCCGACGTCTCCGTCGAGGACCGTCGCGACGAGATCAGCGAGATGGCGGAGGCGGTCCAGGTCTTCCGCAAGAGCATGATCCAGGTGCGCGAACTCGCCGAGGAGCAGCGCCGCGCCGGAGAGGAAGTTCGCATCGCCAAGGAAGCCGCCGAGGACGCGAATCGCGCCAAGAGCGCCTTCCTGGCCAACATGAGTCACGAGCTGCGCACCCCGATGAACGCAATCCTCGGCTACAGCGAAATGCTCATGGAAGATGCCGAGGACGATGGGCGCGAGGATGCGGTCACCGACCTCAAGAAGATCCACCAGGCCGGAAGCCATCTGCTGTCGTTGATCAACGACGTGCTGGATCTCGCCAAGGTCGAGTCGGGCAAGATGGAGGTCCTCGCAGAGGACTTCGAGGTCGAGAGCCTGGTCGATGAGGTGAGCGCGACGGCCCAACCCCTGATGGACAAGAATACGAATCAGCTCCGAATCGAGCGCGGTGTCGGGCTTGGAATCGCGCATCAGGATCTCACCAAGCTCCGCCAGTCGCTGTTGAACCTGCTCTCGAACGCGGCCAAGTTCACGCACGAGGGCACGGTGACGCTGACGGTCGAACGCAGTCGCGACGGTGATGGCGATTGGTTGACGATGTCGGTGCGGGACAGTGGCATCGGGATTCCCGCGGACAAGCTCGAGCAGGTCTTCGAGGAATTCGGACAGGCGGAAGATTCGACCAGCCGCGAGTACGGCGGAACCGGCCTGGGTCTGCCGATCTCCCGTCGTTTCTGCCAACTTCTGGGCGGCGATCTCGCGGTCGAGAGCCAACCGGGAAAGGGCTCGACCTTCACGGCGCGCGTGCCGGCCGTGCTCCCGGGCACGGTTTCGGAGACCGCGGTCGTGGTGGAGCCGAAGCGGACCGACGCCGAACTCGCGTCGATCCGGCAGACGGGCGCGGGGCGTACCGTCCTCGTGATCGACGACGACGCCGAGTCACGCGACATCGTCGAGCGACTGCTGCGTCAGGACGGCTTCGAGGTCGTTTCGGCCGACACCGGTGACGAGGGGTTGCGCCTCGCCCACGCGCTCGAGCCCGCGGTCATCACGCTCGACGTGATGATGCCCGGCATGGACGGCTGGGCGGTGCTGCGGGCGTTGAAGGCCGATCCGACGCTGCGTGACATTCCCGTGGTGATGCTGACGATGCTCGACGATCAGAGCAAGGGCTATTCGCTGGGAGCAACCGACTACCTCGTCAAGCCGGTCGATCGCGAGACGCTCCGGGGAATCGTGTCCCGCTACTACGCCGCGGAGGAGCATTGCTCCGCACTGCTGGTCGACGATGACCCGGCCGTGCGCGAAACCGTGTCGAGTGCTCTATGCGCGACGGGTTGGGAGGTGGCGGAGGCCGAGAACGGCCGGGTGGCGCTCGACCGGATGGCCACATTCCAGCCGACCCTCATCCTTCTCG
>CAXMSF010000368.1:0-2854 GCA_964196055.1 uncultured Gammaproteobacteria bacterium | reverse complement strand
TTGATTGATGATTGCAGAAGACGCAGCGCGGCCGAGATGAATGGCGGTCTCGAAACAGTGTGTCTCGAAGGCGCCGCGGATGATTCCCGCGGTGATCGAATCGACCTCCGCGGACGTCTCGAGAGGCGGGCGCTTCGCCACGAGACGTCGATTGATCTCGTAGCTCATCTCGTCTTCTCCAATCTTCCGCTTCTCGAGTTCCAGTCGTCGCCGCTGGCTAGCCTGCCCGCTTCGATCTCGTTCGTGAAGGCCACCCGGAAGCAACCGTTGAGGAAGACGTTGTAGGGAGTTCGGCTTTGTCTCGGAATTGCCTCGCTCATCGAGCCGCTCCTTTCATCGCGTTTCTAGACGCGCCGGGGCCGATCGCCCGCTCGTACGAGCTCGCTCGCAACGTGGATGCCGTGGTGACTCTTGACGCGGAGAGCACTCGCGCGAAGAAGCGTACAAAGCGACGAAGACGGCATTTCTGGCTCCACCCTAACACGAGACGCGAAAATAGGACATATTCATCAATATATTCCCATTTAATCGAACGATCCTGGCGCTGTTGCTGTGCTTCTATGTATGGGAGCTGCAATCCCGAGCGGCAGCGAAACGGTCGAGAGGATCTCCCATGTTGGATTGCCTGATTCGCGGCGGAACGGTCATCGACGGCACCGGAGTGCCCGGCGTGCGTGCGGAGGTCGGCATTCGCGACGGCCGGATCGTCGCGATCGGCGCGGTCGACGAAGACGCGCGGCAGATCCTCGATGCGGCCGGCAAGGTGATCGCGCCGGGCTTCGTCGATGTCCACACCCACTACGACGCCCAGGCGTTCTGGGATCCGATGCTGTCGCCCTCGCCATTGCACGGCGTGACGACGATCTTCGGCGGCAACTGCGGCTTCAGTGTCGCGCCGCTCAGCGAAGAAGCCGGCGGCTACTTGTGCGAGATGCTCGCTCGTGTAGAAGGCATGCCCCTCGAGGCGCTGCGGGCGGGCGTCCCCTGGGATTGGAGCAGCTTCGACGACTACCTCTCGCGCTTCGAAGGGCGGCTCGGCGTGAATGCGGGATTCCTGGTGGGACACTCGGCGCTGCGCCGGGTGGTGATGGGCCCCGACGCGGTCACCAAGCAGGCCACGCCCGAGCAGATCGAAGCGATGTGCGCGCTGCTGCGCGAGTCGCTCGCGGCGGGCGGCATGGGGTTTTCGTCCAGCAACGCTCCGACCCACAACGATAACGCCGGCAACCCGGTGCCGTCGCGCCTGGCGACACGCGAAGAAATCGTCGCGCTGGCCGCGGTGCTGGCCGACTTCCCGGGCACGCAGCTCGAATTCATTCCGACCGTCGGCTTCTTCGAAGAAGAACACAAGGCACTCATGACCGACATGTCGGTCGCGGCCAACCGCCCGCTCAACTGGAACGTGCTCGGCGTTGCCGCCTTCAACCAGGACATGGCGAAGAATCAACTCGGTGCGTCGGATTACGCCGCCGAACGCGGTGGCCGTATCGTCGCCCTCACACCCAGCCAGGTGATGTCGCTGCGCATCAATCTCCACAGCGGCTTCATCTTCGACGCCTTCCCCGGCTGGGCCGAAGTCGTGGGCCTGCCCCTCGAAGCCCGCAAGCAGGCGCTCGCCGATCCGGAGGTTCGCGCGCGGCTCGATGCGGGCGCGAACTCCGACGAAGCCGGCGCGCTGCGCGCGATTGCGGTGTGGCAGAACATGACGGTCGACGCGACCTTCCTGCCCGCAAACAAGCCTTACGAAGGCCGCCGGGTCGGCGACATCGCCGAAGAACTCGGCAAGACTCCTTTTGATACGCTCATCGACCTGGCGCTGTCGGAAGACCTCAAGACCTCGTTCACGCCCTTCATCCCGGGCGACGACGACGACAGTTGGAAACTCCGCAGCGAAATCTGGCAGGACGACCGCACCGTGGTCGGCGCCTCGGATGCGGGCGCCCACCTCGACATGATCGACACCTTCACCTATTCGACCTCGCTGCTCGGCCCGGGCGTGCGGGAGAAGGGCCTGATCTCGCTCGAAGCGGCGATTCACCAGTTGACCGACGTGCCCGCGCGCCTCTACGGCGTCCGCGACCGCGGCCGAATCGCCGAAGGCTGGTGGGCCGACCTCGTCGTCTTCGACCCGGAAAGCGTCGGCGCCGGCCCCATCCACTTCCGCGACGACCTGCCGACCGGCGCGAGCCGCCTATACGCCGAAGCCGACGGCATCGAGCACGTACTCGTGAACGGTGTCGAGATCGTACGCGGCCGCGAGTTCACCGGCGCGACGCCCGGAACGGTGCTGCGCTCGGGGCGCGACACCGAGACCGTCAGCGTCCACGACTGAGCCGCGCAGCATCAGGGTGTCGCGGCGTCGGGCTCGGCCGCTTCGACGGGTGCGGCTTCCGGCGCGTCGGCCGCCGCGGGCGATTCCGCGCCTTCCGCGCCCTCCGCGGGTTCGACGGCGAGCAACCGCGCGCGGCGCACGCGGTCGATCGCCTCACTGAGCTTCTGCGCTTCCTCTTCGTCTTGCACCTTGATCACGACGGGATCTTCGTCCCCGGATCGCCCGGGCGGAGCCTGGCGAGCCCAGGACTTGCTAAGCTGGATCGTGCTGTCGAGCTCGAGTTCGACGCCGGACCAGAGCGGCCAGCTGCGCGCCCGGACGGACAGAATCGACGTATAGGGCAGGTAGACGTCGCGCTTCGGCCCGATCAGCCGCCGCTGATAGGTGACCTCGGTTCCGAAATCACCGCCGACCCGCACCTTGCGCCGCCATGTAAAGACATAGAGGTCGACGACGATTCCGTCTTCGAGCAACTCCACACTCCCTTCGAAATCGCGCAGCACCTCGATCGCCTCACTGAGC
>CAXMSF010000367.1:0-3910 GCA_964196055.1 uncultured Gammaproteobacteria bacterium | reverse complement strand
CCCTCGCGCTCGCGAAGGTCGAGCAGCGACGGTGCCAGCGGGTGCGCGGCCGCAGACCAGGCCAGAAGGACCCCGACGAGCAGTCCCGCGAACGCGCAGCGGCGGCCGAGGCGCGTCATCCGCCACCCTGCGTCGGTGCAGCCCTGCCTTCGACCCGCACCGTGTAGTTCTCGCGCAAGCCGCGCAGTGTCTCCCGCAAGGCGCGCTTTCCGCGCTCCGCCAGCAGTGACTCGAGAACTTGCTTGCGCACGGCAGCGAGTGGCGGGAGCGCGGCGGGCGACCGGCTGTGCACGAACACCAGGTGCTCGCCGTAGGCGGAGGCGGTGGGGCCACTCCAATGCCCGATCGGGAACTCGAACACCCCCGCCGCAAACTCGACACCAAAGATCTTGGCCAGCTCGCGTTCGGAGTGTGACGCCAGATCGCGCGGGAACATGAACGGATCGCCTTGAGCGTCCGCGCTGCCGGCGGCGTTCGCTTTCGCGACGATCCGCGCAAGCGCGGCGCGGGCGTCGGCCGCGGTCGCGGGGCCGCGTTTGTCGCGGCTGAAGTAGACATGCTGCAGGCTCAACCGCGGAGGTCGCATGAAGCGATCCGAGTGCTCGGAGAGATACGACTCGAGTTCGGCCTCGCCGGGCTCGGGAACACGCGCGCGGCCATACGCCTCGAGCTGCAGCAGCTGGACGAGGCGACGCCGGACGACCAGGTCGCTCCGGTCCATCCCGAGCCGGTAGGCTTCGTCGAGTTGGTCTGCCGCCGAACTCCCGGCCGCGTCGCCCAGGAATTTCATGTTCTGCAGCAGCCGACGCTGCACGACCGGATCGCTTCGGTGCAGCCCCCGCCTGCGGGCCTCCACGACCAGCAGTCGGTCGTCTACCTCGGATCGGATCAGCGCATCGAGGCCGCGCTCACTCGCTGGCGTTCCGCTGCGCGCGAGCCAGTCCCGCCGCAGTTCCTCGACGCGCGCCGCTTCGACCACGATGACTTCCGACTCGGGCACCGACGACTCGAGCGGGTAGGCAACGGCCTTCACCAGGGAGAGCACGCGACCGAGCGCGACGAAATGAACCGCGGGTTTGCGCAGCGGGTTCACGGTTCCGAGTGCGCCGGCGTGTACCAGATCGGCGAGGACCACGCGCGCTCCTGGATTTTGCGCGGTCGGGCGCGACTGCAGCATTGCCCGAAGAGTTCGCGCTTCGCGCTGCGGCGGTCGAAGCAGTCGACGCCGAGGCGATTGCACGCGTGGGCACTCCAGCGGCAACTCGGATTCTCGAGAACACGTGCGTAGTAGAAGGCGTGCTGCTCCGGGTCGAAATCGGGGTCGACCCAGACTTTGCAGAGATCGTCGAAACCATCTCCGTGCTGCTCACAGGTGTAGGCGTCGACCATCGCATTCCCCGCGCTACTGCCGGCGACATCGTGAACGACTTCGCGCGCCTCGCCGTTTTCCACCCACCCCTTCACGATCTGCAATCGCTGCAACTGGGTACCCGGGCGTCGCTGCGAGCCGGGGTCGCGCGTGGCCCAGACGCTGAACGACGGCGCTGCCGCATCGGGCGGGCGCGGCGGCAGATCACCCCCCATCGGCACTCCGTCTGCGTAACCGCGCTCGACGAGCGTACCGTTGCTGCAGGCGTCGCCGGGCGGCTTCCAGCTCGCGAAGAAGCGCACCGGGATGCGGGGCCCGCTGGTGCCGAACACCTCGCGGCGCTGGAGCGCCGCGAACAACGCGTCGCGTGCGTTTTCCTCCGCCCAGACTCCCGCCAGGCCGCCCGGGTTGAACTCGATGGAATCCTGGAGCCCTGCTGGAGCTTTCGCGAGAACCGGCTTGCCCTGGCCCACGTGCTTCACGTGAAGGTCTTCGGCCACGTTGCCGGGCGTTCCGACGTGGGTATCGGTACCGGCGATGATTCCGAGCTTGAACGGATTGGCGCCGAGCTTCGCGTGTTGCTCGATGCCGATCTTGAGCGCGTTGCGCACGTAGCTCGCAGGCGCGTTGGGGTCCCCCATGAACGGAATGTACTTGCCGCCGAGACTCCCGAACGAGAGCTTCTCGAATCCGCACAGCTCATCGGTGCTGTCGACGCCGAGCCTGCACTCCGAATCGCCCTTGTGCTGCATGATCTCGACGAGCCGTTCGATGCGAGCGCGCGACGCCGCCGTCGCCGCCGTGAAAGCGTCGTTCCCCATGGGGTCCTGGGCCTGAAACATCAGTCCACTGCTGAGATTCGAGTTATGCGGAATCACGATGGCTTCGCAGCCGTCGCCCCGGTCGAGGCACTGCGCGCGCAGCTGTTCCCAGAGCCCCTCGGCACGCGACTCCTCGTAGAAACTGATCGGCAGATCCAGGCTTCGTTCGTTACGGAAGATGACGTTTCGATGGAGGTTGTTCGAGCTGCGCGACCCGGTCCATTCGTAGCCCACGAAGCTCGTGAATCGACAATCCGCGCTGCGGTCGTAGGCCGCCTCGGTTGCGCGCTGGATCTCCGTCCAAGGTCTCTGCGCGGCTTCGAGACAGTAGATCCCAAGAGCCCCGCAAAACGCGAAGCGAATCGGATTCGCGCGCGACACCCGCGCATTCATCAGGAAGTACGCGAAGGACGGCCAGCCGCGATACATGCGGCAGGTCCAGGAGTCATGCCCCGGCAAGCCGGGTGTCAGGCAGGTATGCACCTCGCCGAGCATTTCCGCGTGATCGGTCACCGCCGCGAAATCGAGCGGACGCTCGAGCTGAACCGTCGCCCACGGAACGCCCTGCTCATCGTAGGGTTGGATGCCGACTCGCTCGCCGCGCGCGAATCGATAGGCGTCGCGCGGTTCGTTTCGGGTTCCCTTCACGCTCGCGTCCTGCGAAAAACTCGTGTGGGAGTGGATGTCGCCGAAATACGCGTTGCGCAGGGGATGGAAGTCCGCGCAGGGCTCGCGCTCCTCCGTGACCGCGAAGCTGCGGCCGCCTTCCTCGACTGCACTTGCCGTGGGCGCGCTCGACATCAAGCTGAGCAGCACCAAGCCGCACGGGAGCAGAGTCGCCGCGAATGCCCGAATCGATTCGATCCCCAAGAAGTCTCCGGCCGTCGCGGTGAGTCGGCTATTGATAGCGTGGGCAACCGCGGAACGCAGCGGCAGCCTTCCGTCAGTCGGATTGACGCGGAAACGGCGTCGACGAGCGAATCTCGAGAAAATCGACACCCACTCCGGGCGGACGCGTCGCCGCGTGGACGATCGACTCGGCGATGGCCTCGGGCGCCATCGGCAGCCCCACGAACTCGAGCAGCCCGCGCTCGCGCCAGAGTTCGAGCGCACGCCGTCCCGCTTCTGGATCCCAGTCCTGCGCGAAACCGCCGGTCGACCCCCCCGAGCGCAGCAGCGTCACGCGGATTCCGTCGGCGCGGAGCTCCTCCGAGAGAGCGGACGACAGCAGTTCGACCGCTCCTTTCGTCGCGAGATAGACCGACAGCAGCGGAAACGGTCGCCGCACGCCTTCCGAGGAGATATTCACCACCACGCCGCTGCTCGCGCGCAGCAGCGGGATCGCGGCGCGCGTGCAGTAGAGGACTCCGAGAAAGTTCGTACCGACCGCTGCAGCGAGATCCTCATCGCTCGCGTCTTCGACGCGGTGCAGCCGCGCGATGGCGGCGTTGTTCACGAGCAGGTCGAGCCGCCCGGCTTCGCGCTCGATCTCTGCGAAGGCCGCGCGCACCGAATCGGGCTCGGAGACATCCGCAACGACCGCAAACGCGGCGTCACCGATCGCCGCGACGGCATCGTCGAGCGCCGAGCGGGTTCGCGCGATCAGTGCGACACGCGCCCCGCGTTCCGCCAGTACGCGCGCAGTCGCGAGCCCGATGCCGCGCGATGCCCCCGTCACTGCCGCGACTTTGCCATCGAGGCGTTCGCTCATACCGGCCTC
>CAXMSF010000366.1:0-37779 GCA_964196055.1 uncultured Gammaproteobacteria bacterium | reverse complement strand
TTCTAGTTCCGGGCGTTGCGACGGTGGATGCGTTGGCAGTCGACCCAGAGGTCCTTGACGATCAGCGCGCGATCCCGGACCGAGACGCGGCAGGTCTGCTTGTCCTCGGAAACCTCGGTCAGCAGCCCCTTTCCGGACCAGAAATTGCCCGCTCGGACATCGACGAATACGGGCGTGCCCTTGCTCGGCATCGTGCAGGCGAGCAACAGGGCCGCGATCACGACGGCCGCTGCAGCCGGGAGGTGAGAGAAGATCTTCGCGGACATGCCTTCACGCATCGGTGCGCGACGTCGCGGACTGAAGCGCCCACGCGGCCTGCTCAGGGTGCGCGACGGCTGCGATCCCGTACCCCGACGACGCGCCCGAGAACGACCGCGTCGAGCGGCTCGTCGGCCCACGCGAACGGCGTATAACCGCTGTGGTGGCTGTAGAAGCCACCGCCCGCGTCTGGGTTGGTCGTTCTCAGCGGAAAGGTCGAATCGAACTCCCAGACCCAGACGGGTCGGATCTTGAATTCAGCCATATTCAGCCGCACGTCGAGCTGCGAGACGTTTCGCGCCGTTGCGACCCAGTCGTCGACCTCGAGGTCGGAGCGCCCGTATTGCGGCGGAACCACCGATTCGAAACCCTCTTTCGAGAGGTAATGCTGAAGCCCCCAATGCCCGACGAAATAGCGCCGGCCGAGTTGGTCACCGATCTCCACCGTTATCTTGCGAGCCGCATCGCGGTAGACATTCGCCTGGAGCAGATCCGCCCACGCGAGTGCTAGCGACAGCGGCAACATCACGGCCAGCCAGATCGCGAGCGTGCGCGGCGAAGGGCGCAGCTCGGCGTCGCGGAAGATCAGCAACACGACGGGAGGAACGGCGAGCAACGCGTCTGCGGCATTCACGTGCCAGTTCAGGAACCAGCTGAAGAAGAGCAAGCCGGCAAGCCAAAGCAGCAGAAATTGCTCGACCGCGCCCGCACGGATGCGACTCGGACGAAAACTCGCCCCCCAGACCACCACCGCACCCGCGAGCCCGAACGCCGCGAAGGTCGCCTCCTCGGGTTGGAGCGGAATTCGACGCGAGGGTTCGCCCTCGGGCAGTACGAAGTTGACCGCAAACGCCCCCAGGAGTGCACCCGCGATCGCGAGCCCGCTGGCGAAGTTTGCGCGCACGAGCGAGCGAGCCCAGATGAGCGTCGGGAAGATCATGCAACAGCCGTAGTAGACCGGCGTCGAGGCGATGTGATTCCAGAATTCGTCCGGATCGAAGCGGCCACGGTCGAGCACGACATCGGTCGAGCCCGAGAAGTGCACGCTGCCGTACAACGCCGCGGTGTAGGCCCCCCAAGCGCTCCAGACGACGAGGGGGGGCAACAAGACGCGGAGCATCGGGCCGACACGCCGCGGGGTGAGAAGCACCAAGGCGGCCGCGAGCAGCGGCGCGATGGAGAAGCCGACGTATTTGGTGAGACCCGCAGCAGCTGCGGCCATTCCGGCTGCGACCTGCCAGCCCGAGCCCCGCCCTTCCGCCGTCTCGGCCTCTCTGCCGCGTAGCAGCGCATAGACGGCGAACAACATGAATCCGAGCAGCGCAACGTCGAGCATCACCGTCGTCGCGAGAACGAGATAGCAGGGTGTCGCGATCAGCAGCAGCGCCGGCCGCGCCCCCTCGTCGGTCAATCGGCGCGCGATGCCGAGAAACGACAGGCCCGCGAGCAGCGAGAACGGCAGCATGGCGACGTGGAGCCAGGCATCGACCTCGCCGAAGACCGCGATCCACACGGCAAGGTAGTAGGAAAGCAGTGGCGGGTTCCGGTTGAACGCCCAGGCATCGGGAGAGGTCGGATCCCACACCATCTGGAAGCCGAAGGGATCGAAGGGATGTGCGAGAATCTGCTTAGCAACCGCGACGAAGACCGGCGCATCGATCGAGATGGCCTTCGGTACGAACGGCAGCAACGGCACCACCGCGAACAGCGCCACGAGCCAGACCTCGCCGCGCGTCGCGCGCCCGCCCGATCCGATCACTGAGCCGCCTCCAGCACGCGCGCAGCGGCGAGTTCGGAGCGAAGCGAAGCGCACATCTCGCGATAGAAAGACTGCTCCGCGGGCCGCAACCCGTCTTCCGCCCACAACAGCAGCCAGCGCCGGCCGATGCCCCACTCCAGCACTTCTCCGGTGCCGATTCCGTACGGGTAGCCGCGTGGACCGCTGCACGCGGCCCGCGCCGCCCGCTCCCGGACGTCCGAACTCTCTGCAAAGCGACCTTCTGCCTCCAGCACGCGCGCGAGATTACGCCAGCCCGGAACGATCTCCGCCGAAATCGCGAGCGCCGTGCGCAGATCGAGTTCGGCACCGGGGAGGTCTCCGAGCTGCGCGCGCACCGCTCCACGATTCGCGAACAACTCCGGCAGGCGTTCCTCGGCTAGCGCGGCGTCGAACTCGCGTAGCGCCGTAGCCAGGTCGCCGTCGAGCGCGATCGCGACCGCGTAACGCCCCCGTCGGTACGGGTCGGGCAGGCCGATCTCGACCGCGCGCGCATACAAGCTACGGGCCCGGCCGGTCTGCCCGTCGAGCAATTTCACCGCGGCGAGGTTTTCGAGCCAGCCGGCCTTATAGCGCGCTCCCGCGATCAGCCGACCGTAGATCCGGCTCGCCTCTGCGTACTCTCCAAAGTGGAACCTCAGCGCACCGGTAGCGGGTGCATCCGCGCGGCGCGGATGCACCACGCCCACGAGCCCCGTTACGCCTGCGACGACAGCGACGAGCGCAACGGCCGTCGCCGGAAGCAACCGCCACCACCCGGGCCCGCGCCGCGACAGGCTCTCGACCGCCCGTGCGAGAAACACGCCGTACGGCAAGCTGAGACCGAGCAGATAGGAGGCCTTCACCGCTGACCAGATGGGCACCCGCCAGGTGAAGAGCACGAAGGACGCGAAGGTCGCGCTCGCGAGCAACAATATCGGAATATACACCGAACGGCGTCTGCCCCGGAACACGTCGCGCAGTGCGAGTAGCGCACCCAGCCCCGCCAGCGCGGTCGGTAGGAGACCGATCAGCGGCAGCCAGGTCGCCACGGCAGGCGTCGCGCGTTCACTCAACAGCGCTCGCTCGACATCCGACTCGCGGTAGATATCCGCCCACACGTTCAGGTAGGCGGTGCTCCAAATCGCGTTCAGCAGGTGAGGTGCGAGCGGGTTGGGGTCGTGGAACATCTTCGGCGAGATCCGCAGGTAATCCGAAATTTCGCGGACACCGGGCGGTTGATCACCCTCGACCTGCGCGATCAGCGGGTAACCTCGGCTGAGTTCGAAGGGCGTTCCGAATGCGCGCAGATTCCGAGCGTAGTAGGGAAACGCGAGCGTACCCGCGACTGCGGCGATCAACGCGGCGCGCCCGAGATTGCGCAGCAGCAAATGACGACCATCGGCCGTGAGCAGCGGCCGAAGCCCGAGTGAGGCCACAACCACCAGCAGTGGCATCAATCCGCTGAATTTTGCAAGCAGCGCGGCACCGACGAGTGCGCCACAGAGTCCATCGAGCGCCCAGCTCGGAGACGATCGTCGCTCGTTCGCAATGAACGTGACGAGCGCAGCTGCGGAGAGCGCGCCGAGCGTCATCTCATTACCCGGCATCGATCCCACGATCAGTTGCACCGGCAGGAATGCGACCGCGGTGAAGGCCAGCAGCGGCAGCCCCGGGCGATCGGGCGCGGCCATGCGGGCGACCTGAGCTGCGAGGCCCGCGACGAGCAGACTCGCCGCCCCTCCCAGCAGCGACAGGCCGCGCACGAGAACGTCTCCGCTCCCGAACTGCGCAAGCACCCAGCCGAGCGCGTAGTGAAGCGGCGGATGGAAGTACGACCAACCCTGATCCGCCCACGGAACGGCGCGGTAGAGGTCGAGAAACAGCACATAGGCAACGTGGCCCCAGGCGTCGTAACCCCACATCAACGCGTCCGTCAGCGCATTCCAGACCCGCACGCCCACGGCCGCCGCCACCGCCCAGCCAACGCCGACCGCCGTGCGGCGTCCCCTCAACGCGCGACCACGGGTTCCGCGGCCATCGACAAGGCCTCCCACGCCGCGCGGGCTCGCTTCTCCTGGCCGCTGTCGATGAGGTGAACGCTGTCCGCGTAATCTTCGGGCAGCAGTTCCGACCAGAAGTCGATGACGCGGTCGGAGGGGAATCGACTTCGGAGCATCGTGTTGAGTTCCGCAACCTTGTCGTTGATTCCGCCGGGCATCGGTTGGATCGGCGGCGTGAGCGCGACAAAGACATCGACGCCTGCGACTCGGGCACGCTGACGCAGTCGCGAGTACGCGTTTGCGACCTCCACGGGCGAGGCTTTCGCCATCAACAGGTCATTGGTGCCATAGGCGAAGACGACGGCGTCGACCGAATCGTTCTCGAGCGCGTACTCGAGGTGTTCGCTCGCCAGGATCATCGAACCGAACTCGACCGCGGTCGCACCGCCCTCGCTGCGGTTGACGAAGCGCCAATGCCCGCTCGGCGCGAGGTCACCAAGCCGCCGGCACCAGCCGCGGGAGACTTTCCAGTCGGGCAGGGTGTTCGAATCGCCGAGACACGCGACCGTGATCGAACCGTTCCCATCGCGGTCGTGCAACCGCTGGTCGCTCCAGCGCGTGACCCCTGCGGAACCGGGGTGATCGAGCGGTGCATCGCCGCTACCAAGCTGCCCGAAATCGTTGTCGCCCCAACACTGGACCCGCCCATCGGAGTGCAGCGCACAGCTCACGTCCTGCCCGGCCGCGAGTGCGGTCACAGCGACCGGTAGGGGCGGCGCGGAGACCGGCTGCGGATTCGCGCCGGTACGCGGCGAACCATCGAGTTGCCCTTCCCGCCCGTCGCCCCAGCAAAGAACGCCCGTCGGCATCGCCGCACATGTATGAGCCGCACCGGCCGCGAGCGCGATCGGGGTCGCGGCCAGGCCCGCAACGACCACCGGAGCGTTGCGATCGTCGGTCGTTCCATCGCCGAGCTGGCCGTAATCGTTCGCCCCCCAACAGTGGAGCGCACCCGCGACGACCGCACAGGTATGGTCGGCACCCGCGACCAGCGCGGTCGCTTCCCCCGTGAGGCCCGCGACCAGCGCCGGGGTGTGGCGAGACACATTCGAACCGTCGCCAAGCTGCCCGTGCCCGTTGCCTCCCCAGCAGTGCACGGCTCCGTCCACCAGCGCACAGCTGTGGGAACGACCGAGCGCAAGTGCGTGGACCTCTTTCCCGAGCCCCGCTACTCGCACCGGGCCGAGCTTGCACCTCTTCGCGCAGCTTCCGGTTTGGGTTCCGGTCTGGCCATCGTCGTTCCGCCCCCAGCACCACACGCCCGCTTCGGTGATCGTGCAGGTGTGCCGGAAGCCTGCCGCGATTCCGAGCGCGGTGTTGCGCACGCCTTCGACGTGCAGCGGGCGCATGATCAGATACGGTCGCGATGGTCCCGATTGTTGCCAGACATTGCTGCCCCAGCAGTACACGCGACCCTCGACCAACGCGCAGCTATGGCCCCGGCCGGCCACCACCGCCCCAACGCCGCTGCCAACGGGAAACACTTCGGCCGGGAACGGGCCCCGACGAGGCAAGACTCCGTCGCCGAGCTGCCCGGATTCGCCCGCGCCCCAACACTGGAGGCCACCCGCCACCACCGCACAAGCGTGGGAGAAGGTCGCGAAACTCGAACCGCCGCCGGCCGCGATCGCGGTGAGACCTTGCGCGGGCGCGAGTCGAGCGAGCACCGCGTCGGCATCCGAAGCCGCTGCGAGTCGCTGCGAATCGTCGTCGAAGCAGCCGATCGCGACCGCGGCCAGTACTCCGCAGCACACCGCGCGCAACCGCGAAATGCTCGAGATGCGACGCCGGGCGGAGATCATTCGGAATCGTCCGCCTCCAGGTAACCGAGCGACCGCAAGTGTTCGAGCAATGACTCCTCGGCGCCCGACGGCGCGTCTCCGATCCGCTCGATTGGGCGCGTGTCGTGGCTGGCGACGCGCGCAACCCCAGAGACGTCGACCGCAAGGAAGGACGCGGGCCGGCCCTGCATGTCGTCACCGACCGGAAGTCCGAGCCACGCAAGAATCGTCGGCGTCACGTCGTTGACCGACACCGGTCGCTTGTCCTGCGGCGGGACGATGTCGGGACCGCGTGCGAAGATCACGCCGTTCAGAGCCTTCGCGGTCTTGTGATCGCCGGTCAGGAAGATCATGCTCGAACCCGCCTCGAAACCGTGGTCGGAAACCACCATTACGAGGTCGTCCGGGCCGAATGATTTCGACAGTTCGCCGATCAGTGCGTCTGTGAAGGCGTAGTATCGTCGCAGCGCCGCGGCGGAAGCTTCGCGTTCCGCGGGTGTAAACGGCCCGTCGGAGCCGTCCGCGGGCGGCTCGAGTGCGCCCCAGAGGCGGTGTGACACCCGGTCGATCCCGGGCAGGAAGACCATCATCAGGTCGGGCCGGAGTTCGCGATCGATCTCGAGCGCGATCCGTGTCACCCGCTCATCGTTGTGGTAGCGCTCGGACAAGCGCTCGGGCAGCGCCCAGTCGGGGAAGCGGGAAACGTCGCTGAATGGGTCGGTCACATCAGTGACCGACTGCGTGACCTCCGCCAACGCCAGCAAACGCGCCTCCCAGTCCTCGGGGTACACGATCGGGCCGGTCGCGGCCCCGGTAGCGCCCGTGAGGTTCCGCCGCCCCTGCACCTCGCCCGCCAGCATATGGTCGGACACCATCACCCCGTTCACGGTTTCAACAGGATAGGTGGTCCACCAGTTGACGACCGCCACGCGCTTGCCCGCGTCGGAGACGATATTCCAGAGAGCGTGCCCCTTGCGGTCGGAACTCAGGAAGAGGCGCGTCCCCCCCTCGCCATCGTCCTTGGCGAAGCTCAGGATTCCGTGGCGCTTCGGCATCTTGCCGGTCGCGATGGAGGCCCAGATGCGCGGCGAACTGATCGGCACGTGCGATCGCAACGGGCCGTAGACTCCCTGCTGCGCGATCGCGGCGAGATTCGGCAGTTCGCCCGCGAGCAACATCGGGCGTGCGATCTTCAGCGACGCGCCGTCGATCCCGATCAGCAGTACGCGTCCGCGCGGCTCGGACCCGCCGCCGCACGCCATCGCCAGGACCGCCACGAGAATGCAACTCGCCAACCGTTCGTGGGGTCTCAGCATTCGCACCGGAGCACCTTCATCCTAGGAGAGCAGTGGCTAGGATAGACTCCCCTGGACGATCCGGAGACCCCATACAGCCGCTCGTTTCCCGAAACGAGTCTTCTCCAGGGCCAGAGCCGTTGGAACCGCATACTCAGAAGATTGCAGCCCTGCGAAAACCCGCGGCAGCACCGCTGATCTGGGGGCTCGTCGCCGCAGCGGCCGGCGCCGCGATCGCCCCGCTCGACCCGAACTTGCTCGAAGAAGGCATCGTCGTCCACACCGCGCAACGCATGCTCGAGGGCGACCGTCTCTACCGCGACGTCGTCAGCCACACCGGGCCCTTGCCGTACGAGTTCCTCGCGCTGCTGTTCCAGATATTCGGAGCGAAGATCGCAGTCGCGCGCGCGGCGGTCGTGCTGCTTCAAGCGGTCGCCACCGCAACCGTGTTCGCAACCGCACGACGGGCCGGGCTCGGCGCGCTTGCACACGCCACCGCAGCCGCAGTCGCTTGCGCACCGGCGCTGCTGATCCCGCTCTTCTCGATCTACTATTACACCACCATCGCGTTCTACCTCGGCCTGATCGCGGTCTACGCGGGTCTACGTGCGAGGAACTCCGACGGCTGGGCGATCGCGGCAGGCACACTCGTCGCTGCGATCGCGCTCTGCAAGCAGAATACCGGCGTGCAGTTCGCGATCTGCTTCATCCCGGCGGTCGCACTGTGCGCGGAGCCCGGGACACGACTACGCCGCGGCGGGGCGGTCGTACTTGGCGGCGCAGCGGTCGCGCTCGCGACACTCGCTCTCTTTGCTTCACGCGGCGACCTCGAGCAGCTCTTCTTTGCGCAGGTCCAGATGCCCTTCGCGATGGCCTCGGAGTCGACCTTCCGGACTCCTTACATCAATTTCTGGCCGCCGGGCCGACTCGACCCCGTGATCCGCGAGAGTTGGGCGATGTACCTGCCGAGCCTCTACCACATGCGATACGGACTCTTCGTCGAGATCGGCCGCGGCGTCGTCGTCCTCACGCAGCTCCTCTACGCACTGCCCTTCATCGCACTCGCCGCCACCGCGGTCCGCGGCCTGTTCGGACGAATCCACGCGGCGGCGTGGATCCACGCGGCATTCCTTGCGGCGATGACCGCTGGGCTCTACCCGCGCGCGGACTGGGGTCACCTGGTCGTCGCGCTGCCACCGGCGCTGGTCCAGATCCTGCTGCTGTTCGACAGCTCCGCGAGCGCCGATGCGCGTGCGAATGTTGCGCGGCGCGCGATCGGCGGAGTGCTCGCGGGTGTGCTCGCGATCAGCTGCGCAGGCGTCTCGGTCTGGCTGCATGAAGTCGCGGGCCCCGCGGCATTCGGCCCGCAGGTTCCGCTCAAGCCGGTGTCGCGCGCCTACCGCGGCCCCGCCCTCCCGCGCGTCATCTCCTATCTCCGCAATCGCGTGCATCCGGGTGAAGCGATCTTCGTGCCGCGTCAGGAGCCGCTGATCTACTACGCAACCGGAACCCGCAACCCGACGCCCTTTGAGGGCGTGCTGCCGGGGCTACGCGATTGGGAGGAACCCATCATTCTCGAAGCACTCGAGTCCGTACGCTTCGTGGTGATGAGCGACATCGACCAGCCGATCTACACCTACTACAGCGACGAGCTACCCGCGGTCTGGGACTATCTCGAGCGGCACTTCCGCGTGCCGATCGGTTACCCGACGGACGACTACAATTGGATCATGGTGCTTGCGCGCGGCCCCGATCGCGGCGCAACCGCTGTCGACCTCGTCGCTGAGCGCGATCACGCGGAGCATTGGGTGCGTGACGAGTCGGGCCGGATCAGCGGCGCGCCCACCACCCCGCAGCGGCTCGCAGCCAAGCTGCTGAAGCGCCCGCTACCGGTCGCACTCGGAGCCCGCGGCGGTGGAATCGACTTCGAGGTCGACATCCCCGCGAACGCGGTCTTCCAGGCCGGGGTCGGCTATCGCGGCCTGGTCTCGGTCGACCACCAGTACATTCATCCGCCGGGCACGACCCTCGAAGTCTCGATTCGCAGTGACGATGATTTCGAGACGTTGGCATCGGTCCGGATCGACGACCGCCTGCGCGCGGGTCGCAGTTGGACGCCCCTCGAAGCCGATCTCAGCGCGTTTGCGGGCCGACGTGTCACACTCCGACTCGAGGTGAAGGCCGAGAGACCGCCGGCGCCCGGCGACCTGAGCTGGTTCGGAAGCCCACGCATCGCGCTCGATCCCGAATCACCGCGGTCGGCCACACAAAGGAGGTCGCGCTGAGCATGTTCCAGTCGCGAATCACCGTCATCGGCTTCTCGATCGCGGCGCTCCTGATCGGGATCGGCGTCGGCAGCCGTTTTCGCTTGGCGCCACCCGAAGCGCCGCGCACCACGCCCGCGCACGAAGTAGATCAGATCGCGGAGCTGACACAAGAGCTCGACCGCGAACGCGGCCTGCGCGGTGCGCTCGAACTAGAGATCGCATTGCTGCGCCGCGAGATCGTTCCGGGCCCGGACACGCCGACCGCTCCGTCCGCCGCATCTACGGCAACGAAAGCTGCCGACGCCCCCCCCAGCGAGGCTGCGAACGAGACCACGAAGACGACCGACGAGAAACCGGCGCACAGTGAGTGGTTCGACACGAGCAAGTTGACCGACGTTGGAATGGACGAGCGCCGCGCCGAATGGATTCGTGAACGCTTCGAATCGCTTCAGATGGAAGAGCTCTACCTGCGCGACCAGGCGACGCGCGAGCGCTGGATCCACAAGGCGCGCTATCCGCACGAGCTGCGCGAGCTTCGCGAAGAGACCCGCGCGGCAATCGGAGACGAAGACTACGACTCCATGCTGTACGCATCCGGGCGGCACAACCGCGTGCTGCTCAGCAGTGTGCTGCCGAACTCACCGGCTGCGGCCGCGGGCGTTCAGGCCGGCGACGTGCTGTTGCGATACGGCGACCGCCCGATCTACGACATCCGCGACCTGCTCGCGGAGACCGTGGGCGGCGAGTTCGGCGAATCCGCGTCGATCGACATCGAACGCGATGGCGAACGGCTGCGACTCTACGTCGCGCGCGGCCCGCTCGGCGCCCGAATCCAGCCGCTGCGTCGCGCGCCGTCCGTCGGGCCTTGACGCAATGGCCATAACTCGCTGAAAAGAGTACGCTATTTCGATTCACAGGAGTGTGGATGGAATGCTGTATCGCCGTCATCCCGACCTTCAACGAGGCCGAGAATCTGCCGTTGCTGGTGCCCCGGGTGCTCGCGCAGGGGCCGCAGGTGGAGCTGCTGATCGTCGATGACGCCTCGCCCGACGGCACCGGCAAGATCGCCGACGAAATCGCCGAGGCGAATCCGCGCGTCCACGTGCTGCACCGTGCAGCCAAGGAAGGGCTCGGCCCGGCCTACCGCGCAGGCCTCGCGCGGGCTCTGGAGCTCGGCGCCGACGTGATCGTCCAGATGGACGCCGACTTCTCGCATCCGCCTGAAACACTGCCGCAGATGTTCCGCGAGCTCGAGGAATATGACGTGGTGATGGGCTCGCGCTACGTGAACGGCATCACGGTCGTCAACTGGCCGATCGAGCGGATCCTGCTCAGCTACTTCGGCAACTGGTACGTGCGCAAGGTGACGGGGCTGCCGATCACCGATGTCACCGGCGGATTCCGCTGCATGCGCCGCAACACTCTCGAGAAGATCACAGCCAGCCGCATCCGGGCGAACGGCTACGCCTTCCAGATGGAACTCAACTACCGGCTCGCGAAGAGCGGTGCGAAAATCAAGGAGCTCGAGTTCTTCTTCCTCGATCGTACTCGTGGAGCGTCGAAGCTCACCATGCACACCGGCTTCGAGACCCTGTGGCTCGCGTGGTGGCTGCGGATCTCCGACTTCCTGGGTCGACTCTGAGCCATGCCTCCGCCGCGAGTCCTGATCCTCAACGAGCGCGATCTCGAACACCCGAATGCCGGCGGCGCGGAAGTGCATGTCAGCGAGATCTTCGAGCGGTTGGCCGCGCGCGGCTTCGACATCACGATGGCCGTGACGTCGTTTCCCGGCAGTGAGGACGACAGCGAACGTGGCGGCATGCGGATCCGACGCTTCGGCCGTATCCGATACTACTATTTGCGGGCGGGCTGGCACTGCGCGAGAGAGACGCGGCGCGGACGTTACGATGTCGTCGTCGACTGCATGAACAAGCTGCCGTTCCAGTCGCCCCTCTACTCCACCGCACCGGTGCTCGCGATTGCACACCACTTGTTCGGCAAGTCCGCGTTCCTCCAGGTCTCATGGCCGGTCGCGATGACCGTCTATGCGATGGAGCAGATGATTCCGCGGGTCTACCGCGACGTCCCCTTCGTCGCAATCTCGGAGAGCACCCGGAGAGATCTGATCGCGCGCGGGATCGCGCACGATCACATCGAAGTCCAGCATTGTGGTATCCGACGGCCGACCTTCCGTCCTGCAGTCGGAAACGTGCGCGGCGCGCGCATCGCCTACTTCGGTCGGCTCGCGCGCTACAAGCAGATCGACGTGATGTTGCGCGCGGCGGCGAAGCTCGTCGAACGCTTTCCCGAACTCCAGCTCGACATCATCGGCAGAGGAGCGGACGGAGAGTATCTCGCGGGCGTCGCCCGCGAGGAGGGCATCGGCGACCGCACCCACTTTCACGGTTTCGTCGATGACGACGAGCGCGACCGCCTGATCGCGAACGCGCGCGTATGCGTCTGCCCCTCGACGAAGGAGGGCTGGGGCCTGACCGTGATCGAATCCAATGCCCTCGGCACACCGGTCGTCGCGACCGACGCACCGGGTCTGCAAGACTCGATCGAGAACGATCGGACGGGATTCCTCGTACCCGACCGTGACGTCGACGCGTTTGCGGATCGGATCGGCCGGCTACTCGCCGACGATGCCCTGTGGCGACGCATGTCGGACGCCGGACTCGAGTGGTCGCAGCATTTCGACTGGGATGTTGCGGCGGAGCAGATGGGCCGGTCGCTCGAAGCAGCTCGGAGCATGCGTTGAAATCGCTGTTCCGTGGTCGGCAGGGTGCGATCGCGCTGGCACTCGCACTGACGGCCATCGCAGTCCGCCTCTGGAACGCGCTCCACTATCCGCCCGATTGGGGCTTCGACTCCGCTGCGAACTGGCGGTACATCTTCAGGATGGCACACGACTGGGCGCTCCCGAATCCGAGCGCAGGCTGGTCGACTGCTGATCCGCCACTGTTCTTCGCCAGCATGGCCGCGCTCATGGACGCATCGAATTTCTCGATCGTGCTGGTGCCGTTGTTCAACACCGCGGTCGGTCTCGGGCTCGTCGCATTGGCGATCCAGCTGGTGCGTGAACTCGACCCCGAACGACCCCGGCGCGCACTGCTGGCCGGGGGGCTGCTGCTGTTTCTGCCCGCACACATCTACATGAGCGCAATGGTCAATGAAGAAATGCTGGTCGCGTTCTTCACTTCCCTCGCTGCGTTCCTGCTCGCCCGACATGCGGCGAGGCGAGCGGTTGCGCCGCGCGAAGCCGACGGCCTGCGAAACGCCGCTGCCGTCGGAGTGGCGGCCGGCCTCGCGCTGCTCTCGAAACTCACGGGCGCTCTGGCGGTCGTGACCGCCGTCGCGACCTACGCGATCGACGGGCTGCGGCTGCGTGCCTGGCGCCCGGCCTTCGTCCACATTCTCGTGGCCTCGCTGCTCGCGATGCTCGTCGGCGGCTGGTATTTCGCACGCAACCGCGCTCTCTATGGCTACTTCCAACCCTTCGGCCTGCCCGCCCATCAGGTGATGTTCGAGATGCCGCCCGGCGAGCGCGCCTTGCTCGATTACGTCCGTGTTCCACTCGCGACCTGGACAGACCCCCAGTTGCTGCACCCGGACCTGCTGCACTCCGTCTGGGGCAGCACCTTTGCCACGATCTGGTTCGACGGACACCGCTTCTTCCTCCCCCGAGATTCCGCCCGCGTGCGTGCTCTCGGTGGAGCCACGCTGCTCTTTGCACTGCTGCCGACATTCGCATTCGGGATCGGACTCGTCGGCGGCGTGAGACGCGCACGCGCCTCGCCCGACTCCTCCGATGCCCCGTTATTGCTGCTGGTCGCGCTCACGCTGACCGGTTACACGATCTACACCTGGCAGAATCCGTGGTTCGCGGTGATCAAGGGCACCTCGCTACTCGGTCTGTCTCTGCCCTTCGCCTATTATGCAAGCGACGCCCTCGAGCGCTGGACGGGCGGCGGACGGCGCTCCGCTCCATTCGTCTGGATGATCCTGGCCGGGCTGGCGGTGATGGTGATTCTCTCCAGTACCTTCAACTTGGCATTCGAAAAGACCGAAGTATCGGGTCTACAGTGGCAGGAGTTGAAAGAACGATGAGTCGTCGGAAGATGCTGGTCCAGCGGGTACTACCGCTCGTGGTAAGCCTCGGCGTGCTTGCCTTCCTGTTCCAGTCCGTCGATTTCGGCCGCGTCGTCGCGGCGCTCAATTGGCAGGTCGTCGGCTACCTGATACCCGCGCTGCTCGTCTACGGAGCCTTCACGCTCGTCCTCGAAGCCGCGTCGATCACAATGCTCATGACCACGAAACCCGAGGGTTTCGGGCTGTGGACCGCCGCCCGGATCAAGTGTGCAAGCTACCTGATCGGCATCGTCAATTTTGCGTTGGGTGCGGGAGCACTCACGATCCTGCTGCGGCGCCGCGCGAACCTCAACCTCGCCCAGTCAGCCAGCGTGGTCATCACGATCACGTCCGTCGACCTCGCGATCCTGATGATGATGGCCGCGGCCGGAGCTCTCACCGACGCAGGCCCGACCGGCACGAACGCGGGGCTCTTCGCGATGCTCGTAATCGCCTTCGTGGTCGGCGTGGTGGTGCTGCGGATGCCCGCAAAGCTCGGGCCGATCGAGCGGCTACGGTCACTCACGATCTTCCAGGCGCTGCGGACCACGCCATTGCCGCTGCTCGGCCAGTTGGCCGTGCTTCGCGTGCTCTTTACGAGTTCCTTCATTGCACTCGGCGGCGCTGCATTCGCGGGCTTCGACATCGCGGTTCCGCTCTCCGACCTCACGGTCGGCATGGTATTCGTCGGAGTCGTGAGCGCGCTGCCGATCGCGATCGCGGGTCTCGGTACGGGCCAGGTCGCCGTCGTCGCAGTCTTTGGTCACCTCGCCGACCGCGAGACGCTACTCGCGCTGTCGTTGGTTCTCACCGCCGGGATGCTCGCTCTACGCGCGGGTATGGGGCTCGTGATGGCACGTGAGTACACGCGCGAGGCGCTCGAGGAATCACGAGCCGCCGAAGCATGAAGGACGTGAGCTTCACCGGTGAGCGCCTCCACGCGGGAGACGAACGTTTCTCGCTGGACATCGCGCGCCACAGGGCGGCGTACGAGATCGCGCGGAGCCGAGCCGGCGAAGGGAAGGTAATCGACGTCGGCTGCGGCTCCGCCTACGGCACCGCGATGCTCGCGGAATCCACCGGAAAGGTCTTCGGCATCGACCGCGTGCTCCCCGATCGCGGCCAGCGCAAGTGCGGTGCCTGCTTCGTGGTCGGCGACCTGCGCGCCTTGCCACTGCAAGCAGGGCATTTCGATCTGGTCGTGAGCTTCCAGGTGATCGAGCACCTGCACGACCCGACATTCTACATCGACGCACTCGCCGGCCTGTGCAGCCCCGATGGGCTCGTGTTGGTCACGACACCGAACATCCTCACATCGGACGGCGTCAACCCTTATCACGTCCACGAGTACACTGCCGACGAACTCGCAAAGACTCTCGGCGAGCGTTTCGATCAGGTCGAGGTGCAGGGCTTCCGCGCATCCGAGCGCGCGCAGCGTGTGCTCGAGCAACGCTCACGACGAATCCGGCGCGTGATGCGACTCGATCCGCTCCGATTGCGCGATCGGTTGCCGCGGCCGCTCGTCGAATGGCTATTCGCACAGTTCGCCCTGCTCGTGCGCCGTTCGAGCCCGTCTACGAGCAGCAACGAAGCGGAGATGAGCTGGCTCGATTTCCCGGCCGGCGAAGCGACGGACGATTGCCTGGACCTGCTCGCGCTGTGTCGGAAACCCCGCTGAGGCCACGATGGAACGGCGCTTCGCAGAAATCGACGCGCTGAAATCGATCGGAATCTTGACCGTGGTTCTGATCCACAGCGTCCGCGCACCGTTCGACCCGGGAATCTCGACCTTCGAGATCTGGCTCGGTCACCTGACGCGATTCGCGGTCCCCGCGTTCCTGATTTCGTCGGGCTTCCTCTATGCAGGTGTGCCGGCTACGTCCGCACGCACGTTCCGCCGCTTGCGTCGGATCGGCATCCCGTACTTCGCGGCGTCGCTGCTCGGCCAGGCCTTCTGGGCGGCTCGCGGCGAGCAGACCGAGACCGGGCACTGGCCGAGCGATTTGCTGTTCGGCAGTTCGATGGGCCCGTACTATTACGTTTTCGTGATCTTCGGGCTCGTGCTCGCAACTCCTCTGTTCGCGAGACTCGGGCGGCGCGCGCAGATCGGGGTGCTATGCGTGCTCGTCGCCTCGCAATGGTGGGTCGACGCTGCGAGCGGAATGCTGACCTCCTTCTTCTGGCATCTCCGCAACCCGCTGCTGTGGTGGGCGTACTTCGCGATGGGGTGGATGCTCCGATCCGCGTACGACCCGATCCGGGCCTTTCTAGGGGCGCGGCGGCCCCTCGCACTCGCGGTGTGCCTTGCCGCTGTCTCGCTGCTCTCGGCCTTGTCCGGACTCGCCGAGCCGCGACTGCTGGTGCGCACCGCCGCCTGGTTGAACATCTACGCGATCTGCGCGCTGATCTTCGTCACCGCTTGTGGGAGCGAACGCGTCCCGAACGCACTGCGTGCACTCAGCGACGCCAGCTACCCCATCTACCTGCTGCACATGTTCTTCGTTCTGGCCGCGATCGGGCTGTTCCCGCTGCCGGCCCGAAGCTTCGCGCCGCTCCCGGTCTTGCTGACGTGGGCGGCCGGCATTCTAGGGTCGATCTCGATCATCGCCGCACTGAAGGTGGCGCTGGGTGACCGTTCGAAGGACTGGATCGGTGCCTGAATCTCACTCGAAGATTCCGACGACACAGCCCCCCGGCTCGCGATTCGTGCGCTGCTCCCCGTTCATCGTCGCGGTCGTCGCAGCTCTGGTGCAGTGGCCCTTCTTCGACCGGACCTTGAGTGTGATGGACGAAGGACACATCCTGATGTTCGCCGACCTCGTCGCCAACGGCGGCGAGCTCTACCGAGACGCCACCTTGCTACCGCTTCCGGGCGCGTTCTACCTTCTCTCGCTCGCGTTCGAGATCTTCGGGCCCTCCATCCTGATCGCCCGCTGGATCGCATTGGTCGAGTTCGCCTTGCTGTGCGCACTGTGCTTCGCAGTGGTGCGTCGCCTGGCATCGCCCGGCTTCGCCTGGGGCGCTGTACTCGGGATGTTCGTGTACCGCGTCTGGGTATTCCCGCACTGGCACATGTACAGCTACTCGACAATGTCATTGTTACTGCTCGCAAGCGGGCTCTTCGCGATGCTCCGCTACCTCGAATCGGCGAATTTCCGCTGGCTCGCCGCCGCTGGTGCTGCAGGCGGATTCGCGGTGCTGTGCAAGCAGGACTACGGCGTCGCGGGGCTCGTCTCGATGAACGCCGTGCTGATCGCGGAACGTTTCTCGCTTCCCATCGCTCAGCGCTCGGGAACGCTCCGACGCGCCGTCTGGTACAACGCTCCTGCGGTCGCGATCGGAGCCGCGACCGCATTCCACTTCCTGCGACAGGGCCTGTTCACGGAGATGCTGACGCAGACGCTCCTCAACCACCTGGTCGGAATCGTGAGCTTCGAATACTCGTCGCTACCACCGATCTTCCCTCTCTTCGAGCAGACCGCCCTGCTGCGCGACGCATACGGAATCGGTGCCTACGTGCCCGGCATCTTGTTCATGGTCGACTGGAATCGGCTCACGGCGAGTGCGTTCTACAACCACACCTACCTTTGGGATATCGCAATCAAGGGGTTCTTCTACACCCCGTACGCGATCGTTGCTGTCGGAGGCGCCAGGCTGTGGACGCTCCGCGCTCGCTTCCGCCACCCCGACAGCCGTCTGGCGGCACTCCAAGAGTTCTCTCTCTACGCGCTGGCTGCCGTTCTGATCGCGATCCTCAACAAGCCCGTCGACTTCGTCCACGTCGCGGTGCTCTATTGGCCGCTGCTGTGGTTGCTCGTCGTCTACGCCCACGCGTTGGTCGCGGGGCGGCCGCGTCTCGCGTGGAGCCTCGGCGCAATCGCCGTCGCCCCGGCGCTGCTCCTAGCGGGCTACTCGGCCTGGATGATGGGAGAACTCGTCGCAAAGAACTCAGCGCTGCTGCGCGGTGAGCGTGCCGGTGTGTGGGTGCTCCCCAACGAAGCGAGAATCATCGGCGAAGCCGTCGATTACCTCGAAACGCGAACCTCTGCGGAGCAACCGGTCGCGGTGTTGCCGTATTACCCCCTGGTGTCCTTCCTCGCCGATCGCCGAGCGCCGCATCGCGCCACCTACACGCTCTGGCCGATCGAATACATTCCGAATCGCGAGCAACAGATCATCGACTCGATCGAGGCCAGCGACACACGCCACATGATCTACCATTTTACGCAGTTCGCACAGTTTCCACGCATGCGCGAGTACGCGCCTGACCTGTTCGCCTACCTCGTCGATGCCTGGGAAATCGACCGCGTGATGAGCGGCCCCGGCTGGAGCATGATGGTCGCAGGCCTCGAACGGAGCGATGGGCCCCTCCCTGGACGACCGATCATCGACGCCGACGGCGCGAACGTCGCAATAGCGATCGAGTTCGCTGACGGCACTCGCCAGCCCGTCCCCGATGAGCGCCGCAACGAGGTTCTGGTGCTCGGCATGTGGCCTTTCCGCCCGGCCGCCGCATTGCGGCCGCTCACCGGAGGACGCCGCAGCGTGATGTCGATTCCACTCGAGGTTCCGCCGCGTGGTCGCCTCGAGACGGCGGTCGCGGTGCACCCGGATCGCTGGTTCAAGTTCCCACCGGCGCGCGTGACCTTCGAAATCTGGGCGATCGGTGCAGGCGAGCGTTCATTGCTCGCGACACGCACCATCAACCCTCAAGCCGACCACACCGACCGGCGCTGGTTCGAAATCGCCGTGCCGCTCGACGCCTGGGCCGGCAAGCGAATCGAGATCGAGCTCACGACCGCGACCAACCAGCCCCACGCCGAGCTTCCAGAAATGGGAGGCTGGGCGATTCCGCGACTCGTTAGTCAGCCATGAGGGCCCGAGGAACGGGGCCCATTCCCTTCGCTCACCCGGACTCGACTCACGGGGCTTGCGCCGGCTTCCGAGCCACGATGCGCTGATTCGAGGTCTGCAAGCCGAGCTTCGAGCGCAGTGAATCCACGATCACGAAGACGCCAAGCAGTAGCGGGTTCTTGAAGTGGAAGAAATGGACGAAGAAATCCGGATAGCCGCGCTCCAAGAAATAGTTGTGGAGTGAGATCGTCCAGGCCGAAGTGCTGATCAGATACTCGCACCGCTCGATCTCGAAGCCGCGCTCCTCGAGCAGACGGCGAATGGCGTGGCTGGAAAACAGGTTCCAGTGCCGCGGGAAGTGGTAATGGCCCCACCAACGCCTACGGAAGAGGCGGTAGTCGATCCCAGCGAGATTCGGCGTCTCGATGATGAAACACCCACCCGGCCGCAGCAGACGAAAGACTCGTTCGCAGATTCGCCCGGGGTCGTCCACGTGTTCGATCAACTGCAGCATGATCACGCCGTCGAAGGTCGCGTCTCCTTCGCGGAAATCCTCGATTCTCGTCACATGGGTCTCGAAGCCGCGTTCCGCACACTCGGCCGCAGCGGCCGCGTCGAAGTCGGTGCCGACCAGCGTCCAGCCGTCCGGACCGAAATCGCGCAGCAATTCGAGGAATCGGCCGTTGCCACATCCGACGTCGAGTAGTCGCCGCGGTCCCTCCCCTACCAGTTTGCGATAGAGGCGGACCTTTCCGCCCTCCCAGCGACGACGCAGACGAGACACCAAGCCGCCGGAATCGCTCTCGTAGGCGTAGTAGTGATCGGGGTAGATCACGCCGAGATCGTCGCTATTCGGGCGTGGATTCAAATAGAGATGTTCGCAGACCCGGCAACGAACGAAGCGAAACTCGTTCGCGACGGTCGCGTACTCGAAGTCCCTGCCGGTCGCCTCTTCGCTGAAGTCATCGGCCCCACAGAGGCCGCACCCGACCTCAACCAGAGAGAGTATCCGGCCGGGTGGCCTCGTGTTCTTCGGGACGAGCGAAGGTGAGTCGGGGTTCGATCGGGACTCCATGCTCCCTCAGATAGTCGCGCTTCCGCACGAAGGTAGCCCGGTAACGGTGCCACGGAATCGACGGCCACAAGTGGTGGATCGCGTGGTAGTTGTGGCCGAGCAGAGCGAAGGTCAACCACGGGGAATCGATGATGCGAGTCCCGCGAAACCGATGCGGCGGCAGCCCGATGTGCGGCAGGTAATTGATGTACCAGTCCATCACGAGCTTGCCGATCACGACCGGTACGAACCAGAGTGCCACCAGCCCCCAGAAGAAGCCCAACCACCATGCAAGGGCGTAAAAGCCCAGGACCACGACGACTGCGACTCGATCGGCGAGATGTTGAGCGGGACTGCGCGGATCGTCGCACATCCGCGCACGTGCGAACTTGAGCACGCGCGGATAACGCAATGGCAGCGTCCAGAACGGGCCGTCCGTGTAGATGTAGTTCGGATCCGAGCGTTGGTTGAGCAACGCATGGTGCTGGAGATGGAACCACTTCTCGACGTAGAACGGCGCCATGTAGGGAAACACGCCGAGAATGCCGGCGGCGTCGTTCACGAATCGATGTCGCGAAATGTTGTGGTGGACGGCCTCGTGCCAGATCGTGAACGCGAAGTGGATCGCGACCGTCGAAATCACGATGTGGACGAGCAGCGGAAGCGGCGCGAGCAGGTAGAGCACAATATTGCCGATCAACGCAACGTACATCGACGCGAGCAGCACCAGGGTTGCCCGGTCGGTCTTGCGGCGGCTCACCAAGGCGTTCTCCCGGTCCGGCGGCTGGCTCCTCGGCACGGTCCGGCTTCGCCGGACCTGAGCTCGCTTCGCTCGCCCAACCCTCTCACGACCTCACCACAGCCCACTCAGCAGGGTGATAAATTACACGATTTCAGTAAGTTACGTCAATTCTCACGACGCCCCAGGAACGTTGCAGCGCGCACCACAGGATGCCATGTGAACCCCGATCGGAATCACTCGCTCAGCGCACGCATGGCCCCCGGCAATCCCCTGCTCCACCGGCTCGCACCGGTCGCCGTCGGCGTCGTCGCGCTGCTGTTCCAGCTACCGTTCTTCGATCGCTGGTTCAGCGTGATGGACGAAGGCCACATGCTCCAGTTCGCGGATCTGATCGCGAGCGGCGGCATGATCTACCGCGACGCCACCAGCTACCCACTGCCGGGGGCGTTCTACCTGCTCGCGCTCGTGTTTCGTTGCTTCGAACCATCGATCCTGCTGTCGCGGTGGGTCGTCGCGATCGAATTTGCCTTGTTCGTGCCGCTCGTCTTCCTGGTCGTTCGGCGCCTGGTCCCGCTTGGCTGGGCGCTGCTCGCGGTCGGCGTGCTGCTGTTGTATCGGGCCTGGGCATTCCCGCACTGGCAGATGTACAACTACTCGACGACCGCGATGCTCGTCCTTGCCGCCTCCTGGGTCGCGCTCGTCCAGTTCCTCGCGAGCGAGGACAAGCGTTGGCTCGCGCTTTCCGGACTGCTTTTCGGCCTCGGTGTCTTTTGCAAGCAGGACTACGGCGCAGCGATACTGCTGGCTGCGAGCGGAACACTCGTCCTCTACGCCTATACGGGGCCGGCCGGAACCCGCAAGCCTCTGCTGGGGCTGTTCGCAACCTTCCTCGTCCCAGGCGCCATCGTCGGTGCGGGCGCCGGCCTCCATTTCTGGCTGCAGGGCCAACTGGCCTTCGTCATCCAGTTGACGGTCTTGAACCACTTCGCCGGGCTCGCGAGCTACGACTACCAGTCGTTTCCATCGTTGCTGCCGCTATTCCAGCAGGATCCGGCACTGCGAAGCGGAGCTGGCCTGTACAACAATTTTCCGGCATTGATTTCCACTGCGCTCGGAACCGCGGCATTCGAGAGCACGCTCGTGAAGGAGACGGCCCTCTACGACACCGCGCTCAAGGCGTTCATCTACCTGCCCAATCTGCTGATTCCGGCGGGCGCGTTACGGCTCTGGCACATCCGCCGAGAATTCTCCGACCCGGATGCCAGGACGCGTGCACTCATCGAGGTCGCGTTGTTTTCCGTCGCCGCGGCGTTCGTATTCTTGATTCGGATATACAAACCTCAGGACTACGTCCATCTGGCCGTTCTGTACTGGCCGCTACTGTGTCTCGGTGTCGTATACGCACACGCACTGCTGGCGAATCGCGGCGGCGCGCGCCGAGGGGTCGCGTGGCTGTTGCTGCTCCTCCTGCTTGGCCTCTCGGGCTACACTGGGCACTTGCTCGGGAATCTCCGCAGCGCTCGCTTCGAGCGGGTGCCGGGCAAGCGCGCTGGAATCTTTGCGAAGCCGACCGAGGCGCGGCTGCTCGGTGAACTCGTCGACTACGTCCGGACCAACTCCGGGCCGAGCGAGACCGTCGCCGCGATCCCCTATTTTCCGATCGTGTTGTTCCTCGCCGATCGGGATGCGCCGCATGCGGCTAGCTACATCGTCTGGCCGTTCCCCGAGTATCCTGATCGTGAACAGCGCATCATCGAGGCGATGGAGACCCACGGTACCGATATCGTCTTGTACAACTTCAGCCAGTTCCCCAACTTCCCGCCGGTACCCGAATACGTGCCGAAGCTGTACGACCATCTCGTCGAAAGCTTCGAAGTGGACCGGGTCTTCAACGATGTCGCATTCGGTTACAAGATCGCCGCTCTGCGCCGCGACGAATCTCGCGAGCGAGGCAGCCTGCTCTTCGAGCCCGGCGACGAGAACGGACTCCGCAGCGAACGCGCGGCCGGCGCAGCCCGCCCGATCCCGTCCACCAGACGCCCCGATTGGCTCGCCTTCGAAGACTGGCCGTTCCGACCAACGCTGGCGCTGCGACCGACGGCGGGCGGCCGAACCGTGCTTTCGCGGGAATTGCATGTTCCCGAACCCGGCGCCTCGCTGATCACCGCAATCGGCATCCACCCGGACTCTTGGTTCCGGTACCCGCCGTCCTGGACGCGTTTCGCCGTGGCCGTTGTCTCGGACGACGAGCGCCACGAGTTGTTCACGCGCAAGCTCGACCCCCACCAGGTACTCGCAGATCGAGGCTGGTTCGAAGTCGATGTCTCGCTCGACCCATGGCGCGGCCGGAGCGTGACCCTCGAACTCGAAACCAGAGCCGCGCTGCCGTCGGGTGAATCGCTCGAGATGGGAGGCTGGGCGCTGCCGCGACTCCTTCCCCGCGATTCAGGAGCGAAACGATGAGCGGCGCGACGACACGCCCGAGCCTGCTCCCGGTCGGCGCGAGCCTGATCGTGTTGATCGCATTGGTGCTCTACGGATCCTGGCCGTTGCTCCACTGCGTCGATTCCTGCTTCGTCGACTACTTCGCGATTCACGACGCACAGACCGCACACTTCGAAATGCCCGACGCGCGGCTCAACTCCTGGATTCTCGCGTGGGTACAACATGCCCTGTTCGAGAACCCGACCATGCTGTTCGACAGCAACGTCTTCTACCCCGCAGCGAACACGCTTGCGGGCTCGGAGCACATGCTCGGGGTCGCGCTCCAAATCTTCCCCTTCCGGCTGTTCTCCGACAGTGCCGTGATGCTGCACCAGAGCGCGCTGATCCTGTCGTTCGCGCTGCTCGCGATCAACACCTTCTTCTTCGTGCGATGGGCAGTCGGGTCGACCTGGGGTGCGCTGCTCGCGGGCGCCGCGGCCGCCTTCATGCCGTGGCGCTTCAGTGAACTCGGCCACCTCCAGCTACTCAACGTGCAGTGGATCCCCCTGATCTGGATGCTCGCGGGTCGCGTGCTGACCGAGCCGCGCAGCCGGCGCGATGTATCGTGGCTCGCCCTGCTACTCGCGATCCAGATGTTGTCATCGTTCTACCTCGCCTACCTGACGCTGCTCAGCACCGGCGTGATCGTCCTGACTCTGTGGATCGCCACCCGCCCGGAATTCCGCAACATACTTCGCCTCACAGGTGCAGTCGCGCTGCCGACCGCGATCGTCGCGCTGACCGGCATCCCGTATGTCTCGCGCTTCTCGGCCTTTCGCTTCACCACGAACTCGACGACGGACTTCGCGTCGACGGCCAGCTTGTTCCTGTCGTTCCTGAAGCCGCCGCTCGCGCTGCGGGCAGACGTCGCAGGACTGGCTCCGGTGACCTATCACCTGCCACTCGTGGTGCTGACCTTCGCAGCACTCGCGATGGGCTGGTGGATCGCGGCTCCTCGCTCCGTGCCCGACACGCTGCAACGTCGCACTCGCGCGCTCGTAGTGGCGCTGTTCGCCGCCTGCGCCACCGCGCTGGTGCTGATGCTCGGGCGACGGATCGAACTCGCCGAAACCACCATCCTGCTGCCGGGTCACTGGCTCGCACAATTCGTTCCGGGCTTCTCGCAGATGCGAGCGGAATTCCGCTGGGGCATCGTGATCGGGCTCGCAGGGCCGGCACTCGCCGGCATCGGGATCGCGTGGCTCGAAGATCGATTGCGCGAACTACCCCGTGCAACCGCCAGAATTCTCGCACTGGGCTCGGCGAGAACGGTCACCCTCGCATTCTTCACGCTCAACATCTGCTGGTTCCAACTGCCGTCCCGCGACGCCTGGGTCGACGCGAAGGATGTCCTACAGGCTCACCAGGCCTTAGCCGAGCTCGAGCCCGGCGTGACCCTCGAGATCCCGTGGCGAATCCACCGAATCAGCACTGCCTCGAATGGAAGCCGCTACATGATCGGGAGTTCATTGAACTGGAATCCCATCCTGAACGGCTACACCGCCTACGTTCCACCCACCTACCACTTTCTGCAGCGCCTGGCCCAGAACCTGCCCGATCCGGTCGCGATCGAGAAGTTGCAACGCCTGACCGGCTTGCGCTGGATCGTCGTGCACCCGGAACGGATGGGACGCACACAGAAGCATCTCTGGGCCGCTGCAGAGAAGAGCGGCCAGCTCCAGATGGTCAAGGCAACGCCCGGGTACCGAATCTACGAAATCCCGGCCGCGGCATGGAACGACTCCTGGCGCGCAGCCCTGATCGCCGAGGCGCCCGGACCGACGACGATGACCGGCCTGCCCCGAACCGCCATCGCGATGCCGGAGTCGCCACAGCCACTCGGCGTCCGAGTGCGCGATCGGATGCGTTACGAACAGGGCTCGGGCCTGCCGCACTTCGCGACCGTCACGATCGTCAACCCGAGCGCAGAGATCTGGCCGGGCCTCGATATCCATCCCGAAGGTCTCGTCGAGTTGCGCTATCGCTTCTTCGACGCAGCGGATGCAATGCTGAGCGAGGACACCGCAAGCCTGGACCGCGACATCCCGCGCAACAGCCGGGTCGCCGCGCAGGCCCTCGTCCACCCACCTGCGGTCGACGGGCCCATGACCGTCCACTTCGATCTCGTACAGCGAGTCGGCGGTGAACTTCGCGACCTGGCCTTCCCGATTCTCGAAGTCGCTGTCGAAGTGACCGAGCGGCCGATGCTTCCCGGGAACCGAAACGACAAGAAGCGGCTACCGGCTCAGTCCATTCCCAGTTCTTTGCGATAGTCCGCTGCGAGTTCTCGGATCGGCACCGCTTCGCCGGCTTTCGAAAGCCGTCGCATCACATGGTGCGTAAAGTCGCGCCGTCGCTCGAACGGCAAACCGACGCCGGGTGTGTTGCGAATCGCGACATCGAGTGATGAACCGTCGATCCGAACCAGATCCAGCAGGTGAAGCCCATACGACAGCACCTGCTTGCGACGCCCGAACGCACTCAGACTCAGATCGAAGGCGCGTTTGCCGAGCATACGCATCAACGTGCCGTAGAACGGCACACCCACGATCGGAACGACCGAAACCGGGATCTCGACCAGCGACGAAACGCCCTCCGCTGCCGGGGCGGCACGGCGGTGCAGCTTGGTGGCGCTCGGAACGTAGGGGTGGGCGGGCGCCAGCGGCGCGGCGAGCGAACCGAGCTGATAACCGGCATGGCGGATGAAGATCTTCCCATAGAGCATGAAGAGCCACAGGAACGGCCCCGGGAAGAGCGAGGAGTCGTAGAGGTAGTCGCGCTCGGCCAACAACTCGAGCACCTCAGTGTCGACATCGAGCGACGGAGTGCGGAATCCGACGGGGCGCGTACCGAGGATGTCTGCAATCGCCGCATCCGCCTGTTCGATTTCTACTCGCTTCTCGTCTCGCGTGAGCGAACGAAAATTGTACGGATGGGTGTGAGAGTGGTTCGCGACCTCGTGCCCACGTGCTGCAATCTCCCGCACGCGTTCGCGGTTCGACGGCAGGTCCGCATCTCGACCGATCATGAAGACGTTCGCGCGGATGCCACATTCGTCGAACATCTCCAGAAATCGCGGAATACCGTCGTCGTAGAACGAGGGGCCGTCCGCATGGCCGTCGGGATCGACCAGGCGCTGGTACTCTCGATAGGTGTCCATGTCGATGCTGACACACACCTTCACCGGAGGCGGGCCTCCTGGGGCCTTGCGTGCCCTACGACATGGGCGCCGTGACGCGCCAACCACGGCTTGCGGTAATACGGCCAACGCGACGACTCAGCTCGCGCGATCGCGGTGAGCGCGCGCACCAACGCGTTGCTGCCAAGCAGTCGGGTCTGCGCGTTCACGCACAGAACACCGACTCCCCAATAGTCTTCGAGCCGAAGACCGCTACTCTCGAGTTGCGATCTCACATCCCGTAGCGAATAGGTGCGCGAAATCATCCGATCGCCTGGCTTGAATGCCGCGAGCAGCCGGCGATAGACGTTTCCGAGGCCACCATAGATCGACTCGCTCGGAACGTAGGTGAACAGGAAGTGGCCGTCGGGCTTGAGCCGGCGCCGCATCTCGGCCAGCGCGCGGTCGAGGTGCGGCAGATGGTCGAACAACTCCATGCAGAGCACCACGTCGAATTCGCCCTCGCCGAAGGACGAAAGGTCTTCCGCACTGGCCTTCACTACGTCGAAGCGGTCGGCGACACCGCGATGCTGCGCCGTCGAGCGCGCGATTTCGAGCATGTCGGGATTGAGATCCACGCCTGTCACGCGGCAGCCTCGCTCCGCGAAGAATGCGCCGAAACGCCCCGGCCCAGTCCCGACATCGAGCACTCGCCAGGACGAATCGATCGCGAACTCGTCGGCGAGCGCCTGGATTTCGGCGGCGTAGTGAAATGCGAGCGGACCGGACTCCGGCGTCCACCATTCGCTCACGGTGCCCGGCTTGGAGAAGTAGTCGGTGACTTCGTCGTCGAGTCGGGATCCGCTCAACCGATGCCCAGCCGGCGCGAGATCAGCAACTGCAGCGTTTCGATCGTCGTTCGCAGGACCAACATCTTGCTGGCCCCGTACTTCATGTCGTAGCGGAGCACCAGCGGAACCTCGCTGATGATCGCTTCGATCCGCCGCAGCTTGAGCAGAATATCGACCATGCACGAGAATCCACTCTCGGCCACGAAAGCGCCACCGTAGGTGTCGAAAGCCTGCCGAATGACACCCGCTCGATAGGCGCGGTAGCCGCTCGTGAAATCGCGAACTCCCGGAGTCGGGAACGCCAACCGGAACAGCAGGCTGCCTGAACGCGAAAGTGCGCGTCGGTGCAGCGGCACCCCACGCACGTGGGCGCCGGGCTGAAATCGCGACGCGATGACCACGTCGTTTCCCTCACGAATACCGCGAACCATTCGAGCGATCAGCCCGGGTGTGTGGGTATTGTCGGAATCCATCGTGACGATGATGTCGCGGTCCTTCGCGCCCTCGATGGCGGCGAGCAGGCCCGTGCGAATCGCCTCCCCGAGTCCACGGTTCTGCTCGTGGTCGATACGCGTGATCGGCATCGTGTCTCGCATTCTGTCGACCATCTCGCCAGTGCCGTCGGTGCTGCCATCGTTCACCACGATCACGCGATACTCGATCAGGTTTTCTTCCATCGCCTCACGAATCCGATCGAGCAACGTGGGGAGCGTCTCTTCTTCGTTGTAGGCCGGAAGTGTGACGATCACCATGGCGCTCGGCCCTTTCGTGAAAGACGTCCCCTCAGCATAGCCAAGTTGGCATCCGACGGGCTCGAGAGCGGCGTCCTGACGTCACACGTGTGCAACTGGGCATCCGAAGGCTTCGGCTCAGACTTCAAATCTCGAAGTCACCGACCGAGACGGCGGCCGGAGGCACTCGCCGCCGAATCAGCACGGCGAAACCGGATCCACGAAGCAAGCTGGGCGGAACGGCTACACCGGGCCACGTCGCGGGCGCGGCGATTGCCCGCACCCGCGACGAGCGAGATCCATCCGGTCGAATGGGCCATCGGACGCGCAGAGCGCCGGATCAACCCGAACTCCGTGCCCCGGAGCCGCCCTGCAAGCACTCGTTCTCACGCGCCGCGGCGGCGCAGCAAATCCGCCGGAGTTCCTCATCATGTACCTCGCCCTGCCCGTCCGCGGCGATTTGGAAGGCGTCGAAGGCCCAACCGAACGAATCCCCCGGCAGCTCGATCTCGAGCAGCCGCAGCCTCTCAGCGAAGCCGCATCTTCCGGACAGCTTGCCGAGTACGATCTCGCTGCCGGTGGCGTGGCCGATCACCGCCGGATCGAGCACTTCGTAGTTTTCGCGCCACTTGATGACACCATCCTGGTGAATGCCCGATGCATGCCTGAAGGCGTTGCCGCCGACGACCGCCTTGTTGAGAGGGACCGCGACGCCGCTTCGTTCTTCGATCAACCGCGAGATCCCGCAGATTCCACTCGGATCGACTGACGTGTGCACTCCGAGGTCCACAGCATGAACGCGCAGCGCCATCACGACCTCCTCGAGGGCCGTGTTGCCTGCACGCTCGCCGAGACCATTCACCGCCAGCTCGACCTGACGCGCCCCGGCACGCACGGCTGCAATCGCATTCGCTGTCGCGAGTCCCAGATCGTCCTGGCCGTGAAACGAGACCACGGCCTCCTCGACTTCCGGAACTCGCTCGAACAATTCGCAAATCATCGCCTCCAGCCGGTGCGGGAGTATGAATCCAACCGTATCGGGTATGTTGATCGTCGTTGCTCCGGCCGCAAGAGCTTCGCGCACGACCGCCGCAACGAACTCCGGATCGGCGCGGGTCGCGTCCATCGGGCTGAACTCGACGTCGTCCGTGAAGTGCCTCGCGCGGGTAACGCCAGCCCGCGTCATCGCGAGCACTTCATCGCGATCCTTGCGCAGTTGATGAGCGAGGTGGACGTCGCTGCTGTTCACGAAGACGTGGATGCGACCCCGCTCGGCGTCTCGCAGGGCTTCTCCCGCAGCATCGATGTCGAAGGAAACTGCGCGCGCGAGAGCGCAGACGGATGATCCACGCACCGCACGTGCCACGGCCGAGACCGCATCCGCTTCGCCCGACGACGCAGCGGGAAACCCTGCTTCGATGACGTCGACCCGCATGTCGGCGAGGCGCTGCGCAATTTCGACTTTGTCGCGGGTGCTGAAACAGACCCCGGCGGCCTGCTCCCCGTCGCGCAAGGTGGTGTCTAGTACGATGACGCGCTCGCTATCCGCTCGCTCGGCGATGACCGGGTCGCGGCCTCGATTCACGGGGCTTGCACTGCTTTCGCTCACGCTCGGTCTACTGCTGGACATGTCTCGCTCCTGTTGCCGAGCGAGGACAGGAGGGGTCGCGCCGATGCCGAACTCCGACGTCATGAGACGTCGGGTGTCCGAAAACACGAAACCCTCTCGGGCCGGGCTCGGCGAGAGAGGGTTTCGTGAAACGACGATCAGCTCGATTCAGCCGCAGAAGCCCCCTATCGCCCTCGTAAGGAGGAGAGCGCCGAGGTCGTGCTGCCGCTGGAAGTTCGCCGTCGCCATGATGGTCTCTATGTAATCGAAGCCGAGTGCTACGTCAAGCTCGGGTGATCCGTGACGTCCGAAGGCTCATCCGACCCCAACGAGTGCAAGCCGGTCACCCCATCGGGCTCGGACTGCATCGGCCAACTCCTTGCTGCGCTGTAGCTTCGGATCCTGCACGAGCGTCTGCTGCGCCGCAGCCCTCGCGACAGCGATCTGCTTCACGTCACGTGTGAGGTCGGCGATCCGAAGATCCGGCAGACGGCCGCTCTGACGCGTCCCGAGAAACTCTCCGGGGCCTCGAATCTTGAGATCCGCCTCTGCGATCTCGAAACCGTCCGTGGTAGACAGCAACGCGTGAAGGCGCGCCTCACTGTCCTCGGTCACACCGCGCGCAACGCAGATACAGGTTCCCTGATGACCCCCTCGGCCGACACGACCGCGCAGCTGGTGAAGCTGCGCGAGGCCAAAGCGCTCTGCATGCTCGACGATCATCAATGTCGCGTTCGGCACGTCGACACCGACCTCGATCACCGTCGTCGACACGAGTACCTGCGTTTCGCCGCGCGCAAAGCGCGCCATCGCCTCGCTGCGCGCAGCCGCGTCGACCTGGCCATGCACGAGGTCGATGCGATAGTCCGGAAAAGCCGAGCGGATTCGGGCAGCCGATTCGCTCGCCGAACGCAGGTCGATCTTTTCGCTGTCTTCGACGAGTGGATAGACGACGTATACCTGCTCCCCGCGCTCGACCGTCTCACGCAGGGCCTCGCTCACGCGGGCACCCTCTCCCTCGCGTACGAGCAACGTGCGGGTCGGCCGGCGCCCCGGCGGCAGCTCGTCGATCACCGAAAGGTCGAGATCGCCGTGTAGCGTGAGTGCGAGCGTGCGCGGGATCGGAGTCGCGGTCATCACGAGCGTATGGGGCGATGCTGAATCACGCGACTTCTCGGCCAGAGCGGCACGCTGCCGAACCCCGAAGCGGTGCTGTTCGTCGATCACCACCAACGCAAGGCTGTGAAACTCGACACTTTCCTGCAACAACGCGTGAGTTCCGATCGCCAGGTCGATCTCGCCCGCGGCAATCGCGAGGCGGATCGCGTCAGCCTCTGCCTTCGGAATCGACGCCGTGAGGAGCGCCGTGCGTAGTTCCGGCTCCGTTCCGGAGGTCGCAACGAGGTGCCGGAGCGTACGCGCGTGCTGCTCGGCCAGCAGCTCGGTCGGCGCCATGATCGCGCTCTGGTGCCCTGCCGCCGCGACCGCGATCGCGGCCAGGAATGCGACGACCGTCTTGCCGCAACCCACATCGCCCTCGAGGAGACGACTCATCGGATGCGGGCATACGAGGTCTGCGGAAATCTCTTCCCAGGCGCCGCGCTGCGCGCGCGTGAGTTCGAAGGGAAGCCCTGCGATCGCCGCGCGAGTCCGCGAACCCGCGTCCGTGATCGCGATACCCGGTTCACGGCCGCGGCGCGCGCGACGTAGCCCCAGGCCGAGTTCGAGCAGATAGAGCTCTTCCAACACCAGGCGCACGAACGCTCTAGACGTCCCGGCCGCGAGCGCCTCGACATCCGATTCGGGCGTCGGCGCGTGAAGTTCGCGCAGTGCATCAGCCGGTTCGGGCAATTTCTGCGTGCGCACCAGGTTGTCTGGCAGGTGTCCCCCGACGAGATCCGCGTACTGTCGCATCGCCGATTCGATGAGCCGCCGCAGCGCGCGCGGGTGCAGGCCCTCCGGCGACGAATATTCGGGCACGATCTGATCGAGAGTCGGGGCCGGTCTCGGCCCGGACGCGCCGGCCTCCCGGCCCCGATCCGCGGGCTCGGGCAGGGATTCGATCTCCGGATGAACCAGTTCCTTGTCGAAGCGGTAGCGCTTCACCTCACCCGTCACGAGCAGACGCGCATTCTTCTTCGCCATCGAAGCGATCGCGTCCGTGCCGAAGAACCACTTCAGTCGGACCGTACCCGTTTCATCCGAGACGACGGCTTCGAATGTGCGACCGCGGCGACCACGGCCCTGCCTGCGTTGTGCACTGAAACCCGAGACCAGCACAGTGGCAACGAAGGTTGCGCGCAGCCCGACAGTCAGTTCGGCAACCTTCGTGAGCGAGCGGCGGTCGTCGTAGCGAATCGGCAGGCGAAACAACAGATCTGTGATCGTCGCTACGCCGCGCTTCGCGAGCTTCGCCTCTCGGTTCGGGCCGACGCCCGGCAGAGCAACCGGGCTGCGCGCGAGCGCGGCCTCGGCCCAATCGGGAGCTGCGAGCGGACGCAAACGCTCGAGCGCTGCCGCGACCTTCGCCGGGGTCATCTCATCGTCAGCCACCGTCGCGAACTGTTTGCCGACGTGGGCGAGCAGATCTCGCGCGTCCTTGGGGATCGCCAGCTCGGCCGCACGCGCGCAAGCCGCGCTGACCGTCTCGCCGAGAGCCCGCACGCGGTCGAAATGAGCGAAATCACTACGCGCTGCAAATTCGAGCGGGGCCAGCACCGCGTCGATCGCGGCCTTGAACGGGCTCACACCCACGTTCGCCCCCGGGCACGAATCAGGACTGATGGATCTCCTGCAGCGACCTCACGCCGATCGATTCGAGCTGAAGCCCGCGGATACCGCCAACTGCCGCGAGCGCAGCGGCCGCTGTCGTAAAATATGGGATCTGCCGCAGCAACGCAGAGCGCCGGATCGCGGACGAGTCGCGCACCGCGACCGGATCGTTGCTGACGGTGTTGATCACGAGTGTGACGTCTCCCGACTCGATTCGATCGACCACGTTCGGACTGCCCTGCCCCACCTTCGGCACGGATTCCGCCACCACGCCCATCTCCGAGAGGGTCTCATAGGTTCCCGGGGTCGCGATCACCTTGAATCCGTTCGAGGCAAGCTCGTGCACCGCTTCGCAGATCTTCTCGCGGTCCTCGTCGCGGACCGAGACCAGCACCATGCCGCCGGTAGGCAGGCTGTTTCCCGCCTGAATCTGCGCCTTTGCGTACGCGCGACCGAAATCCGAGTCGATCCCCATCACCTCGCCGGTGCTCTTCATCTCGGGCGAAAGCAGCGTGTCGGCGCCGGGGAATTTCACGAACGGGAAGACGGCCTCCTTCACCGAAACATGAGTGGGCCAGATCTCCTCGGTGAAATCCAGCTCCGCGAGACTCTTGCCCACCATCACGAGCGCAGCGAGTTTTGCGAGCGGGCGCCCGATCGCCTTCGACACAAACGGGACGGTACGCGAAGCCCGCGGGTTCACCTCGATCAGATAGACCTCTCCGCCCTTCACTGCATACTGCACGTTCATCAGGCCGCGCACGCCGATTTCGGTCGCGAGGCGCCGGGTGGATTCGAGGATCTCGTCGATCACCGGCTGCGTGAGCGAATAGGGCGGAATCGCGCACGCGCTGTCGCCCGAATGGACGCCCGCCTGCTCGATGTGCTCCATGATGCCGCCGATCACGACCCTTTCCCCGTCCGAGATTGCGTCGACGTCGACTTCGGTCGCGTCGGCGAGGAAGCGGTCGATCAAGACTGGATGTTCGGGCGAGGCTTGAACCGCGTACTTCATGTAGCTGTGCAACGACGTCACGTCGTTCACGATTTCCATCGCGCGACCGCCGAGCACGTAGGAGGGCCGGACCAGCACCGGGTAGCCGATGTGCTCCGCGACGCGTTCCGCCTCTTCGGGGCTGCGCGCCACCGCTCCGGGCGGCCGCTTCAGATTCAGCTCCTCGAGCAGCGCGTCGAATCGCTCGCGGTCCTCGGCTCGGTCGATTGCATCGGGGGACGTACCCAGAATCGGAACGCCGGCTCGTTCGAGATCGAGAGCGAGCCGCAGCGGCGTCTGGCCGCCAAACTGCACGATCACGCCCTCGGGCTTCTCCTTGTCGACGATCGAGAGTACGTCTTCGAGCGTCAGAGGCTCGAAGTAGAGCCGATCGCTGGTGTCGTAGTCGGTCGAGACCGTCTCCGGGTTGCAATTGACCATGATCGTTTCGAAGCCCGCTTCGCGCAGTGCGAATACCGCGTGCACGCAGCAGTAGTCGAACTCGATGCCCTGACCGATCCGGTTCGGACCGCCACCGAGGATCATCACCTTGCGGTTCCCGATGGGGCGGGCCTCGCACTCGTCCTCGTAGGTCGAATAGAGATACGGTGTGTTGCTCTCGAACTCGGCTGCACAGGTGTCGACACGCTTGAACACCGGATTGACACCCGATTCCTTGCGCAGCGCCCGGACGTCGCTCTCAGTGAGATTCCACAGTGTGGCGAGTCGACGATCGGAAAAGCCGTTCTGTTTCGCCAACCGCAGCCAATCGCTGCGTTCACCGGAGTCGAGCGCCTTCAGTTCGCCCTCCATCTCGATGAGTTGCTGGAGGTTGCCGAGGAACCAGGGATCGATCTTCGATCGCTCGTGGATCTCTTCGATCCCCACGCCGCGGCGAATGCACTCCGCGATCGCCCACAGGCGGTCGGGCCGCGGCGTATCGATCCGGGCCCAGAGCTGCTTCATGCCCTCTTCGCCTTCAGGAACCAGCGGACTCTCGAGTCCGAAATGGCCGGTCTCGAGCGAGCGCAGTGATTTCTGGAGGCTTTCCTTGAAGGTCCGGCCAATCGCCATGACTTCGCCGACGGACTTCATCTGCGTGGTGAGTCGATCGTCGACGCCCGGAAATTTCTCGAACGTGAAGCGCGGCACCTTGGTCACCACGTAGTCGATGCTCGGTTCGAAGCTCGCTGGGGTTTCGCGCGTGATGTCGTTGGTAATTTCGTCGAGCGTGTAGCCGACAGCAAGCTTGGCGGCGATCTTCGCAATCGGAAACCCGGTCGCCTTCGACGCAAGCGCCGACGACCGCGAAACTCTCGGGTTCATTTCGATGACGACGATGCTGCCGTCGTCCGGATTCACCCCGAACTGGATGTTCGAGCCACCGGTATCGACACCGATCTCCCGGATGATTGCGACGGACGCGTCGCGCATCTCCTGGTACTCGCGATCCGTCAGCGTCTGTGCAGGCGCGACGGTGATCGAATCACCCGTGTGGATCCCCATCGGGTCGAAATTCTCGATCGAGCAGATGATCACGACGTTGTCGGCGCCGTCGCGCATCACCTCGAGCTCGTACTCCTTCCAGCCGAGCACGCTCTGCTCGATCATGCATTCGCTTCGGGGGGACTGGCGCAGCGCCCACTCGACGAGTTCATCGAAATCCTCGTCACGGTAGGCGATGCTGCCGCCCGCACCCCCGAGCGTGAAGCTCGGGCGGATGATGGCCGGGATGTGGGTCTCCTTGACGATTTCACGCGCCTCTTCGAGCGAATGGGCGTATCCGCTCCGTGGCATCTTCAGACCGATCTTCTCCATGGCTACGCGGAACAGATCGCGGTCTTCGGCCTTGTTGATCGAATCGAGTTGCGCACCGATCAGCCGAACGCCGTAGCGATCCAGGATACCGGCTTCAGCGAGGTCGATGGTCAGATTGAGTGCCGTCTGCCCGCCGAGCGTCGGCAGCACCACATCCGGCCGCTCACGCGCGATGATCTTCTCGACCGCCTCGACGGTCATCGGTTCGATGTACGTCCGGTCCGCGGTCTCCGGATCGGTCATGATCGTGGCCGGATTCGAATTGATCAGAACGACCCGGTAGCCCTCTTCGCGAAGTGCCTTGCAACCTTGGGTGCCCGAGTAGTCGAATTCACAAGCCTGACCGATCACGATCGGTCCCGATCCGATCACGAGGATCGTCTGGATATCGTCGCGTCTGGGCACGGTCTACTCCGCCACGGCACTGGTTGGGGCGCCGGTGGATCCCCGCCCGCTGGCAACGTCTACTCCGCTCACCGCTTCTCCAGCCTTGTGCCGCTTCACCATCTCCCGGAATCGGCCGAAGAAATACGCGGCATCATGGGGGCCGGGTGATGCTTCGGGGTGATATTGCACCGAGAAGAGCGGCCGCTCCGAATGCGCCAGCCCCTCCACTGTTCCATCGTTCAGGTTCACGTGCGTTACCTCGACCGGCTCGCCCGCGGCCCGCAGTGATTCGGCGTCGACCGCGTAGCCGTGGTTCTCGGCGCAGATCGCGACCTTCTTCGTCGCGAGATCCTGGCCGGGTTGGTTCCCGCCGTGGTGCCCGAATTTGAGCTTCTTCGTCTTGCCCCCGAGCGCGAGCGCGAGGATCTGATGGCCCAGGCAAATCCCGAACAGTGGTTTTTCGTCGGCAAGGCGACGAACGTTTTCCCGCACACCCTCGACGGCCGCCGGATCGCCTGGGCCGTTCGAAAGGAAGATTGCGTCGGGATTCATCGCGAGTGTCTCTTCCGCTGAAGTGGTCGCGGGAACGATCGTCACATCGAAGCCGTTTTCTACCAGCTGCCGTGCAATGTTGCGCTTGATTCCGAAATCGTACGCGACCAGCTTGAATTTTGTCTCCGGCACCGGGCGTCGCGGCAGTTGCCCGGCGACGCCTTCCCAGAGCCCGGCTTCCCAGCGGTAGGGCTCCGAACAGGTGACCTGGGCGACGAAGTCGCGGCCGTCGAGGCCAGGCTCGCTGCGCGCGCGCTTCACGAGTGCGTCGGCATCCTGCTGATCCAGGTCCGCGGACAACACCCCCACCTGCGCACCACCGTCACGAATCCGGCGAACCAGCGCCCGAGTGTCGATGCCGGATATTCCGGGAATGCCGTGGAGCTGCATGTAGCGGTCGAGCGACTGCTGTGAGCGCCAGTTCGACGGCACATCGAACACTTCCTTCGCGACGAAGCCGCGTAGATAGGGCCGCCTCGATTCCTCGTCTTCCGGGTTGACCCCGACATTGCCGATCTGGGGGTAGGTCATCGTAACGATCTGCCCTGCATAGGAGGGATCCGTGAGGATCTCCTGATAACCGGTGATACTGGTGTTGAACACGACTTCGCCCGCGCCGATGACGGGTGAACCGAAGACCTGCCCGCGATAGACGGTGCCGTCGGCCAGCGCGAGAATCGCGTGTGAGGGCAAGAGGCTCGAGGGGCTCAAGGAACCAGCACTCCCTTGTCGACGTGGTAGACCAGCCGACCGTCGACGATCGTCGCGACGACCCGGCCCTGCATCATCTGCCCTGCCCACGGCGAGTTCCGGCTCTTCGAATAGCCCTTGGCCGGGTCGTAGAGCCAACTTCGCTCGGGGTCGACGATCACGAGATCGGCGGGTGAGCCCACTGCGAGATCGCCGCCGGGCCGGTTCAGGATCCGCGCAGGGTGGGTCGAAAGCCGCCGCACGAGTTCGATGGGCGTGATCTCACCCTTGCGAAGCAGGTCGAGCACGACCGGCACCGCGGTCTCGAAACCGATCAGCCCGGGCGGCGCTTCGACGAAATCGAGATCCTTCTCGTGCAATGCGTGGGGCGCATGGTCGGTCGCGATCGCATCGAGGGTGCCGTCTACGAGCCCCGTGCGACAGGCCTCGACGTCCGCGGCCGAGCGCAACGGCGGTGCCACCTTGGTGTTGGTGTCGTAACCGAGTGCGGCCTCGTCCGTGAGCGTCAGGTGGTGGGGAGAGACCTCCGCGGTCACCGAAACACCACGCTCCTTGGCTTTGCGGATCGCGGCCACCGAATTTCCGCTCGAAACGTGCGCCACGTGGAGTTTCGCACCGGTGAGTTCGGCGAGCATCAGATCGCGCATCACCAGCACGTCCTCAGCAATCGACGGATTTCCGGGCAAGCCCAATCGCGTCGACACCGGCCCCTCGTTCATGACACCGGCGCCGACCAGCGAGCAGTCCTCGGCGTGGACGATCACGAGACCGTCGACCAACTTCGAATATTCGAGCACGTGGCGCATCACGCCGCCGTCTTGGATGGTCCTGCCATCGTCGCTGAAGGCGACGGCGCCGGCCTCGATCAGCGCCGACATTTCGGTCACGATCTTGCCCGCCAGACCATGTGTCGCCGCTGCAATCGGGTAGACCTTGGCGGGCGAATCATGGCGACCGCGGTCGAGAATGAAGTCGGTCGTAGCGGGATCGTCGTTCACCGGTTGGGTGTTGGCCATGCACGCCACCGATGTAAAACCACCCGCAACCGCAGACCGCCCGCCCGAAGCGATGTCCTCTTTGTACTCCTGTCCGGGTTCGCGCAGGTGCGTGTGCATGTCGAAGAAACCCGGCGCGATCCAGCCACCTTCCGCCTCGATGATCTCGGCACCACGCGCGTCGAGCGATTCCCCGACGGCCGCGATCAGGCCGCCCTCGATCAGCACGTCACCGTTCTCGTCACGATTCGCCGTCGGGTCGAGAATCCGTCCGCCACGTACGAGGATTCGACTCAATTCGCTTCTCCTCGGTCGGACTGCGAGGTGCGTCCGGCAAACAGGTAGAGGACGGCCATCCGGATCGCGACGCCGTTGCGAACCTGGTCGAGAATGACACTCGGGCGGTCGTCGGTGAGTTCGTGCGACAGCTCGACACCACGATTCACGGGGCCGGGGTGCATCACGATCACGTCGTCCTTGGCGTAGTGGAGTTTCGCCCGATCGATCCCGAACGTCGTCGAATACTCGCGAACACTCGGCACGCTCGAGCCCGCGA
>CAXMSF010000365.1:0-11727 GCA_964196055.1 uncultured Gammaproteobacteria bacterium | reverse complement strand
TGCCGCTTCGTCGACCTCTTGGGTACCCACGGATGGGCGGCTTAGTCCGCGGAGGCCGCGCGGCCTGCGGCGCCGGGCTCGCGGTCCTGGTGTTGTACCTGTCCGCTTGCGCATCGACGCCGAGCGGCAGCGAGCATGTCGTGAAGCCGGGCGAGAACCTCTACCGACTCTCGCGCTATTACGGCGTTCCGATCGACGACATTCGCGCTGCAAACGGAATCCGCGACGTCCGGAGTCTCCAGGTCGGTCAGAGGCTCGTCATTCCGGGCAACTCGAAGGGCGCGCCGGTGTCTTCGCTCGCCTCTTCACCGCAGCGGCGTGTGGCGCGGGTGTCTCGTGGAAACCAGGCGAAGCGGGTGACCGACCTCGAGTTCGTTTGGCCGGTCTCCGGGCAGATGAGCTCTAAGTTCGGCGACCGTCACGGCCGCAACCACGATGGCATCGACATCCGAGCGAAGTCGGGCACTCCGGTGCGCGCGGCCGAAGCCGGTCGAGTGATCCACAGCGGTGGCGGGCTCGGTGACTACGGCAAGGTCGTGATCGTCAAGCACGCGGGGCGCTATTCCACGGTGTACGCGCACAACCGCAAGAACCGCGTTCGAAAGGGCGATTTCGTCGAGAAGGGGCAGGTGATCGCGGAAGTGGGGAAGACCGGGAACGCCAGTGGTCCGCACGTGCACTTCGAAGTCCGACACGATCGACGACCCGAAAACCCACTGACGTATCTGCCGTGAAACGCGCCCGCTTCGCCCCGCTGCAATCGACTCTGCTCGTGCTGGTCGCGGTCATCGCGCTGGGCTGCGACGAAATCGACGTCTTGCGCTGGCAGGCGCGGGTCGGTGGCGCCGATGCACAATGGACGCTCGCTGAGATGTACGCTCGAGGTGACGGGGTGGAGGCCGATGCCGCGGAGGCCGAGCGTTGGTACCGGGCCGCGGCCGATTCGGGCAACGCCGTTTCGCAGCTCGCGCTGGCGAGGATCCTTGCCGAAGGTTCGGCGGCCGAGGCCGCGCAATCGCGGGTGTGGCTCGAGCTCGCGGCCGAGAATGGGCTCACCGAAGCTCAGTTCGAGTTTGCAGTCTCGTTGGCGGCGGCGGGAAAACACGGCCAGGCATTCGAGTGGTTCTTGTCGGCGGCATCCCGCGATCATGCGACGGCACAGTATCGCGTCGCGCAGGCGTACGCGGCCGGCGAAGGGGTTGTCGCCAGCTCCGCCAAGGCGCTCGAGTGGCTGGAGAAGTCGGCGGAAGGCGATTGCGCGGCTGCGCAATTCGACCTCGGACGACGTGTCGAAACGGGTGACGGCGTCGCGATCGATCTCAATCGGGCGGAATCGCTGTATCAACGCGCTGCCGAACAGGGGCATCCCCCCGCGCAGGTCGCAGTCGGCCTGTTCGTCGAGCCGAGTCGGGCGGCGCGCTGGTTCCGGCTCGCTGCGGAGAGCGGCAACATCGAGGGCCAGATGCACCTCGGCGTTGCATACGATGCGGGGCGGGGAGTCGCCCAGGATCCCGTGGAAGCCGAAAAGTGGCTGCGTCTCGCGGCCGACTCAGGCGATGCGCGAGCTCAGAACCGGCTCGGCATGATGTACCAGGGCGGGCGTATCGTGCAGCGGGGCGAAGAAGACACGGCGCTGCCCCAATGGGTGATCGAGGCCCAACGGCGCGGAATGAAGCTTCCCCCGGATGTCCTCGGCCCGATCGAAGCCAGAGCGCGCGCGGGCAAGAAGGGCTCCGAGGTGATTCGCCGGGAGGCGGAGACCGAGGGGGTGCGATGGTTTCGCATGGCCGCAAAACAGGGATTTGCCGACGCGCTGTTGAATCTCGCGCTTGCCTACGAAGCGGGGGGCGGCGTCGAGGCGGACACGGCGAAGTCGGTCGAGTGGCTCCGCCAGGCCGCGGATGCGGGCTCGAGCGAGGCGGAGTTTCGGCTCGCGCAGCGGATGTTCGATGGCGACGGTGTGCCTCGCGACAGTTCTGGGGCGGCCGTTCGGATGGAGCGCGCCGCTCTAGCGGGTTACCCGGACGCGGTGCTCGAACTCGCCCGGCGCTACAGCATCGGTGATGGGATCGAACAGGATCACGTTCAGGCGGTGCGCTGGATTCGAATCGTGGCCGATCAGGGATTGCCGGTGGCGCAGAGCCGCCTCGCGCGACTCTATTACGACGGACACGGCGTTCCGCAGGATCACGCCGAAGCCGCTCGACTCTATCGCGCCGCCGCCGAACAGGGGCTCGCCCAGGCGCAACTCAGTCTGGCCGTGATGCTTCTCCGCGGAGAAGGGGTCGAGCGGAACACGCCGTTGGGGATGGTGTGGCTCGAGCGCGCCGCGAACGGCCACCATCCGCGCGCGCAGACGAAGCTGGGGATCGCGTATTACCGTGGCGACGCGATTCGCAAGAACCTCGTGATGGCGCACATGTGGCTGCGACTGAGTTCCGATGCGGAGGCGCGGAGGGTGCTCGCGGAAATCGAACCAAAGCTGAGCGGACCGCAGCGCCGGGATTCGGATCGGCGCCGCGAAGAATGGCTCGCCGAGCACCCGAAGGCCCGGGACGCGGCCGGATAGCGACGCGAGCGATCGCGTCGGCAGCTCATTGTGACGAAGATCGACGGCCGGCGCACTCCGCCACGGCACGGGCAAGAGGGACATCGATGTGAGAGAGCGACTGGACGGTTGCTTCGAGGCGTGGGGCCGTTGGGTTGCGAGCCATCACTGGATCGTGATCGGGTCCACGCTGCTGGCCGCGGCCGTGGTCGGTGTGCAGGCCCGTCACATGACGATGGACTTCACGCCGGACAGCTTTCTAGCGCCGGGCCACATCGAACGCGTGCGCTACGACGCGATGCGTCGCCAGTTCGGCTCGGATTCGATCGTGCTGATCGCGATCCGATCGGACTCGATCTGGACCGGCGAGTTCTTGAACTGGTTGCGCGATTTCCATTCGGCGCTCGAGGAGCGGGTTCCCCACCTCGACGAAGTCACGAGCCTGGTCAACGCCCGCTCGACCCGCGGCGAAGCCGACTCCTTGATCGTCGAAGATCTGATGGAGCGATGGCCGGAGACCCCGACCGAGATCGCGGCGGTCCGCGAGCGGGCGCTCGCGAATCCGGTCTACCGTGGACTCCTGATCGCCCCCGAGCAGAAGCTCACCACGATTCTCGTCACGCTGAATGCGCTCGGCGGGGAGCAGGGCGATGCACTCGAAGGCTTCGACGACGACTTCGAAGCGGTCGACGGAGTCGAGAGCCACGCCGAAGCGGCCGCACCACAGCCCTTCTTGAGCGGGAACGAGCGCGATGCCGCGACGCGCGTGATCGAAGCCACGCTTGCCGAGTTCGCGCAGCCGGGGCAGGAGGTCCACCTGGTCGGCACGCCGGTCGTCGCCGAGCGGTCGATCACCCTCACCCAGACCAACACCGTCCGTTTCACGGCCGTCGCCCTCGTCATGATCCTGGGCGCGCTGTCGTTCCTGTTTCGACGCCCGGTCGGCGCGATCCTGCCGGTGCTGGTCTCGCTGGTTTCGATTGCGGTGACATTCGGAGTTGCGGGCATTCGCGGCAGCCCGCTGGGCGTTACGACTCAGATGATCCCGAGCCTGCTGATGGCGGTCGGGACGAGTTCCAGCATCCATCTGCTGGTGCTGTTCTTCCAGCACTACGACGCAGGTCGGACGCAGCGCGAGTCGGTCGCACTGGCGCTCGAACATTCAGGGCTGCCGATTCTGCTGGCCGGAATGACGACCGCCGGGGGTCTCGCGTCGTTCAACGCCGCCGAGCTTGCCGGAGTCCGCGATGTGGGATTTCTCTCGCCGATCGGAATCGGCGTCGGTGTGTTCCTGACGCTCTCGCTGTTGCCGGCATTGCTCGTGACGGCACCGATTGCGCGTCGCGCGCAGGTCTCGGAGTCGGCTGAAGTCGGGGTCCTCGTGCGCTGGCTCGTCCGCGTGGGAGATCTCGCGACGAGCCGGCCGGGAATGGTCACCGTGGTGTCGCTCCTCGTCGCGCTCGTCGTAGGACTCGGTTCGCTGCGCCTCTACTACGTATTCGACCCGATCACCTTCTTGAAGGAGAACGATCCGTTGCGGGTCAGCACGGACATCGTCGGTCGCGACCTCGGGACCGTGGGCAACATCGACGTGATCGTCGACACCCACGTCGCGAACGGCCTGCACGACCCGGTGCTGCTCGCCCGCCTCGCGGAACTGCATGAGCGGATTCCGGATCTCCGCGGCGGACTCGATCGCGAGGTCGAGGTCGGCAAGACGATCTCCTTCATCGACATCTTGAAGGAGATCCACCAGGCGCTGAACGAGAATCGACCGGAGTACTACGACGTGCCCGACAGTCGCCCGCTGGCCGCTCAGGAACTGTTGCTGTTCGAGAATACCGGTGCCGATGATCTGGCTGACTTCGTCGATTCGCAGTTCAGCAAGGCCCGTGTGACGATGCGGGTGCCGTGGATTGCTCCTTCCGGTTTCGGAGACCTCCTGCCCGATTCCGCCGCGCTCTTCCGGGAGATCCTGGGACCGGCTGTGAGCGTCGAGTTTACGGGGCTGATGCCGCTGATGTCGGTCGCTCAGGAGGAAATGCGGATCGGCCTGATCCGAAGCTACGCACTTGCGATCCTGATCATCACACCGATGATGATGTTGTTGATCGGCAGCGTGCGCGGCGGCCTGGTGAGCATGGTGCCCAACCTGATGCCCATCGGCATGGTGCTCGGCCTGATGGGTTGGGTCGACTTGGAACTCAACGTATTTACGATGATGGTCGGTTGCATCGCGATCGGCCTCGCGGTGGACGACACAATCCACATCATCCACCAGTTCTATCGCTATCTGGGAGTGACCGGGAGCGCACGCGAAGCGGTGCGTTCGACGATGCGGACGACGGGCAAGGCGCTGTTTACGACATCGATCGTGCTGTCCCTCGGCTTCATCGTCTACACGTTGGCTGGGATGCGGAACCTGGAAGCGCTCGGTCTGGTGACCACCACCTCGATCGTACTCGCATTCCTGGCCGACATCGTGGTCGCGCCCGCGTTGCTCACCCTGGTGTCCGGCCATCGGCAACAGCGCCGGAGCCAGGAGGCGCCGTAGCGAGCAGGCAAGAGACGAGTGCGTCCGGATCGTCGATCGTCATGCCGTTCACTCCGGCAGCGATCACGTGCCGCATTGCCTCGGGGCTTCGCACCCGCCAGGCGCGAACCGAGAGGCCGAGCGACTGCGCGAATGCGACCAGCCGAGGCGTGACTTCGTCGGCGGCAAGCGCGACCTCGTCGAATCCCGCTGCGATGGCGGCTTCGATGCGCGCGCGTTGGACTCGCACCGGGGAAGCCGTGTTCTGCGCACGTCGAAGTAGCCAGGTGAGCGGCAGCGCGGCATCGAGCTGCCGCGCTCGTCGCAAGTGTGCTTCGGAGAAGGACGACAGCGCCACGCGCGCGAGCACGCCCGCTGATCGGGCTTCGGCGAGGATCCGGTCGGGCAGCTCCGGGCTCTCGCCCTTGAGCTCGAGGTGGTAGTAGAGGCGCCGCCCGAAGGTCTCGAAGAGATCCTCGAGCGTGAGCAGGCCGGTGCCTGCGAAGCGCTCGGGGTGATCGGGATGGTTGCGGTCGAACCAGCCGCCGATGTCGATCGAGCGCAGCTCTGCAATCTTGCGCGCTTCGACGGGGCCGGCGTGGTCGGTCTTCTCGGCGAGGTCGTCATCGTGGAAGAGCACGAGGGCACCGTCTCGTGACAGCCGGACGTCGGTCTCGACTTCGGGAACACCGATTTCGAGCGAGCGCCGGAATGCAGGCAAGCTGTTTTCCGGCGCGTGGGCCGCCCCACCGCGGTGCGCAATAATGTGGAACGGACCGGTCGAGGCGGCGCGCGTCTTCATTTCGAGGACCTGCTTGGTGCTGGCCCATCGTCTTCCGCGAGTGCTTCGATCGGACCGGCGGTCGGCACGCCCTGTGTTTCAGGGCTCTGGGGAACGCCGCGTGCGGCGGCGCCGCGCACGAGCATCTGGGTGCTTACCGGTACCGTCAGCAGCACGAACAGGATCAGCAGCAGCTTTTCGATGACGAAGGCGGCATCGCGATCGACGTGGAGCCCGATCGACCCGAGGGCGGTGAGCAACAGCCCCAGGGTCGCGGCCTTCGTCGGCGCGTGCGCGCGCGAGTAGAAGTCGGGAAGGCGCAGCAGCCCGATGACCGCTGCGAGAAAGAACAGCGCACCGAACAGCGACAGCACCTCTCCCACGAGCGCCCGAACTTCGTCACTCATGCGGGAACTCCCCCTTGCCCAGGAAGTAGCCGAAGAGCGCGGTGGTGACGAATGCGAACAGGGCGAGACCGAACGCGGCGTCGATGTGCAGTTCGTGGTAAACGAGCAGCGTTGCGACGACTATGAGCGTCAGCGTGTCGATCGCGAGCACGCGGTCGAAGATCGTGGGGCCGCGCCACGTACGCACGAGCACGAGCAGCGCCGAAAGCGCGAGCACCGCGATGCTCAGGCTGTGGATCGCGTCCGTCACAGGGTTTCCATCGCATGCAGCGGTGTTTCGAAGCGCCGGCGGATGTGTTCGACCAGTTGCGCTTCATCGCGCAGGTCGAGCACGTGCAGGCAGATGTAGCAACCCTCCTCGGAGGACACGTCTTCGTAGGTAACGCTGCCGGGCGTCAGCGAGATCATCGCACCGAGCAATGCGCGCATCGCGGGGGTTTCGAGTTCGCTGCGGAAGCGGATCCAGCCGGGATGAATGTCGATGCGGGGCGCGAGCACGATTCGAAGCTGGTCGAAGTTGGCGACCAGCAGTTCCCAGAGAAAGACGGCGAGCACCCGCAGCCCCATCCATACCAGACGGAGCGCGCGCAACGGCCCGAAGCGGCGGTGCGCGCGGACGCCGAAGAAGTGTCCGACCGCAAGCGCGACGACTGCTCCGAAGGCGAAGTTTCCCCAGCTGAGATGTTCGTTCAAGCCGATCCATACCAGACCGGCCAGGATTGCGAAGAAGAAGGTCGACATCAGTTCACCCTGGGCGCCGGCGCCGGGCGGCCGTCCGCGAGCAGTACGGCGTCGCGGTAGGCGCCGCCGTCCAACAGCGCATTCGCCGCGGCTGCAGAGTAGTCGTACACCGGCCCCGCGCCGAAGCCGAGTGTGAGAATCAGGAGCATTGCGGCGACCAGCGGCATGGCGCCCGATCGGGTCGGAGCTGGGCCGAGGGGTTGACTGGGAACCTGCTGGAACGCAAAGCGCCAGATCTTCAACATGCTCGCGAGCGTGAACACCGATGCGAGTACGAGCAGGGTCAGCCCGATCCAGGCTTCGCTCGCGTAGGCGGCGGCAAACACCCCGAGTTTTCCGACGAAGCCCGAGAGCGGCGGCAGGCCGGAGAGCGAGAAGGCTGCGACGATGAAGCAACTCGCGAGTGGTAAGGACACCGCGATGCGGAAGTCCATTCGTCGCAGGTCGCGGCTGGCGTTGCGGCGCTCGAGTTCGTCGGCGACAAGATAGAGTGTCGACTTGACGAGCGAATGATGCACCGCGAAGAAGATTGCGGCCGCGACACCGGCGGGGGTCGCGAGCGCGAGCGCGAGCACCAGGTAGCCCACCTGTGAGACGCTGTGGAACGACAGCAGGCGGCGAACTTCGTATTGCGACAGGGCCGCCAGGACTCCGAGCAGCGCCGACAGCCCGCCGGCCCAGACGAGCGCCCGGACGATCCACGGGTCGAGCACGAGCAGCGGCAGGATCCGCAACAGCGCGTAGACGCCCAGTTTCGTCATGATTCCCGCGAAGAGTGCGGCGAGCGGGGCGGACAGGGTGGGGTAGGTGGCGGGCATCCAGAAGCACAGCGGCACCAGGGCGGCCTTGGTCGCGAAAGCCAGCACGAGCAGCGTGAGCGCGACTCGTCGCAGCGTCTCGGGTGCCTGGGCGAGTTCGCCCGGCAGCTCGGCCGCATTCACGGAGCCGCCCAGGGCGTAGAGGATTCCGATACCTGCGAGAAACAGGGTGGAAGCGACCAGGTTGACGACGATGGTGGGCAGGGTGCCCGCGAGCGACCGGCGCGTCCCTGGAATCTGGATCAACAAGTAGGAGGTGATCAGGACCAGTTCGAACATCACGAAGAGGTTGAAGAGGTCGGCGGTGAGGAAACTTCCGAACAGCCCGAAGGTGAGCATGAACAGCAGCGGGTGGGCGCGCTGCGCGACGCGTTCGCCGTGGATCTCGGGGCGCAGTGCGAGCAGGCTGAGGAGCAGCAGCACTGCGTGAAGGGCGACGAAGATTGCCGACAGGCGGTCGGCCGCAAACGCAATCCCGAACGGCGGCCGCCAGCCCCCGAAGGCATGAACCAACACGACGCCGTCGGCCGCGGTGGTGATGAGTCGTACGGCGAGTGCGACGAGTGCGACGGCTGCGGTGAGCGAGATCGCGCGCGACACGCGCGGCGACGGCCGTGTGAGCCAGAGCACGAGCGCCATCAACCCCGGAAGCACGAACAACACGACGAGGCTCACGCTTCCTCCCCCCGGCCTTCGAGTTCAGCGAGGATCGCTTCCGCAGGCAGCGCGCCGTCGTCTTCAGGCGCGGGAACGAGCTTGGGGATCCCGCCCCGGAGAGTCTGGACCGCCATGCCCGCGAGCAGGTAGAGCGTGAACGCCATCGAAATCACGATCGCCGTCAGGACGAAGGCTTGCGGCACCGGGTCGGCGATGTCGCCGGCGCGAACGCTGTCGGTCACGATCGGGGCCTGGCTGCCCCAGCGCCCGGCACTGAGCACGAGGAAGTTCACGCCGTGGCTGAGGCAGGTCAGGCCGAGCGCGACGCGCAGCAGACTGCGGTGCAACAACAGATAGACTCCGGCCGTGACCAGTAGAAAAACTGCAACGGCGACGACGGGCAGCATCTCAGCCGTCCTCCTCGGAACGCAGCGGAGTCTCCCAGAGCCACAGCGCGGCTGCGCTGAGGGCGCCACCGACGATCATCACGACGCCGATCTCGAAAATGAGGGTGGTGTGCCATTTCCAGTGGATGACTCCGAACTCGATCGCGCCGTGGCGATGCGTGAGACCCGGATCACCGAGCAACGCCGGCGAGGCGAGGCTCGCGATCAAGAGCAGACCGCCGAGCAGCGCCACCCGCTCGGGCTCGATCGGCACGGCCGAGTAAAAGCGCCGTACGCCGTACGCGGTGAAACCGAGAATGCCCGCGACCGCGAACGACAGCCCCGCCACGAAGCCGCCGCCCGGTGCGTCGTGGCCCTTCAGCAGCAAGGCGAGGCCGAGCAGGAGCGCCAACGGCAGAATCAACCGCGTGAGTTCCTGCAGGAGGAAGCTCTTCATCTTCGAGATCCCTGTGGGCTCGGCCCGGGCGGTAGTTCACGGCCGCGCAGCAGCGCCATCGCGCCGAGCCCGACCACGAGCACGACGAATGTTTCGATCAGTGTGTCGAGCCCGCGGAAGTCCGACAGCACCAGGTTCACGAGATTCCGCCCCTCGGCGATCGACGGGCCCGCTTCGAAGAAATAGTCCGCGATCCGCGTCTTGGCGGGAAGCGTGTGGAGCGCCGGCACGAGCGCGGCACAGCTGAGCCCGACGGTCGCCGCAAACAGGAAGCGCACCGCCTTGACCCGAGGTGTTGCCTGAGGCGGTGGCTCGCGATGGCCGATGAAGCGGATCGCCAACAGGAAGAACACCGTCGTCAACACCTCGACCAGGAGCTGGGTCAGCACGAGATCGGGTGCGTGGAGCATGCCGTAGAGCAAGGCAACCGCGAAGCCGACCGCGGTGAGTGCGAGGACGCGGCCGACCTTGCTCGTTAGCCCGACCGTCAGCGCCAGGCTGAAAGCGAGCAGCACCAGTAGAACCGTTCCTCCCAGGTTCCAGCCGAAGGAAAGCAACTCCGGGAACCGGCCTAGCAACGGCAGGGCCCCGGCAAATGCGAGCGCGAGCAAGGCCGCGATGTAGACACTCGGAGAGGCGCCCGCGAGCGCGCGATTGCAGCCGTCGCCGATCGATTGCGCGCGCGCGAGCAAGGCTTCGAAGCAACGCGAGCCATCGAAGCTCGCGGGCAGGCCGGGGAGTCGCGTGCGTCCCGAGACTCGGTAGAGCAGGAAGCCCAGGGTCAGGATCGCGCAGCTCAAGATCAGCGGCACGTTGATCCCGTGCCAGAGTCGCAACTCGGGCACGGCGAGGCGGTAGCCCAGCAGAGCGGTGCTCATCGGCTCGACGATGAAGCGGTCGGTGTAGGGCGCGGCGAGGCCGCCCGCGAGGCTCAGCAGCGCGAGCAGTCCGGGAGCGAAGAGGAACGCGAAGCCGGGTGGCTTCGCGGCGGCGGCAGCGTCGCTGCGCGGGCGGCCCGCAAAGCAACCGAAGAAGAAGCGCGCCGTGTAGGCGGCCGTGCCGACCGACCCGAGCACGATGCCGAGCACCGCAACGTCGTGCATCGGGGTGTCGGATAGCAGCAGCTTCTTCAGCACCAGCTCCTTCGAGAGGAAACCCGCGAAGGGCGGCAACCCCGCCATCGACCCCGCGAGCACTGCGACGACGGCGCAGAGCAGCGGCGTGCGGTGCCGAAGCGCACCGAGTTCGGAGAGCTTGCGGGTTCCGGCCGCGTGATCGATCGCGCCGATTCCGAGGAAGAGGCCGGCCTTGAATACCGCGTGTGCGAGCAGGTAGAGGATCGCGGCACGGATCGCGAGAGCGTTGCCGAGGCCCGCGGTGATCGTCATCAGCCCGAGTTGTGAGACGGTCGACCACGCCATCAACAGCTTGACGTCGTCCTGGCGGAGTGCCTGGTAGCTCCCCCAGAGGCAGGTTGCCGCGCCGAGGGGGATCAGCACGCCGCCCCAGAGCGGCGACGCGCCGCAGATCGGGAACAGGTAGAGGAGCAGGATCAGGCCCGCCTTCACCATCGTGGCCGAATGGAGGTAGGCCGAGATCGGTGTCGGCGCCGCCATCGCGCCCGGCAGCCAGAAATGGAACGGCACTTGGGCGCTCTTCGTGAGGATCCCGGGCAGGATCAGTGCGAGCGCGATCGTCTGGACGCGTAGCGGGAGTTCGGCGGTCACGAGTGCCGTCAGGCTCCCGCTTCCGGTCTCGGCAATCAGATAGACGAATCCGATCAGCATCGGTAGCGCCCCGCCGACCGTCACCACCAGCGCCTGCTGGGCCGCCGCGAAGGTGTCGTCGCGTTTGTCGGCGTCCGTGGTGATCAGGAAGAACGAGCACAGACCTGTGAGCTCCCAGAACGTGAACAGCAGCAGCAGCTCGTCGGCGAGCACGAGCCCGAGCATCGACGCCTGAAAGAGGCACAGCAGTGCGATCGCCTTGCGGCCCTTCGCCGTCGCGCCGAAATACGCGCCTGCGAATTGCAGCACGAGCGCGCCGAGTCCCGCAATCAGCAGCGCGAACGCGAGCGTCGCCACGTCGAGTCGCCAGGCCACGCGCAGGTACAGCTCGGGTGCCCATTCCCAGGCGACACCGACACCGCTCGCGCCGGTCGCGAGCAGCCCGGCAAAGAGAATCGACGAGCCGACCGAGGCCGCGACGCCCAGCTGCCGCGCGGCACCCGCCAGACGAGGTGCGGCGAGTAGCAGCGCGCCGATCAACGCCGGCAGAAGTACGGCGGCGGTAGCGGTCCAGACCTGCTCAGCGGCGATCACCGGGCTCTCCGTTCAAGTCGCACTCGGGTGGTCAGGAACGCAGCGAGTCGATGGCGACGAGCTGTGCCCGCGGCTGCT
>CAXMSF010000364.1:0-5490 GCA_964196055.1 uncultured Gammaproteobacteria bacterium | reverse complement strand
CCGCCACCCATCAGGATCTGATAGAAGAGTTGCCCGTCCGTGCGGGCGCTCATGTGAGCGGAGTCGGTGAGATCCGCGGGCGGAACGTCCTGCTCGGCGGCTTCCTCGCCGCCGCCGCTTCCGTCCGCCCCGTGGCAGCGCGCGCACTTGGTCTTGAACTGCTTCGCAAAGTAGCGGACGTCGCGGTCGCTGAGGGCACCGATCGGATTCTCGCGGGCCGCCACTTCGGCGGGGACGTCGTCACGGGCCGCGGCGGGCCGCGACAGCCCCGCCGGGCCGCAGAGTCCCACCAGCAGGGCTGCGATCACGCTCGAACGAAGGAATTTCATGGCCGTTTTCCTCCCAATGACCCATCAGCGGAGTTCGCGGGTCTTGTTGCCCGCATTGTACTTCCCGACGGGCATTGCAAACGGCAATCGTGCGGTCTCTTCGAGCGAAACGGCGTCGTAGACCACCACCGCGCCCTGCGGGTTCCAGATGCTCACGAATGCGGTCTTGCCGTCGGCGGTGAACTCCACGTGCATGGCCTGCTTGCCCGATTCCGGGGTGATCGATCGCTCGGCCAGCGCGAGCGACGCCTTTTCGACGAGCTGGACCGTCTCGGTATTCGTGTCGACCCAGACATAGGGCGTTCCGGGGTGGGTGCGCGCGAAATAGCCGGATCCCAACAGCGGAATCTCCTTCACGACACGGAAGTTCTCCATCTCGATGATCGTGAGCCGCGGGGCACCCATGTGGTTGAAGGCTGCGTGGAGCTTGCCTTCTCGCTCGAAGAAGCAGGCCGAAAACAGATGCGGGAGCCCTTGGGTCGGCAAGGTCGCGAGCACCTGGTTTTCGGTGTAGTCGTACAAGGTCAGCCGGTTTCCGCCTCGCGAACTCGCGACGAGACGGCTGCTGCCGGGCACGAAGATGAAGTCTTCGAAGGGTTCGGGCAGTTCGATCTGCGAAAGCGCGAGGTCGCGGGTGGAGACCGAGCTGAGCAGCGGCGTGTCGCGCGCGGTGACGACGAAGCGTTCTTCGCCCGGCACGTAGTAGACGCCGCTGGGCTGGCCGTCGAGCGGGAAGACTGCGAGCGGTTGGAGTTCGGCGTCGAAGATCACCAGCCCGGGCGGCAGCTGATTTGCAGCCGCGACGAAGTCTCCGTCGGGCGAGACAGCGATGTTGCGGGTGTTTACGCCCGCGACGATGCGCGCGCGCAATCCGCCGCGCTCGAGGTCGTAGTCGACGACCACGCCGTCGCGCGTAGAGGCCAGCACCCTGCGCAGCGCTCGGTCGAATTTGAGGCCGCCGTGGATCTTCCCAACCGGAAAGCGGTCGAGTTCCTTCAGGCTGTCGCCGTCGAGGATCACCACGCTGCCGCTGCCGCGCTCGACTACCAGCGTGAGGTTCTCGCGCCGGGCCTCGACGGGGATCTTGCGCTCTCCGACGGGGAATTCCTCGCGGCTGGCAGCCATGTCGGCCGCCGTCCAGGTGATCTCCGCGGTGGCTTCGCGCAGCAGCGCGACCAGATCGGTGGCCTGCTCGGCCGAGAGCTTGTCGGCAAATGCCCCCATCTGGGTGTTGGGCAGGCCCGCGAGGATCGCCTCTACCAGTGCCTCGTCGGATTTCCGGCCGAGGGTATCGGGGATGAGGGGAGGTGCGTAGCCGCCGTAGCGTCGGGCGCCGTGGCAGGAAGCGCAGTGCTCCGCGTAGAGGGCCTGGGGCTCGGGCGGGGTCGTCTCGGTGCACGCGGATGTCGCCAGAAACAGCAGCACGGCCGCGATGGTGGGTCGGTACATGTCGGTCTCCTGGACGGCGGAATCTGTGCGATTCCGGAACTGGGGTCAAGGCACCGAGGCCGAGCGCGCGAGCGCCGCGCGGGCACGGCTGAGCTAAAGTGGGGCGAAATGGAGCAGCGATGTTACCGGTAAGCGATCTGATCGAAGTGGCGCGAGAGCGTGTTTCGGGCGCCGAGCTGCGTGCGGAAGCACCGCGGCGCTTCGGCGGTTCGGGCGATCACGCGCCGGTGATGATCTGGAACGTGTGCATGCACTGCAACATGAGCTGCCCCCACTGTTACGCAGCGGCGGTTTCGGAGCCCTCGCCCAGCGATCTGAGTCTCGCAGAAGGGCTCGACTTGATCGATCAGATGGCTGCCTGCGGTGTACAGGTGGTGATCTTCAGCGGGGGTGAGCCGCTGCTGCGGCCCGACGTGCTCGAACTGATCAGCCACGCGCGTGAAGTCGGAATCGCGCCGCAGCTTTCGACCAACGGCAGCCTGATCGACGCCGACATGGCCGCGCGTATAGCAGCGGCCGGGGTGCAATACGTGGGTATCAGCATCGACGGGCTGGAGAAATTCAACGACGAATACCGCGGCCTCGAAGGCGGTTTCGAGCTCGCCCGGTCCGGGCTGCGCAACGCGAAAGCTGCGGGGATGCGGACCGGTCTGCGCATGACGCTCACGAGCTGCAACGCGCACGAACTCGATGCGATGATCGCCGTCGCGAAGGCGGACGCGGTCGACCGCTTCTATGTCTCGCACCTGGTCTACTCCGGTCGCGGTTACCACGTCTCGGGCGACGACCTCACGCGCGAAGCGGCACGCGCTGCACTCGAGCGACTGTTCGAGCGCGCGGAGGCGTTGCTGATCGCGGACTCGGGGCCGCGGATCGTCACCGGCTCGAACGATTCCGACGGGCCGTTTCTGCTGCGTTGGATCGCGCAGCGATTCGGCGACGATGCCATGGCGTCGGTTCGCGATCTGCTGCTCGAGCGGGGCGGGAACTCGGCCGGTGAGCGGATCCTGAACGTCGATTCCCGGGGTCGCGTTCACCCCGACCAGTTCTGGCGCGCTGCAGTGCTCGGTGACGTTCGCAAGCAGCGCTTCGCCGACATCCTCGAGCACCCGCTGCGTGCCGAGCTGCGCGATCGCCTCGACCATCTCGAGGGCCGATGCGGCGTGTGCAGCGAGCGTGCGCTGTGCCGCGGCTCGCACCGCGAGCGCGCTCTCGCGCGTTACCGCAATCGCTGGGCTCCCGACCCCGCCTGCGTGATGGAGGACGCCGAGATTGGAGCCGAAGGCGTCCAGTTCGAGTCTTCCGGCGAAACTCCAAGTGAAACTCTAATTACAGGAACTGCTTGATTTGATGCATTGGAAAGCTGTGCTCGCCGTCTTCGGCGGGCTATTGCTCGGTTGTCAGACCCCTTCGTCCGGAATCGGTTCAAGAGTCTTCGTGGTGGAGCGCGAGACGGGAAGCCTCGCCGTCTACGACTTCGTGGAGCGGAAACTGCTGCCCCGACGCATCACCGGCCTCGGCAATCTGCGCCACGCGACGATGATCTTTTCGCCCGACCTGCGTTATGGCTACCTGTCTTCGCGAGGCGGGCAGGTGAGCCGCATCGATCTCCAGAAGCTCGAGCGCGACGGAGTCGTGTTCACCTCCGAAAACTCGATCGACAACGCCATCGGCGGCGGCGGCCGCGTGATCGCAACCGCCGAATACGTACCCGGCGGCGTGACCTTCGTCGATGCGCGGACGCTCGAGGTGCTCGCGCGCCACGACGCTACCTACGAGCATGCCGGCCAACAGCTGCCTTCCAGAGTGACGGGCATCGTCGATGCGCCCGGCGACCGTTTCGTCTGCGTGATGATCGAAGGCGCCGAGATCTGGGTGATCGACGCCTCGAAACCCGACTTCCCGATCACGCACCGGATTCCGACCGATCAGGACAACCCCTACGACGCGATGATCACCCCCGACGGTCGCTGGTACGTGGTCGGCCACATGAAGTCCGACCGTGTTTCGGTGCTCGACCTGACGCAGCCCGAAGCCGGGATCCGCAACGTCTCGCTGCGCGATCCGAAGATCGATTTCGACCGCGGGTCCCCGGTCAAGCTGCCGCACCTCGCGTCCTGGGCGGTGGCGGGGCAGTCGATCTTCGTGCCGCTCGTGGGCGAGGATCGCCTCGCGGTGCTCGACCGACAGAGCTGGGAGTTCAAGCGCTCGATTCCGCTGCGCGGTCATCCCGTCTATGCGGTGCGTTCGCCCACCGAGCGTGAGGTCTGGGTGAGTTTCTCGGGGGAGGAGGACGATGCCTTCGTGCAGGTGATCGACACCGAGAGTCTGACCGTGACCGACACCATCGAAGTCGGACGGCGCATCTACCACATGGACTTCACGCCGCGGGCCTCGCACGTTCTGATCACCGCGAACGAGGACGAGAAACTCTTCCTCGTCAACGCGGCAACCCACGAGATCGAAGACGTGGTCGAACTGAAATCGCCTTCCGGCATCTTCGGCGTCTGGCGCGCGTTTCGGATCGGTCTGTGAGTGCGGGAGAGCAGCGCATCGCGGTCGAAGCGACCCTGCGGGACGGGCTGATCCGCGCGATCCAGGCGGGTGTGCCGTTCACGCGGCGTCCGTTTGCTCGGATCGCAGATGATCTCGGATCGAGCGAGGCGGCGGTGCTTGCGGGCCTGCGCGCGCTCAGCGAGCAGGGGATCCTGCGCGAGATTTCGGCTGTTCTGGAAGGCAGCGCACTCGGTTACGACAGCGCCCTGGTCGCCGGCGTCGTTCCCGAAGCCGATGTCGAGCGCGTGGCAAAGATCGTGAGCACGCACCCCACCGTCACGCATAACTACCTGCGCAATCACGCCTACAACCTCTGGTTCACGGTCGCGGTTCCGCGCGGAATGAGTCTCGAACGGACGCTATCGCTGCTGGCCGGCGAAGCCGGGGTCGAGGCTTTTCATCCGCTGCGGCGGACGCTGACGTTCAAGATCGGCGTCAATTTCGATCCGACAACACGCACGAACGTGAGCGCGGTGCTTCCCGCGAAGGCCGTGACGGCGATCGATGTCGGAGAACGCGAAAAGGCGCTCTTTCGCGCCCTGCAAACACCCCTTCCGCTTGGCCTGCAGCCCTTCGACGAGCTCGCCGCGATGGCCGGCATCGAGCCCGAGGAGCTGTTGGCTTTCGCGCGCGGCCATCTCGGGGGTGCGATTCGTCGCTACGTCGGGACGCTGCGTCACCGCAAACTAGGCGTTCGCGCCAACGGGATGGTGGTCTGGTGTGTTTCTGAAGAGCGAGCCGAGGCCGTGGGCCAGCAGCTCGCAAACGCACCCGAGGTGAGCCACTGCTACGCCCGAAACGCGATCGAGGGCTTCCCCTACACGCACTACAGCATGATCCATGGACCCGATCGCGACGCCTGTATCGAGGTAGCGGCGCAGCTCTCGCGCGAAACCGGGATCGAAGACTATGCGGCTCTGTTCAGCGAGCGAGAATTCAAGAAGGTCCGGCTGCGCTACTTCCTGCCGGAACTCGATGAATGGTGGACCGCCCGCGCCGAAAGCTGAGTTCCGACGCGGGCGGCGTGTGTCGCGGGCGTTCGGCCAGGACGGCCGGGTGCCTAGTACGTGAGGTTGAACTGCAGGAAGCCGAAGTGGCCGTCCATATTGCTCCTGTTCTGGTTGTCGATGACGTCATTCCCGAGCAGGTGTGAGTA
>CAXMSF010000363.1:0-9569 GCA_964196055.1 uncultured Gammaproteobacteria bacterium | reverse complement strand
TCGTGACCGACCGCGAGAGCTGGTGGATCACGCGTTTCGTGCCGGTCCGGGAGAACGGGCGAGTGGTCAGTGTGGTCGCGATCGGCACGGAGATCACCGCGCGGAAGCTCGCGGAGAACGAGCGGGAGCGGCTGATCGTGGAACTTCGCGAGGCACTCGACAAGGTCGAGACCCTGAGTGGGCTGCTACCGATTTGTGCTTCCTGCAAGAACGTGCGCGACGACCAGGGCTACTGGCGCCGGATCGAGGGCTACATCAGCGAGCGGTCGGGGGCGGAATTCTCCCATGGTCTCTGCCCCGCGTGTGCGGTGGAGTTGCACGCCCAACTCGATGCGATGGATGATCCGAGGGGCAAATCCCACGAGAACGAGCTCTGACGGAGCGGTAAGACCGAAGCCAAGCCCCGTTCTTTACAGAATCTTCACGGTCGCTTGACAGAAGCTGACTTAAAGTCATAATCTAGGGATGCCCCAATCTGACTCTGAGTCATTAATTTTCCAGGGGTAGTCCAACCGGATCGGATGCGGTGGCGTCGAATCGCCGACCGCCAGCCGGATGGAGCATGGATGTCACCCCGAATTCCCCCCGGCATCGAAACCTCGAACGGATCGACGAGAACCGCCAATCGGGCAACGACCCGCGCAGCGCGGATCGGGAGACGACGGATTTGACCACTGCCTTCGACCGCGACGACTGGGCCCTGATCCTCGGTGGCTCGAGCGGCTTCGGACTTGCCAGCGCACAAAAGCTCGCAGAAAACGGCATGAGCGTCTGCGTGGTGCATCGCGATCGGCGCGGCGCGATGGCACGGATCGAGCCTGAATTCGAGAAGATCCGCAACAGCGGCGCACAGTTTCTGAGTTTCAACGCCGACGCGCTGGCGACCGACAAGCGCGACGAGATCCTCACGACACTGGTCGCCGAGGCGGGCCCGGAGGCTCGGGTCAAGGTCCTGTTGCACTCGATCGCGTTCGGCAACCTCAAGCTGATCGCACCCGAGAGGGTCGAGCCGATGGCGGGCCGTGAGCAACTCGCCGAGCGCCTCGGGGTCTCGAAGAGCGATCTCTCGACGGCGGTCGACGAACTCTTCGGCGAGGGCGCCGACGCGTTGCAGTCGCTCGCCAGCCTGCCCGAGTATCCCCAGCAGTCCTTCATCGAGGACGAGGACCTCGAGCGCACCATCTTCAGCATGGGGACCTCGCTGCTCGGCTGGGCCCAGACCCTGCTCGCGCGCGGGCTGTTCGCGGACGACGCCCGCGTCTTCGGCCTCACGAGCGAAGGCAACGAAGTCGCCTGGAAGGGCTACGCCGCGGTCGCGGCTGCCAAGGTCGCGCTCGAGTCGATCTCGCGCTCGATGGCGGTCGAGCTGGCACCGCACGGCGTGCGCTCGAACGTGATCCAGGCCGGTGTCACCGACACCCCCGCGCTCGCGGCAATCCCGGGCAGCAGCCACCTCAAGGCTGCCGCGCGCCAGCGAAATCCGTTCGGCCGACTCACCACGCCGCGCGATGTCGCCAACATGATCTACCTGCTCAGCACGCCCGATGCAGCCTGGGTGAACGGTGAAGTGATACGCGTCGATGGCGGCGAGCACATCTCTGGGGCGATCCGGTGAGTCTTCACGTGCATTCGATCGCACACTTCAACCCGGCGAACGAGATCACCAACCGCTTCCTGGAGGAGCTCGACATCGGCACGACCGATCAATGGATCATCGAGCGGGTCGGCATCCGCTCGAGGCGCACGGTGCTGCCGCTCGACTACATCCGCGAAACCCGCAACGCCAACCCGCTCGCCGCGATGGAAGCGGCTACGTACTCGAACGCGGACATGGGGCAGCGAGCCGCCGACGCCGCTCTCGCACGTGCGGGGATCTCGCGTAACGACATCGGCATGGTGATCGCGGGTGGCTCCGGCCCGGATTGGCAGATCCCGTCGGAAGCGTGCACGATCGCGAGCGCACTCGAGATGGAAGTGCCGGCCATCGACATCAATTCGGCCTGCACGAGCTTCTACACCCAGCTCTACATGCTCTCCCTGATGCAGCCCGAGAAGCTCCCGGACTACGTGCTGCTCGTCGTCCCGGAATCGCTCACCAAGACGGTCGACTACAACGATCGCGCGACAGCGGTGTTGTGGGGCGACGGGGCCGCAGCTGCGGTCGTCTCGACGCGCCATCGCGGTCGGGCGACGGTGCTCGGCAACACCCTCGACTCGAGCCCGGCGGGCTGGAGCAAGGTCACCGTGGCGCGCGGCGGGCATTTCCAGCAGGTCGGCCGCACCGTTCAGACCTTCGGGATCAAGCGCATGCGCCATTGCCTGTCGGTGCTCAGGAATGAGTTCGAATGCGATGCGCGGCGATTTCACTTCGTCGGCCACCAGGCCAATCAGCGCATGCTCGAAGCCGTGTGCCGAAAGTGTGAGATTCCGACCGACCGCCATCATACGAACGTCGAGTGGTTCGGGAACACCGGCTGCGCGAGTTCGGCGTCGGTCGTCTCGATGAACTGGGAAAAGTGGACCGACCTCGACGACATCGCTCTCGTCGGCGTCGGCTCCGGACTGACATGGTCGAGTTATCTACTGCGATTTGGGAGCAAGGCGTGAATTTCGACGACTTCAAGTCCCGCAAGAGCTTCAGCAAGGAGGAGCTTCTCGGGATGTCGCACGGCACGCTCGTGACCGATGCGCCGCCCGAATGGACGCTTCGGCTGCCCGCGCCGCCGATGCTCATGATCGATCGCATCCTCGAGATTCGCCGCGACGGCCCGCGAGGTCGGATCGTCGCGGAGCGCGACGTGCACCTCGACGACTGGTTCTTCCAGTGCCATTTCCTCGGCGACCCGGTGCAGCCCGGATGCCTCGGCGTCGACGGCGTCTGGCAGCTGCTCGGCTTCTTCTGCGGCTGGTGCGGCGGCAGCGGCTCGGGGCGGGCGCTGGGCTGCGGCGAGGTCGAGTTCTACGGCCAGATCCGGCCGCACGACCGGGTGATCCGTTATGAGATCGACGTGCGGCGCTACACCGTCCTCGAGCGCTCGGGTGCCTCGATGGTGATCGGCGACGCCACGTTGCTCGTCGACGACGAAGCCATCTATACCGTCAAACGCGCGAAAGTCGGAACCTTCGAGCGAATCGCCTACACCGACTACCCGAATGCGTCGGAGCTTTCGCGCGGCGGCAAGATGGAGCGATGAGCCCGGTGGCGATGACATCCGAAGAAGTGCTCGCGGCGATCCCGCAGCAGGAACCGTTCCGTTTCATCGACGAGATCCTCGAACTCGACGAGGACCACATCGTTTCGCGTTACCGGTTCCGCCCCGAGTCCGATTTCTTTCGCGGCCATTTTCCCGGAAACCCGGTGACACCGGGCGTGATCCTGATCGAATCGATGGCGCAGGCGGGCATCGTCGCGCTCGGGATCTACCTGGTTTCGCGCGAAGAAGGTGGCTACGACCCGGAGAAGATGATGACGCTGTTCACCGACGCGAGCGTGGATTTCAGCGGAATCGTGAAACCCGGCGACCGCGTGACCGTCGAGTGCAGGAAGGTCTTCTGGCGACGGCGCAAGCTGCGTGCCGAGGCGGAGATGAAGCTCGACGACGGTACCGTCGTCTGCTCGGGAAACGTGTCTGGAATGGGAGTGATGCGATGACGAGCGAAGCGAGCAAAGGTCCCGCAGAGCGGGACCGCGCCGCGCCGCGCGTGGTGATTACCGGACTCGGCGTGATCGCGGCAAACGGCAACAACGTGCGCGACTTCGAACTAGCGCTCCGCAAGGGCCAGAGCGGAATCCGCGTCAACGAGAACATGGTGGAACAGGGTTTTGGCTCACACGTCGCCGGGGTTCCGCAGGGAATCGACGAACTCGCCGAGGCCCTGTTCGACGAGGACGACCTGCTCGCGATGAACTCCGGACACCGCGTCGCGTCGATCGCCGCACTGGAAGCCTGGGAGGACGCGGGCCTCGCGCGGCCCGAGCGCGGTGACGAGCGCGTCGATTGGGATACCGGCACCGTCTTCGGCACCGGCATCGGCGGCATGGACACGATCGCGGCCAAGATCGTGCCCCTCACCAACGCGAAGAAGGTGCGGCGCCTCGGGAGCACCGCGGTCGAGCAGGTGATGGCAAGCGGCATCTCGGCTCGGCTGTCCGGCCTGCTCGCGCTCGGCAATCAGGTCACGACGAACTCCAGCGCCTGTAGCACCGGCAGCGAAGCCGTCTCACTGGGTGCCCAGCGGATTCGCAACGGGCTCGCCCGCCGGATGCTGTGCGGCGGCGCCGAAGGCGCGAGCCACTACATCTGGGCGGGCTTCGACGCGATGCGGGTGCTGTGCCGCAAGTTCAACGACGCCCCCGAGCGCGCCTCACGTCCGATGAGCGCCTCGGCGGCGGGCTTCGTGCCGGCCGCGGGAGCCGGCGCGCTGATGCTCGAGGACCTCGACAGCGCGCAGGAGCGCGGCGCTCGAATCCACGCCGAGCTGCTGGGCAGCTTCGTCAATTGCGGCGGCCACCGCGGTGGCGGCAGCATGACCGCGCCGAATCCCGAGAGCGTTCAGCGCTGCATCCGCGGCGCGCTCGCCGATGCGGGCATCGAAGGCTCGGCCGTCGGAGCGATCAACGGCCACCTGACCGCGACCGGCGCGGATCCCAAGGAGGTTGGCTCCTGGGCGAAAGCGCTCGGCTGCAGCCCGGAGACCCTGCCGCCGATCACGTCGACCAAGTCGATGATCGGTCACGGCCTCGGCGCAGCCGGCGCGATCGAGTCGGTCGCCTCGGTGCTGATGCTCTCCGGCGGATTCGTGCACCCGTCGATCAACTGTGAAGACGTGCACCCCGAGATCGAGCCCTTTGCTGCTTCGATCCCCCACACGCTGCTCGAAATTCCCGATCTCGATGTCGTCATCAAGGCCGGCTTCGGCTTCGGAGACGTCAACTGCTGCCTCGTATTCCGAAAATGGAAAGACTGAATACCAATATCAATCAAGGAGGAACACAGATGGGAACTGAAGTCTTCGAGAAGGTCGTGAAGATCCTTACGCCGTACGTCAAGAACCAGGCCGCGCTCGACAGCGTGAGTGCCAGCACCCACATTCTCGACGACCTCAAAGTGAACTCGGCCCGGCTGGTCGACGTCGTGCTCGAGTTCGAGGACGCATTCGACATCGAGATCGCAGACGACGACGTCGACAGCGTCGAGACGGTCGGAAACGCGATCAACTTGATCGAGTCGAAGCTCGGGTAGTGAATCGCACGCCGAGCGAAGCGAGCAAAGGTCCCGCGCAGCGGGACCGCGCGGGCGAAGCGAGCAAAGGTCCCGCACAGCGGGACCGCGCACCTGCCGAGCGAAGCGAGCACCGGTCCCGCAGGGCGGGACCGCGCGAACTCGCGCGATCGGCGCGCCTGTACCTGGTGGTCCAGCGGGAAGTTTCCCGCCTGCTCTCACCTCTGTCGCTCACGCTGATCTGGATCGCATTGCGATTCGTTCGCGGGTATCGCGTCGAACACCTGGCGGAGGTTCGCCGGGCAACTCGCGAGATCCGTGCACGCGGCAGCGCGCCGCTTCTCGTCTGCGCGAATCATCTGACGATGATCGATTCGTTCCTGATTGCGTGGGCGCTCGGGAATCCTCTGTGGTTCACCTGGCACTTCTCGGCACTGCCGTGGAACGTTCCCGAACGGCTGAACTTCGCCTCGAAGCCGTGGCAGAAGGCCGTCATCTACGTGCTGAAGTGCGTCCCGATCCACCGGGGTGGGCGCCGCAGCGAGGTAGCCGACGTGCTTTCTCGGGTGACCCATTTGCTGCGCAACAACGAGTCGGTCCTGATCTTCCCGGAAGGCGGACGCAGCCGCAGCGGACGCGTCGACGTTGAAAGCGCGGCTACCGGGGTCGGGCGGGTGATCCGGTCGGTCCCCGACTGCCGCGTGTTGTGCGTCTACCTGCGCGGGGAGCGTCAGCGCGCGTTTTCATTCGTGCCGGAACGGGGCGACCGCTTCTACGCGGCGGTGAGTGAGATCGAGCCCAAGACCGACGCCTCCGGCCTGCGGGGTTCCCGCGAGCTGGTGCGGCAAGTGGTTCGCAGACTCTCTGAAATGGAGACGGAGTACTTCGATGGTCGGAAATGACGTGGTCGACATTGCCGACACGCGCCGGCGTGCGCGGCACGCGCGCTTCGACACGCGCGTCTTCAGCGACCGCGAGCGCCGCGCGATCGCGGAGGACAAAGACGGCGAGGCTCGACGCTGGGCCCATTGGGCCGCGAAGGAAAGCGCCTACAAGGTCGCGAAGCGCGCCGACCCCACCACCGTCTTCTCGCCCGTGAAGTTCGCGGCAGCGTTCGACGGCGGCTTCGGCGATGGCGGTGACGGTGAGCTGCGCGGCAGCGTGCGGCACGGCTCGATCAGCTACCCCGTCCGCGTGCGTCGCCACGGCGATTGCATCCACGCCGTAGCCGTCGCCCCGGGCGGCCGCCCCACGGCGATGCTCACCGGGGTCGGCCCGTATCCCGACGACGCGGGTGCCGACTCGCCGAGCCGCGCGGTGCGACGGCTCGCGATCCGCGACCTCGCTCCACGGCTCGCGACAGACGCGAGCAACCTCGTGGTGAGCAGCAGCGAGCGGATCCCCCGGCTGCAGCACCGCAACGGGTACGACGTCGCGACGTTGTCGCTGTCACACCACGGGCGATTCGTCGCCTACGCGTGCCAGCTGGCCGGCGACGCTGCGGGAGTCGCGCGGTGAGTCGGCAGTCGCAGATCCGACGCCTCGCGATCGTCAATCGCGGCGAGGCCGCGATGCGCTGTATTCGCGCCGTCAAGGCGCTCCGCGCACTCGAAGACTCCGACCTCGAATCGATCGCGCTATACACCGGCGTCGATCGCGATGCGCCCTTCGTACGCCACGCCGATCACTCGCTCCGGCTCACCACGACGGGCGCGGGCAACGCGGTCGCGGCCTACCTCGACCACGACGCCCTGATCGAATCGCTCACCGAAGCCCGCGCAGACGCGGTCTGGCCGGGCTGGGGCTTCGTCGCCGAGGACCCGGAGTTCGTCGCAAAGGTCGAAGCGGCCGGGATGACCTTCCTCGGGCCGGACGCCGAGGTGATGCGCCGGCTCGGTGACAAAATCGCCGCGAAGGAAGTCGCCGAGCGAGCCGGCGTGCCGGTGATCCCGTGGAGCGGCGGTGCCGTCGCGGACCTCGCCGCAGCCGAGGCCTGCGCGCAACGGATCGGCTACCCACTGATGATCAAGGCCTCGGCCGGCGGCGGCGGGCGCGGCATCCGCGCGGTCGACACAGCCGGCGAAATCGCTGCCGCCTTCGAGAGCGCAAGCGCGGAGGGCCTCGCTGCGTTCGGCGACCCGACCGTCTTCCTCGAGCGACGACTGCGGGCCGGCCGTCACGTCGAGGTGCAGGTCGCCGCCGATGCGCACGGCAACGCGATTGCCTACGGCTGCCGTGACTGCTCGGTGCAGCGACGCCACCAGAAGGTGCTCGAAGAGGCGCCGCCGCCCGGCCTCGAGCGGGCGCTGATCGACGGGCTCGAGCAAGCCGCCGTCAAGCTCGTCGCGACGGTCGCTTACGTGGGCGTGGGCACCGTCGAATTCCTGGTCGCGGACGGCGCGTTCTACTTCCTCGAAGTCAACCCGCGCTTGCAGGTCGAGCACGGTATCACCGAGGAGATCACGGGCATCGACCTGGTCCAGCTCCAGATCCGCATCGCGCGCGGCGAGAAGTTGCCGCCGCGGCCGGCCCCGCGGCCGGGCGTCGCCATCGAAGCCCGAGTCTGCGCCGAAGACCCCGAGGCCGATTTCCTGCCCGCGCCGGGCGACATCGAAGTCTTCGACCCCGCACTCGGGCCGCGCGTACGGGTCGACTCCGGTGTCGCCGCAGGCTGCAGCGTTCCGCCCGATTTCGATTCGCTGATCGCCAAGGTGATCGCATATGGCGATACCCGTGAAGAGGCGCGCGCGCGACTCGCGTGTGCGCTCACGGATTTCGAACTCGTCGTCCGCGGCGGCGCGAGCAACAAGGGCTACCTCGTCGATCTGCTCGACACGGAACGATACCGCGCGGCCGACTACGACACGGAATGGCTCGATCGATCTCCCGAGCTGCGAACCGGCTCCGACAGCTACGCGGTCGAAGCGCTGGTCGCCGCAGCCATCTTGTTCTACCAGCGGGTGCGCGACGTCGCGCGCCGCGCCTTCTTCGCCGACCCCACGAGCCTGACCCCGACTTCGATTCCGGCTTCGACGGGCCAGCGCATCGACCTTTCGCGTGGCGGCGAGAGCTATCGGATCGAAGTCTTCGCCGTCGGCGCATGGCGCTACCGGGTTCACCTCGATGGCCGCGTCACGACCGTAAAGCTGCGCAGCAAGGGCGCGCACAGCGCGAGCCTCAAAATCGGCGAGCGCTCGCTGCGCGTACTCCACGACCTCTCCGACCGCGGAGTGCGCGTCGAAGTCGAGGCCCACCCGTACCGCTTCAGCAGCGAGCTCGCGGGGCAGGTTCGCGCGGGCACGCCGGCGATGGTGATCTCGCTCGATGTCGAAGTCGGCGATCGCGTGGAGCTCGGGCAGACGCTCGGACTGCTCGAAGCCATGAAGATGGAGATCGGCTTCCAAGCCGAGGTGGCGGGCGTGGTCAAGGAGATCGCGGTTCGCAGCGGGCAGCAGGTCGCGTCGGGGGAACTGCTCCTCGTGATCGATGTCGCCGAGGCGGGCGACATCGCGGTAGTCTCGGGCGAGCGCCTCCAGCTGCCGCTCGGTCCGGATCCGCTCGACCTCTTCTTCCGACCCGGGGAGGGCGAGGGCCCTCCGATCCCCGACCTGCTCGCGGCCGACACGGCACCACCCGAGTTGCGTCGGACCGCGATCACCGCCGCGCGCGACGAGGTCCGCCGGCTCGTCATGGGCTACGACGTGAACCCCGAGCGCGGCGAAAAGCTCGCGGCCTTCCTCGAAGCACCACTGCCCGACGGACTCTCCAAATCGTTCTGCGCGGAACTCGCAGAGGTCCGCCACGAGCTGTCGCTGTTCATCGACATCGAGCAACTCTTCATCCGCGCGCCCCGGCGAGTGCGCTCGGGCGACCCGGTACCGTCGAACTACGCGCAGCTGCGCAACTACGTGCGCCGCCTCGAGGACGGGGGCGAGAGTCTCAGCGACGAATTCCGCGGCCTGCTGCGTGCCGCACTGCCCCACTACGAGGCAACCGGTCTCGAGTACGGTGAGGGGCTCGAGCGCGCGATGCTGCGCATCCTCGGCTCGCAGCTCGCACCCGAGCTGCGCCATCGGCTCGTGCTCGCGAGCGTGCGACGCATCCACTCGCTGGCCGCGTGCGGAGTCTTTCTCGGCGATGATGCGCGGCTCGCAGACGCGCTCGAACGCATCGCGGGTATGCGCGGCCTGATCCACGACGCACTCGCCGACTTCGCCATCGAAACCAGCTACGCGATCTTCCAGGGCCCGGAAATCGAGCGCGAGGCCGAGCGAACCAGCAAGGACGTCGACGCCTGGCTCGCGGGTGCGGAGTCCGAGGTCACGCTGCCGCCGATGGACGTCCTCA
>CAXMSF010000362.1:0-8499 GCA_964196055.1 uncultured Gammaproteobacteria bacterium | reverse complement strand
GAACGCATCGCCGAGGCGGCACTCGACCAGGAATGGATAGCCGAGGCGCCCGCGGTTCTGGTGATCGCGGCTGTCTACGAGCGCACCGCGCGCAAGTACAAGCGACGCACGGAGCGCTACGTACATATCGAGGCCGGACATGCGGCCCAGAACGTCTATCTCCAGGCAGCGGCGCTCGGGCTCGGCACGACGATGGTCGGCGCCTTTCACGACGAAGAGCTGGCGCGTGCTGTTGGACTGGAACGGGACATGAAGCCGATCGGGCTGCTTCCGGTCGGGAAGCCGCGCTGAGCACGCGCGGCGGCTCACATACAGCCACCCTCGCTCCCGTTTCTTTGTCGTTCACGGAACTCTCCAGTTCGACATTCGCTTTCGCCGAACGCAGACCTCTCCTTCACGATCCGGTTGCACTTCTTCATGTCGCAGCTCGCCCGCGAAACCGAGCTGACCCGGGGCTCCGCCGACGAGCTGCGGCAGGCGATCGCCTTACTCGCCGGTCACGTCTTCGACGGCCTTCTTGCAGCCTTCGCTGACCCGGTCGGACTTCGATTCGAGGCATTCGAGCAGCCGGCCGTCGCCAGGCTGGGTTTCGGGGCAGAGCTTTTCCGCGTCAGCACTGCAACTGCGCGCGACGTAGCTGATCGCCGCGGTGGCCTGCTCGAGCGCGACTGCGCCGCGATACAGCGCGAACTGACAGCGCTCACTGATCTTGTCCTCGTGCGCCCCGAGGCACAGCACGCGCCGACCTGCGCCGGGCGTCACTTGCGCGCAATATTTTCCGAGGTCCTCCTTGCAGGATTTCTCGAGGTATTCGATGAGCGACTCCTGCGCGGTGGCTAGCGGTGCCCAGCTGAGAATGGCGACGATCGGCGCCAGGATGAGGGTCTTCTTCATGTTCGATGCTCCTCTGGTGCGCTCGCGATCCGACTTCGGAAATCGCGCCGCCCCTGGTTGGGTTGGGTTGGACTCGGAACGGTGCTCGGTAGCGAGACGGACGGCCGCGCGTCGGCGGGACGCCCCCGCTCGTGTGGACTCGATGCCCCACTCTATCAGACCGAACGCGAAGTCGGAGCGACGCGGAAGGAGGATCGGATCGTCGCCCCGCACGACGTCGGGGAAGTGCGCGCCTCACCCGGTCTACGTCGGGCGGAGCGCTCTCCGGCGTTGCGAATGGCGAAAAGGCTCTATTCTTCCCACACATGAGTGCGGAGAGAAAACGTCACTTCATCGAAGAGCTCAAACGCCATTACCGCGAGATCATTGCCGCTGCGCGCGAGGCCGAGGTCGGCGTCGCAGAGGCAGCGGAAACGCTGCGCGGCGAGGCCCGCAGCCGTGACGACGCGAAGGGCGCATCCGAGTTCGGCCGGATGGCGAGCGACCACCGCGATCGCCGCGAACGCGCCAAGGCTGAGGTGGATACGCTTCTCCGCTTCGCCGAGCGCGGCCTCAGGTCGCTGCCGCCGGATGCGAAAGCCGGTCTCGGTGCGCTCGTCGACGTGTCCATCGAGGACGAAACAGGAACGGAAGAGCGGACCTACTTCCTACTGCCGGTGGGCGCCGGCACCGAACTCCTCGGCCCCGGCGGCGACGGCTTCATCTCCGTCGTGACGCCCGAGTCGCCGGTGGGTCGGGGGCTGATGGGCGCGGCGGTGGGCGACGGCTTAGAGATTTCGACGCGGGAGCACGACCGGGAGTGGACGGTGGTCGACGTCTGCTGAAGGGCGGGTCGACGAGCCGGCAGTCGCTCCGCATCAGAAGGTCGCTCCCTCGGATGCTCCGTGCCGAGTTCGCAGGTCGTAGTCGGCGCTTCGAGCGTGGCACGTCGAGGTGACCTCCTCGGTGATCGATTGCATGGTTTCATCGAACAATTCGCACCGCACCGCAGCGGCCGCCGCAAGCTCGGCCGAGACCCGCTCCGCGCATTCCATAGCGATCTGTTTGTGCTTCGCCTGGTGCTCGCGCAGCGCGCGCAGGAAACTCCGCCATTTCGAACGCAGCTCGGGTGACAACGAGTCCGGATCTCGCAATCGCGGGAGGGTGACGCGGAGTTCGAGCGACGCGTCCACGCGGGTGGGCTCGCAATCGCCGTCCGAGGTCGCGAAGTCGTAGTTCGTCCTGATCCGCCACTGGGTGTCGCCGTATTCGCGCATCCCGCGAGCCGCCCGGGCGGAACGGATCTCTTTCCGGAGCGTTGATTCGGACGATTCTCGAAGCTCATAGAACCGTACGTCGACCGCGATCATTCCCCACGCAACGCCCGGCGCGGCTTCGAGGGGAGACGTTGAAGAGCCGCGCTCCGAAAGGGCTGCGCAGGCCGAAATTGCGAGCGCGACCGTGGCGATCGCCGACAGCCCGCGCCCTCTCGACATCATCGGGCCCGCCTATTTCCCGATGTCCTGCTTGCGAAAGACGACGACCAGCAGCGCGACTCCCGCGACGGCCCATGCCGCGGCGCGGATCGAAACTTCGAGCGGGTCGGCCGGGACCTCGGCCGGCGCGATCCACGGGGCAAGCGCCATCGCCACCGAGGTGCCGAGAGGCGGACCGAAGCGGTCGATCACCCCGACGACTCCGCCGAGCTCGACGCGGAACAAGCCGATCGCGTTGACGGTCGCGATCATTCCGACGCCGACCAGTACCACCATCACGGTCGCGATGCGGGGCAGGTAGAGCGACAAGCTCATCGCGAGCGATGCCGTAATCGTCGCCCCGAGTGCGCAGGCCAGGCCACCCCAAATGGCCGGGCCGAGCGTCACACCGTTGCGCATCACCAACAGCGTGGTGGTTCCGCCGAGCAGGACCATGCCGGTTACGAGAGCGATCACCAGCACACCACCGAGGCGCGCCAGCGCAAAGCTTGCGCGCGACACGGGGCGCGACAATACGAGCGGCGCGGTTCCGTCGCCCAGCACTTCCGCGAGGTGATCCGAAGCCAGCACTCCCGCCAGCACCATCGTCCACAGAGCGAGCACCGAGAAGATCACGATACCCGTCCAACCCGCGACCTCCGGAACCTCGACCGAGACGCCGTTCTGGACGATCGTCGGGGCCGCCGCACAGGTGGTGCAACCGTCGACCATCATCATCGACATCAGTGAAACCACCGCGATCGCGGGAACGATCCGGCGACGGACCGCATCGTGGATCGCCTCGCCGAGTAGCGCCCGGAATACGCGCGATGCGGAGGCCCTCATGATCCACTCACCACGCGCACGAACGCGTCTTCGAGAGTTTCACCGGACTGGACGATCTCGGCGAGATCACCACTCGCGGCAATCTCGCCGTGGTTCATGATCGCGATCCGATCGCAGACGCGCTCGACCTCCGAGAGGATGTGCGAACTCATCAGAACGCTGCAGCCACGGTCGCGTGCGAGTCCGATCCAGTCGCGCGCTTCGCGGACGCCGATCGGATCGAGGCCCGAAGTCGGCTCGTCGAGGAACATCAGCCGCGGCTTGCCGAGGAATGCCTGCGCGAAGCCGACTCGCTGAGTCAGGCCCTTCGACAATCCGCCGATCCGATCGCGGGCTCGATCGGCAATTCCGGTCAGCTCGAGGGACTCGTCGACCTCGCGCTCGAGTTCGGCGCCGGCTAGTCCCGCGAGGGTTCCGTGCAGTTGCAACAGCCGGCGCACCGTGAGGCGCGCTGGAAGTTTCAAGCTCTCGGGGAGATAGGCGATGCCGACTCTCGAGTCCGGATCGCCGGGGCTCTTGCCCGCCAGCCGGACGCTGCCTTCGGTCGGACTCGTAAAGCCGAGCAGAAGCCGCAGCGCGGTCGTCTTGCCGGCCCCGTTCGGCCCCAACAGGCCCAGCGACGAGCCTTCCGGCAACGTGAAGCTCACCCGGCGCAGCGCGGTCCGCTCCCCGAAGCGCTTCGTGACCCCCGAGAACTCGAGCGCATTCAATGATCGTGCCGCCTACTCGTCCAAAGCGCTGCGGCGCCGCACGGTCTTCACTCCGCCCAGGGCCTTGAACTGCAACACTCGCCGCAGCGCGGAGTTTGCGACTGCGGCGCTCTCGGTAGCGAGCGAGCTCTTCAGAGCATCGAAGTCACCGTTTCGCTGGAACGCCTCGACGGCGTCCATCTGCTGCTTGCTCGGGCGCTTCGGGGCCCTCGGTCCGCGCGAAGTATCCGCTTCGTAGTCGCGACGGAACGCCTCGGTATCGAAGCCGCGCTTCTCGAGGATCCGCTTCACCTTGGGCGCAGCCAGTACCTTCGACCAGAACTCCTCCGGTGTCTTCTTCCCGGATTTTCTTTGTGCAGCCATGCCGTCATTTCCCTCCGAATTGAACCGCTGCGGTTAAGGCGTCTGTTATGCGGCCGCTTTCTTGTCGGGGCCGCTATTCTCAGGGCTGCATATTATTGAATAGAATTTCGCTGTCGTAAACGGCTCGATTTGCAGTTCCCGAATTCAATCGTGGAAAACACCCTGAAAACACTTGACGATCAAGACCTTAGGCGATGCCTTGAGCACCGTGAACGGCTGCGAAGCCCAAATGGTAATTGGGTGTCAGCAAGGCTGGGGCCGCGCGTCGCCATGCAAGTCTCGCGTGACCTCGACGCTCGGGGCGTGTAGCATCGCACGGCCGCCCCCCCCGCATTCGGCAACTGCAGCGCTTCTCCAGCAGACGAACGAGGAAAGACCAGATGGCAAAAAAGGGCAGAACGGCGATTCTCAAGCGCCAGCGAGAAGTCAAGAAGGCCGAGCGCGCCGCACTCAAGCGCGAGAAGCGAGAGGTCCGGAAAGAAGGCGAGACAGAGGCAGGCCTGGTGGCAACTGCTGAAGACCTCGAAGGCTACGGTTTCGGCTCCGACGAAGAAGAGGGCGAGGAGAAGGAAGACGATGCGTCCTGACCCGACGACGCCCCTCCGCCCCTCTCGCACATCTCAGGCTACCTGATGTCCGACGAAAAGCTGATCGCCGTCTTCATCGACTACGAGAATCTCGCAATCGGCGTGCGCCAGATGCGCAAGGGATCCTTCAAGATCGACCTCGTGCTGCGCCGGCTGCTGGAAAAGGGCCGCATCGTCTACAAGCGAGCCTACAGCGACTGGACCAACTACCGCACCGCCGTGCGCGAATTCCACCGCCACGGTGTCGAAATGATCGACATTCCGCAGTCGAAAGCCAGCGGCAAGAATAGCGCGGACATCCACATGGTCGTCGATGCGCTCGATCTCGCTTATCAAAAGCCCCACATCGATACCTTCGCGATGATTTCGGGCGACAGCGACTTTTCGCCAATCGTCGCGAAGCTCAAGGAAAACGATAAACGAGTGATCGGTTGCGGCGTCAAGAGTTCGACGTCGGATCTGCTCATCTCGAGCTGTGACGAGTTCATCTACTACGACGACCTCATCCGGGCGGCCGAAAAGGTCGAGAAGAAGCCGCCCGATGCGCCCGCGCCCAAAGCGCCGCCCGCCAAACGCAAACGGCAGGATTCGGCGGACAAGCTGCTTCAGATCGTCCGCTCGCTCGAGCGCGACTATGACCCCGTCTGGGGGTCGATGGTGAAGCAGGCGATCCGTCGGGTTTTCCCGGGCTTCAACGAGGAGTACTACGGGCACGCTTCGTTCGCTGAACTCCTCGAAGACGTGGCCAAGTTGGGCGTGATCGAGCTCGAGTACGACGACAAGCGTGGAAACTACATCGTCCGCTCGAAACGGCGCTAGCGCGAAGGCCTTCGCGCGTTGACCTCCGGCGCGACCGACGCCGTCGAAGCGGAGTCCGCTCCGCTCTCCGAGCTAATTTGCGACGCCACCACGATCTGGTTCGGAGTCTGGACCGTCTGCACTCACGCAGTGCTTGCAGCCGGCGGCTCGCTGCAACAACTGCTGATTGCGTTTCCGCTCGCGATGGCAGCGGTCGCGGTCGGCATTCGGCGCGCCATGCACCGGGCGGAAGAGCCCGCAACGACCGACACCCCGGCTGAGCCCGGACGCACACGACTTCGCTGGTCGCTGCAATTTACCGGCCTCGCGGCGGGCATCGGCGGCGTCGCATTCGCTGCAACGGGTGGTGGAGTTGCAGCCTTCTGGTGGAGCACAGTGGCGTTGCTGGCTTTCGCCGCTGCGACCTTCCTGCTCGCCGAACGACCCGTCGCCGAATCCCCCGTGTGCGGGCGCAAGCGCGAGCTCGCGCTGTGGGGGATGGCGCTCGTCTGTGTCGTGGTCGCGCTCGTAGTCCACCGCCCGGACTACGACGACGCCTTCTACGTGAACGTCGCAGTCGCTGCGGCCGATTTCCCTGAGCACGCCCTGCTCGCGGGCGACACACTGCACGGCGTCGAGAACCTCCCGCTCCACATGCCCGCACACCGGATTCACAGCTACGAATTGTGGAACGGCGCGCTCTCGTACCTGACGGGCGTGAAAGCGATCTTCCTGTTTCACTGGTTCTCCGCCGCGCTGTTCGCGGCGCTGGTCGTGCTCGCCCACGCGAAGCTGTTTCGACAGCTGGTCCCGCGCGTCTGGCCGTGGGCGGTCGCCGCGCTTCTCGTCGTGCTGATCGGCGTCGGCGAAACGCACCGCTGGTTCGGAAACTTCGGCCTGGTTCGAATCTGGCAGGGGAAGGGAATCTACCTGTTCGTCTTCATGCCCCTTGTCTACAGCTACGCGATCGCATTCGCGCTGCGACCAAGCACCACGCGTTGGCTGCTGCTCGCTGCAGCGCAGACCGCTGCGGTGGGGTGCAGTTCCTCGGCGATCTGGGCCGCACCGGTCGGCGCACTGATGGCGATGTGCTGCGTGCTCCGCCCGACCCCGACCGGCCTGTTTCGACTCGCGATCGGAGCGCTGACTTCGAGCTACGTATTCACCGTCGGATTGCTGTTGAAGCAGAAACTCCAGCCGATGCTGGCTCCGATGATCGAAGAACACGCATTCGGGAGCCAGCTCGATAACGCGTTGAAGCTCACCCTCGGCACCGAAAACCTCTTGATCTTCGGCCTCGCCGCGATGCTGCTCGCATGGGCCGTGAGCCCGCGCGGCCTCGCGCAGCGCTTCGCCATCGCGCTGCCGCTCGCGGCTTGGCTCGTGCTGCTCAACCCGTACATGGACCGCTGGGTCGGCTCGAACCTGACGGGGCCGTCCTACTGGCGCGCGATGTGGAGCATACCGATCCCGATATTGATGGTCCTGCTGCTGATCGCGCCGCTCCACGTCGGCCGCACCCCCCGACACCGCGTCCTGTCACGCGCCGCATTCGCCCTCGGCTGCATTGCGTTCCTCAGCTTCGTGCCCGAGTTCAGCGCCATCTCCGAGCGCAACGTAGGCGCAGGCACCGTCGGCATTCGGATCGGACGACCCCGGCGCAAGGTTCCGGACGACCTCTACCGCTGGGCCTCGGCGCTGAACCACTCGGTTCCGGAGGGCAGTTTCGTAGTCGCCCCACCCGACATCGGGATGTGGATCCCAACGATGCACCACCATTCCCACCCGCTACAGGTTCGGAAGCTCTACCTGTCCAGGCAACGCAGAAACCTCGGGGACGAAGATGTGGACCTGCGAATGCTGATGACGCAGTACGTCGGCGGCGGCGCTGAGCAGGTCCCCCATGCGAGCGCAGATTTCGAAAAGGGGCTCGAGAAGTACGCAATCAGCGGCGTGATCCTGAGAAATTCGGGGCGCGCGGTTGAAGCGCGGCGGATTCTCGAGAAGAGCCGCTTTTCCCGCAAACTGCACAGCGTGAGCTACGAACTCTGGGTCCGTCCCTGAATCCGGCGAAGCATTCGTCTCGCCGAGAACGCGATGCCCAGCGCGATCACCGCAAGACCGCCTGCGTGCGGCAATGCACGCACCGAGAAGAACGACGGGCCCAGCTGGAGGGCGGCGACCGGGTCGATGATGCCGGTGCCGGAGTCGCGATCGTCACCGGACGCCTCGATGTCGAGAGCGGTCGCGCGCATCGCAACCCGGACCTGATAGGGGTTCAGCGTCGGGTAGCGCTCGAGCATCAGGCCCGCGATCGCAGCGGCGTGCGGTGCCGCGGCAGACGTGCCGTAGAAAGTGCTGAAGCCGGAGGTCGACGTCGAAACCCCATCAGCTGCTGCGACGTCGGGCTTCGCCCGCAGCTTGCCACCCGACGATCCGAAATTTCCGGGCGTCACCGGGACACCGGGTGGATCGAAGTAGATCCTGCGTGGCCCGTCGGAGCTGAACCACTCGACTGGATTGTCCGGCCCGCCGGTGAAGGCGCCCTGCGATTCTCCGACATCGACCGCCGCGACGCTGATCGCGGCTGCCGCAGCGGTGTGACCGCCGATCTGGCCGTGGGTGGCGATCTCCAGTCGGCCGCGGTGGGTATTCAGATGCAGGTAGCGACCCTCGCCCGAGTAGTGGATCACCACGAGGCTCGAGCCCTCGTCGTTGTAGGCGCCCGAATCGATCGTCTCGAACGGGTCCTGCATTCCACCCTGGTAGTCGGTCGACGCCGCGTGAACGACACTTCGCGTCGAGTCGAGCAGGAAGAGATCGTAGTCGTTCGCCGCCCCGTCCTGG
>CAXMSF010000361.1:0-5973 GCA_964196055.1 uncultured Gammaproteobacteria bacterium | reverse complement strand
CAGCGGCAACGCGACTCACGGTCGTGCGCAACGACTCACCCATGATCGCGAAAGAGCGAGAGAGGTCTCCCAGCTCATCCTCGGATTCGAAGACGGCACCGACGCTCAGATCCCCCGATGCCATTCGATCGGCCTCGAGCTGCAACGCCCGCGTCGCCGAGCTCACATCGTTCGCGATCAGATAGGCGAGTCCGAGTGCGATCACGGCCGCACCGAGGATGAGCGAGGCATAGACGAACCAGCTACTCGCCGTGTCGATCCGGAGAGCCGACACCGGAGTGCTCGCCACCAGGACGTAGCCTTCGTCCAGTTTGCGCCAGCTGAAGACATCGCGTGACGAGTAGCCGTGGCTGTCGCCGCGTGTCACGCCGCTGCCGACCTCGCGTGCGAGATAGGTCACCACGTGGGACTGAAGCGTGGAGCCCACCGGTGCCGAGAGGTCGATCACCGACGCCGTGACGGGGGCCGGAAAGACGTTCCCGTCTTCGATCAACGAAATACCCGCCGCCTTCGGATTCTCGATGAGTTCCTCGGGATCGAATTGCTGCTCGAGCGTATCGAGCAGTGAGTTCTGCCAGTCGATCGTGAACGACGCGAACGCTCCGGTGGCCTGTGTCCTCGCCAGCAGCACCGCGAAGATTACCGGCACGATCGCCACACCCGCGACCGAGACGAGGAGCTTGTTGCGCAGGGGGAGCCGTCGGATCAGCGAGCTGCGTTCCTGCGGGTCGACGAGTTCAGAGGTCAATTCATCGCGCATTTGCTGGGTGAGCTTCTTGGTCGCGTAGAGCATGACACTGCCCGCGACGAAGCCCGCCGCGATGCCGGCCGCGATCATGACCCCGACTTCGTAGGCACCCCACTGATCGAAGCGGATCACCATGACGGTGCCGATCAGCACGTTCGGAACGAGCCAGCCGAAAGCACCGAGGTAGGCGTTGCGCCGCGGGAGATCGATGATCGATGCGAATGCGTTCCGCCGCGTCTCCGCGAGGTCGTCGTCGCTGCAGCCGTCGAGGTATTCCGATAGCGGGGCGAGGTGCCGCTCTGTGGTCTTCATCTGTGGCCAGAAGGAGACCGTCCCGTAACCGACGACCATCACGACGAACCACATCCACTGCTCGGACGTGAAATCAAGAAGGCCCTGAAGGCACGAGAGGACGATCACCAGACCCACAACCGAGACGACGATCGTGAGATTCAGGATGCTGCGTCTGAATTCAGCACTCGAGGGCAGCGTTCCCGTATTCATTGGATCTCCTCCTTGGACGGGAGCGAAGAGCGATAGATGCTCTCGAGCAAATGCTCGAGGGATAGAACGAGAATCGGATCTGCGTCGGGTCGGCGGACGATCGCACGGGTTGCGTCATAGCCCGCTTGAGTCGCCAGACTCGGCGGATCCTCCATCGCGGAAACGTTCACAGGAATCACTTCGATCACCGCGTCAACGGCGAGACCCATCACCAGGCCCTCGACTTCGACGACCGCGATCCGAGTGCTATTTCCAACGGTGACGCGATCACCACCGAGTGCACGACCAAGATCGACCACGGGCACGACCGCCCCGCGCAGATCGATTACACCTTCGATCAACGCCGGTGCCTTCGGCAACGGCGTCACCGGCTGCCAGCGGACGACTTCGCGAACGTAGGTCACATCTACGGCGTACGTGCGCCCCGACACCTCGAAGCACCCGAGAGTGACCTGGTTCTGCCCGAAGGATGCCGCGCTAATGCTCTGCATGGATCTCCAATACTTGATCGAGATCCATCAGTGAAATGAACTCGTCGCCGCGAACGCACAGCGCTTCGACGGATCCGGTGTCGGAATTCGCCGAAGGACGAATCGAGTCCTCGGAGACCCGTGATACCTCGCGAACCGCGTCGACGAGGATTCCAGCCACCTTGCCGTCTTCGGTATGCACGACGATGATCCGAGTCGAACGAACCGGGTCGGTAGGCGGCAAGGCGAGGCGCAGTCGCAGATCGATCACCTCGACGATCTCACCGCGCAGAGAAATGACCCCACGCACTGCCTTCGGGACGTGCGGTACGGGCGTGATGGGCCGAATCCGGACGATCTCGCGCACGCGTTCGACGGGCACCGCGTAGGGGGTCGAATCGACCTCGAAAGTCAGCAGCTGACGGAGATCCTCCTGCTGCTCGTCATCGTTTTCAGTCGACCGAGCGGTGCGCGCGAGGTCGTCCCACGCCTCCGAGCCGAGATCAATCCCTTCAGATGTATGCGGGTCGCTCATGCGGCCTCCCGTCCGCGAGTCGAGCCATCGACAAAGGACGCCACGTCGAGCACCAGAACCGGATCGCCATCGCCCAGTTCCGTCGCTCCCGCGATACCGTCGACCGACTGGATCGGCCCTTGGATCGGCTTGATCACCGTGTCCTGCTGACCTTCCAAGCTGTCGACGAGCAAGCCGACCCGAAGATCACCCATGCCGAGCACGACGACGAACTGGCGTCCGTCGCTTGCGGGAACGTCGAGTTGAAATTCAGAAGCCAGCCGTCGAAGCAGCAGCGCGTCTCCGCGCAGATTGAGCATCTCGCGCCCCTCGCTGCGCTGGATGTCGGAGGCCTCGATCAGCAGCGTTTCGAGCACGGAGTTCAGCGGAATCGCGAATCGCTGCTCGGCAACTCGGATGATCAGCGACTGGATGATCGCAAGCGTAATCGGCAGAGTCATCGAAATCGTGGTACCCCGACCCGGGGTCGAAACGATGTCGACGACGCCGCCAAGCGCGGTAACGTTCGAGCGCACGACGTCCATCCCGACACCACGCCCACTGGTCTCGGTAACCACGTCACGTGTCGAGGCTCCCGGGAGAAAGACGAGATCGAGCATCTCCTGCTGGCTCAGGATCTCGTCTGCTCCGACGAGACCCCGACTCTCGGCCTTGACCCGCAGGAGGGCGGTGTCGATTCCACGGCCGTCGTCCGAGACTGCGATCACGACGTGGTTCCCCCGCTGGAATGCCTCGATCTTGATACGGCCCTCGGGGTCCTTGCCCGAAGCAATACGCTCTTCCGGCGTCTCGATCGCGTGGTCGAGTGCGTTGCGAACCGAGTGCATCAACGGATCGACCAGTTCCTCGACGATCAACTTGTCGAGCTCGGTGTCGGCACCGCGAATTTCGAGGCGGACGTTCTTGTCGAGTTCTCGCCGGAGCCCTCGCAGTACCCGCGAGACCTTCTCGAAGACCTGACGCAAGGGAACCATGCGTACGTCGAGGACGGACGCCTGGAGCCCCTTCAGTTTTCGATCGAATGCCTTGTAGACCTTGGACAGGTCGCTGCCGATACGAGTCGTCTTGCTGTCCGATAGCAGCCTCGACACGATGTCGCCCAGCGCTCCGCGCTGAACCACGAGCTCTCCGACCAGGTTCATCAATTCGTCGAGCTTGCGAATGTCGACCCGGACGGTGTCGCTGATCGACTTCAACGACTGGAGGTTCTCGCTGTCGTGCACCATCTCGGGAGCGGTGGGCTGCAGAGGGGGCTCAGGCGGGGCTTCGCACGCCGCTTGCACCGGAGGCGCAGCGCCTGAAGCAAGCTCGGGCGAAGGCTGTGCACGACCTACCGAGTGAACGGTCGCGCTCGGAAAGTTCACGCGCGAGGACAGCTCGTTCAGCGACAGGTCCGTCGCGGCCAGGAGCGAAAAACGGATCTGGGACTCGGGAGTCTCCCCGGGCGCCGGCAGCGTCGACAACACCTCACCGATTTCTCGAATCGCCGTGCTCAGCTCGGACAGTCCCTCTTCGAACGAAATGATTTCGAATGTCGATTCGACGATCACGATATGACGGCCGCGTTCGAGGTTCTCCCGCAGACGATGTTCTTCGTACTCGGTCAGCGCACGCAGCAACGAAGCATCGAGATCGAGCGAATCGAATTCGCCCACCTCCGGCGGCGCTTCGTTGGTCGCGGCCTCGATTCGATTGGTGAGGTCGGCGATCTGCTCACCGGCTCCCGCGAGCGATTCGGCATCGTCAACGCGCTGCAATAGGGATCCGAAGACGTTCACCGCCTCCTCGATCAGCGTGAGCGCCGACATCCCCAGCGCCACGCGACCCAACCGCAGGCCGTCGAGGATGTCTTCGAGTCGGTGCGTGAGTTCCTGTATCGGCTCGAAGCCGAACAGGCCGGCCAGCGCCTTCAGCGAATGCGCCGATCGGAAGATGCCGTTGAGCAGCTCGGGGTCGACCTCTCCCGATCCACTGCACTGGTCGGTGAGATCGGCGAGATCGTTGCGCATGCGCTCGACGATTTCCTCGGCTTCGGAAACGAATTCACGATCAGCCTTGGTGCTTCGCCGGCGGCGAGTCGTCTTCTTCTTGGCCACGGCCCTACTCGTTGCGCCGCGGCCGTGTGAGCAGGTCGCGTACGACGTCCCGGAGTTCATCGGGCTCGAAGGGCTTTACGAGATACGCGTCGGCGCCGAGACCGACACCCTTGTCACGATCCCGTTCCGAGCCTACGGTGGATACGATGACGAGCGGAATCGTGCGATAGCTGGAGTTGTTTCGAACGAAGGAAATGAGTTCGAGGCCGTTGATGTCCGGCATGTTGATGTCGGTCACGATGAGGTCGTACGAATTGCGCGGGAGTTGCCGCAGTGCTTCGAAACCGCTCTCGGCTTCGGTAACCTTCACCGGGGTGTCGAGACCCTCGAGGGCCGATGTCAGCAGGGCCCGCATCGTAGGCGAGTCTTCGACAATCAAGATGTGCTGCACGCTGCCCCTCCCCCCGAATCAACTCTGGATCCGGTCCACTCCCGTATCGGCCGGCTCGACGTTTTCTTGAGACGAGCTGGGGACTTCGGGGGGCCGCCCGCGTATTCCTACGAGGCCGCGACGCAGCTGGCTCAGCCTCGGCAAGACGGGAGCGGCAGCGCTCCCCGCGGGATAATGAGAGCGCGTTCTCAGGCGCTGCGCTGCTCGCTGGCGTCGGCCAGCGCGCGTTCGAGCAAAGCCCGTTCGAGCGCGAGACCGGCTTCGTGGAGCACGATCTCGAGTGACGTCGTGTCGCCGATCGGGTCGTCGCCCGGGAGGTTGTCGGCGTAGACGAGCGCGACCACGTTCTGGCTGCTCTGGATCGGAGCGACGTAGGCCTCTTTGGGAACCGACGAGCCCAGGAGCGCCGCGAGTTGCCGGTCGCCGTCGTCCCGTGGCGGCGCCTGCTCCCCCTCGCCGCTTTGCAGCACGCTACGGAACCGGGCCGGTTCGTTCGCGGGGATCGAGACCTGCCGGAACTCCGAATCGTCTGGGCCACCCGCACTCGCCAGTCCGGATTGCGCCATCCCGATCGCTTCGTCGTCGCGTACCATGAAGATCGCCACGCGCGAGAACAAGCCTGCGGCGAATTCGAGGATCAGCGACAGCACCTCGCCTCGGACCGAGGGGTCCCGCAGCCGCGCGCTGGTCTGCTTGAGGCGTTGCAGGTCGGAATGTGAATCGTTCCGCCCGATCACCGGTCCAGCTCTTTCGCCGACCGCACTTTCCCGCACAGATGATGCCGGCTCCGGGCGGTTGAGCAGCGCGTTGCGCAGACTCTCACCGTCGCCTTCGAGCTTGCTCCAGGCGCGACGGTTCGAAAGCTGATGATTGGCAGGCCGCTGGAGCGAAGCATTCGCGTCACCGGACGAAATCGAGCTTGTGTCGGCTCCCGCGCTCACCAGGTAGATCTGCAATCGCGGCGCGTGCGCGCGCATGTGGCGAATCAGATCGGGGGAATCCTCGATCCCCACTCGCGGGTCGGGAGGCAGGTCATCGGACACGAGCACTACGGGTTCCTGGCCGCGTACCAGATACTGCCGCAGGCGCGAAATACCACCCTCCGCGCGTTGGAAGACGTGGATTCGGGGACAGATCGGACCGAGCACGGACTTCTGCCACTCGAGCGCAGCGAGGTCGGGGTCGATCAGGATCAGCGCGGCCAGGCCCGACGACTCCGGAGCGGAAGG
>CAXMSF010000360.1:0-14973 GCA_964196055.1 uncultured Gammaproteobacteria bacterium | reverse complement strand
CGGACGCTCCTCCTCAGTGCGGGCCTGCTCGCCCTCGCCGTCTGCGAGCCCGCCTTCGCGACCGGGCCGGCCGGCCCGCGCGAGCCCTGGCGCCTGGACGATGTGCTGCCCGACAGGCTGTCGGTTTCCGTCGATTTCCGGGCGCGTTACGAATATCTCGACGAACAGTTCCGAATCACGGGACCCGGCGACTCGCAGATCGTCGTCCTGCGCACGCTCGTCCACACCCGGCTCCGACTCACGGATTGGCTGACCGTCGGCGCCGAACTCCAGGACTCACGCGCTGAACTGACCGACAGCGTGCTGCTCAACACGGGGATCGTGAACGCAGCCGAACTGTTGCGCGCGTATGGCGAAGTCACACTGCCGGACTTGTTCGGCGGCCGCCTCCGAAGTCGCTTCGGCCGAATCACGCTGAATGTCGGCAGCCGCCGGCTGATCGCACGAAATCGCTTCCGCAACACCCTGAACGCCTTTACCGGAATCGACGTCGAATGGTCCGCGGATCGCGGACGCAAGCTGCGCGCGTTCTGGCTGCTGCCGATCCAGCGCCTGCCCTTCGAGCCCGACGCGATGCGCGACAACGAGGTGAAATTCGACGACGAAAGTCTCGACGTACAATTCTGGGGGCTCTTCGGGGCCGCGGATCTGCCGAAGATCGGGAGCGGAGAACTCTTCGTCTACGGGCTGCATGAAGACGACCGCGCCAGCCGGCCGACGCGCAATCGACGCTTGTACACGCCGGGCTGGCGCATCCTGCGCAAGCCTGCACCCGGCCGCTTCGACTACCAATACGAGGGTGCGATCCAGATCGGTGAATCGCGCTGGACCATCTTCGGCATACGGGACCTCGATCATTTCGCCTTCTTCCAGCACGTCGAGATCGGCTACAGCTTCGACCTGCCGTGGTCGCCGCGCGTCGCACTTCAATACGACTACGCGAGCGGCGACAAAGATCCGACTGACGACGATAACGAACGATTCACGACTCTCTACGGCGCGCGCCGTTTCGATTTCGGGCCGACCGGCATCTACGGCGCGTTCGCCCGCGCGAACATCAACACTCCGGGCATCCGCCTCCAGCTGAAGCCGCATGCTCGAGTCACGTCCTTCCTGGTCTATCGCGCCTACTGGCTCGCATCCAAGAAAGACGCCTGGGCGACGTCGGGCGTGCACGACCCGACGGGGAAGTCGGGCAGCTTCATCGGCTCGCAGATCGAACTGCGCGTGCGCTTCCAACCGTTACCCGGCAACCTGATGCTCGAAGCCGGCTACGCGCACCTGTTCGCGGGCGAATTCATCGAGAAGGCGCCGAACGCCACCCACCGGGGCGACTCGAACTACGTCTACACCCAGGCCACGCTGCGCTTCTAGCCGCAACCAAGAGCCGGAATATCGAAGTGTTTCCCGCGACGCCGCGAAAGCATTGGCCGCGAAGCGGCCGGTGCACCGCTAGGCGACCCGCACCTCGCGCTTGCGGCCGATCCGCCAGCGGTGGAGCCCCGACGACTGGTACGCGACGACGAAGACCCGGCGGCTGTGATCGCTGCGGTTGCTCTGCGAGCCGTGCACCAGGTCGCGATGGAAGTACAGCACGCTGCCGGCCGGCAGCTCCGTCGGCACCGCCTCGCCGTCGATCAGGTCGACGTCGGTGTAGAGCGCACCGAGCACGCCGCGATCCTTCAAGCCCTGGAGATTGCCGCTCTTGTGGCTGCCCGGGATCACCCACAGGCAGCCGTTCTCCTTGCTGGATTCGTCGAGGTAGCTGAGCGTGCTCACGAGCGACTCGAGATCCTCGGCCCCGTTCTCCCAGTAGAGCCCCTCCTGATGCCACGGGAACGGCGCGCCACCCGGACGCTTCACGTTGAGCTTGTCGCTGAAGACGCTGAGCGCGTTGCAGCGATTGATCGAACAGACGGGTTGGTACAGCCGCGGATCGTCGATCAGCGCTTCGAGGCGCTCGTCGAGATGGCCGGTCGGCTCCATCGAGCGCACCGCCCGCAGGTCGTCTTGCCACTCCCATTTGATCGTCGACCCGAGCACCGATTGGTACTTCTGGTTGTCCACCTGGTCGATCGGGCTCGCGTCGGGCCAGTCCGCGGCCTCGAGAATCTGCCGGTGCGCGTTCTCGGCCCCCTCGCGAAGCCCTACGAGTTCGGATTCACTGAAGACCTTCTCACGGATGAAGAAGCCGTGCTCGTCGTAGTGCTTCAATTCGTCCTGCGTGGCGTGATACATCGTGCGCACTCCTCCGGCATCGCCGCGAAACCGGAGCGAGCTAGGCCTCCGAGCCGCGCGCCCGTATGACCGCGGTCATAGTCCCACTCGATTGACCGTAGCCACGGGCGGATCCGCGGAAGCAGGGGCCGCACGGGCGACCAACGCGCGAGCTAGGGCTTGCTCAGCCTTATGTGGGGAGTCCGGTGCAGCATGCCCTTGTGGCACTGGTCGCAGAGAATTCCCTCGGCCTGGCCGCGCAGGTGAAACGCTCGGGCCTCGGGCGTTTCCTCGGCGAGGTCGACGGGGCGCTGTGGGTGGCAAATCATGCAACGGTCACCTCCGCCCGGCGAGTGCGGGTCGTGGCAGGTCGTGCAGTCCCTCACCTCGTGCATCGCTGGCTCGGCGTCGCTTGCGATCGCGAGGTGGCAGCTGTCCGCACACAGGGGTTCCCGCAGCGACCGCAGCAACAACGCGTCCCCGGGCCGGTGGATGCTGTGGCAAGAAACACAGGCTGTGTCGCTGAAGCCGTGCGCCGCGAGTTGCCAGCGCGGGTTCTCGTCGGTCGCGTGGCAGTCGATGCAGGCGTCTTCCCGTTCGATCGAAGTCGCGGTCGCAGAGGCATCGCGACGAACGCGCTCGCCGTGCATCGGAACCTCCGCATGGCCGTCACCGTCGCCATGGCATTTCACGCATTCCGCACGCGCCTCGGCCGAAGCGAGGCCTTCGACCTTCGCATGAGACTTCGGTGTCGCGAGGACGTTCTCCCGCGTGTGGCAGGTAAAGCAGCGCTCGGGATCGAAGGCCCGGCTGCGGCTTGCCCGCGGTAGCGGCATCCGGTGGGTGAGCCCCTTGTGGCAGTCGATGCATCCGACTCCGTTCTCGTCTGCGCGCTCGTGATATTCGCGCGCGATCTCGTTCTCGGCCTCGGAGGCCGTTTGTAGATCGTCGTGACACGAGCGGCATTCGACGGAGTCGTTGTGCTTCATCTGCGACCAGACGCGCTGTGCCATCTGCAACCGTCGGGCTTCGAAGGACTCGGGCGAGTCGAGCGTTCCGAGGAAGTGGTGATAGAGCTCGGCGCTCGCGCGGAGCTTGCGCCTCAACCGCGGCAGGAAGGGCTTCGGCAGGTGGCAATCGGCACAGCTTCCGTGCAGCTCACCGGAGCCCGCGAGGTGGAGCCGCTCTTCGTCGGCGCCCGAGATGTTGTCCTCCATCTCGTGGCACGAGACACAGAACTCGTCGGTCGTGGTCGCTTCGAGACTGAACTCGATCGCGAAGCCACCCACGAGGACGGCAACGATCACCAACGCAGTCACCAGAACTCGAGAACGCAGCTCTCAGCCTCTCAGTCGACGACCGATGCCAGTACCAGATCGGAGAGCTTCTGCATGCGTTCGAAATTGCGCGAGTCCTCGAGCGTGCCGCTCGTGAGGCAGACGAAGACCAACTCGCGCTCCGGATCGACCCAGAACATCGTCGACCCCGCTCCGAGCCCGCCGAAGGTCCCGCTGGAAGCCGTCAGACCGAACGGCATGACGTAGGTTTCGCGGCCGCGCAGGAAGAATCCCAGGCCGAGATTCGAGGGATACGGTCCCCAGCCGCGCGCTTCACACATGGAATCGTAGATGTGGTTCGGCCGGGCGCCGGTGTGGTTCCGCAGTGCGAATTCGAGTGTTGCCGGCGACAAGATGCGCGTTCCGTCGATTTCGCCGCCGCGACGCAGCGCTTCGCCCCAACGGAAGAGGTCGGCCGCGGTGCCGATCACGCTCGCGCCCGGCATTTCGAAATGATCCGTCAGCATGACGTTGATGCTCTCGAGCGCAGCAGCCGGAATGATGGCGGGCGTGTGGTCGCGCACGGTGACGGGCACCCGCCTCTCCGCGAGGTCGGGGCGCAGCGACAGGCAGGTGTCCTTCATGCCGAGCGGACCGAAGATCTCCGCGTCGAGGAACTGCCGGAACGAGCGCTTTTCGCCGTCGACCCGCCGCACGACTTCGGCCAGCACCGCGAAGGCCCCGAGCGGGCTGTAACTCACCCTCTCACCCGGGGGTGCGATCAACGCCTGCTCCGCGACCGCGAGTGCGACCGCCTCGGGATTGCCGAGATCCTGAGGCAGGACGAACGGCAGGTCCGGAGGTAGGCCGCCGGTGTGTCCCATCAGCTGGCCGACGGTGACGCGCTGCTTGCCCTTGGCGCCGAACTCGGGGATGAACGTGGCAACCGGATCGGTGAGTCGCAGTGCGCCACGATCCGCGAGCACGAGCACCGCGGAGGCGGTGAAGGTCTTCGCGATCGAGAACAGGTGGAAGACATCGTCGACGACGGCCGCGCGCCCGCTGGCTTTCTCGGCCAGGCCGATCGCCTCGTGGAGTACAACCTCGCCGCGGCGGCCAACCAGCACCACGGCGCCGTCGTAGCTCTCTGCGGCAATATCGGCCGCGATCGTCTCGGCAACGCGCGCGAGCCGACCCGGATCCAGCCCTGGATTCGAACCCTCGACCGTCGAACCATCAACCGCCATGCGAATACTCCCCTACAGGATTTCAGCTTCACCGGAGAGTCTTACACCTTAGGGCGCGCGGCTACCAACCCGAGCAGCATTCCCCGGCGTCGCTGGCGACCCGCAACTCAGATCCCGAGAATTTCGCGCGGCTCTGTGAATTCGCGTTTCTGAGCGTGCGCGACGCTCGGATGCGTCAGCCGCCCGCCGATGATGTTGAGCCCGTTGCGCAGATGCGGATCTGCCCGAAGCGCGTCCTCTACACCGCGGTCGGCGAGTGCAATCACGAAATCGAGCGTGGCGTGGTTGAGCGCGTAGGAGGCGGTCCGCGGCACGCAACCGGGCATGTTGGTCACGCAGTAGTGCACCACCTCGTCGACGAGGTAGGTCGACTCGGTGTGGGTGGTGGGCCGGCTGGTCTCGAAGCAGCCGCCCTGGTCGATCGCCACGTCGACGATCGCGGACCCGCGCCGCATCTCTCGAATCGTCGCGGCATCGACGAGCTTGGGGGCCTCGTCACCCGCTACGAGCACCGCGCCGATCACGAGGTCGGCGTCCCGCACGTGCGCGCGCGTGACTGCGTGGGTCGCACGCAGTGCCTTCACGCGGTTCTCGAACTGGTCCGCAATGCGACGCAGTGCCTTCAGCGAGGTGTCGAGTACCGTCACGTCGGCCAACAGCCCGACCGCCATGCGAACCGCTTCGGTCCCAACGGTCCCCGCGCCGATCACGACGACTCTTGCAGGCGGCGTGCCGGGAACACCACCGAGCAGGATGCCCGCTCCGCCGGCAGCTCGCTGGAGACAACGCGCTCCGGCCGTCACCGACAAGCGACCCGCGATCTCGCTCATCGGGGTCAAGAGCGGCAGGGATCCGCTGGAATCGGTGACGGTCTCGTACGCGATCGCAGTGCTCTGCGAAGCGATCAGTCCATCCGTCTGCGCGACGTCGGGCGCGAGGTGGAGGTAGGTGAACAGGCCCTGCCCGGGTCGCAACATTGCGATCTCGTCGGGCTGCGGTTCCTTGACCTTGACGACCAGGTCGGACCGCTCGAAGACCTCGGCCGCACTCGAAACGACCTCGGCGCCGGCTTCGGCGTAGGCTGCGTCCGAAGCTCGGATCCCCTCGCCCGCATTGCACTCGACCAACACACTGTGGCCGCGATTCGAGAGTTCGCGGACGCTCTCGGGCACGAGGCTGACGCGGTACTCGCCGACCTTCGACTCTTTCGGGACGCCGACGATCACGGCCCGACCCACGCGACGAGACTCAGCTCCGACATGGCCGCTCCGATCAATCGCAGGTGCATGCTAGCCCCATCCCCTGGTACAACATACTCCTATGCTTCGTTCATGCACACGGCACGAAGCGACGACCTCGCAAACCAGGTGCGCACGCGGCAACGCGCGCCGAAAGGATGCCCGATGACCGACCTCGAGGCGCTCGACCAGGCCCACCTGCTCCACCCCCTCGTCGAATGGCGCAAGCACGAAAAGGCTGGACCACGCATCGTCACGGGAGGCAAGGGAATCCGTCTGCAGCTGGAAGACGGCAGCGAAGTGATCGACGGCCTGTCGGGCCTCGTCAACATCAACGTCGGTCACGGCCGCACGGAGATCCGCGACGCCGTCGCGGCGCAGATGGGCAAGGTCGCCTACTACCCCGCGTTCTGGAACTTCTCGACCGAACCCGCGGTACGGCTCGCCGAGCGACTCACGCACCTCTTCCCGAAAGACCGCGAAATCGACCACTTCCTTTTCACCACGGGAGGCTCGGAAGCGAACGAGATCGCGATCCGAATCGCGCGGCTCTACCACGGCGTGCAGGGCCTCGAGGACCGACGCAAGATCGTCTCGCGCAGCCGTGCCTTCCACGGCATCACGCGCGCGGCCGGCAGCGCGACCAGATTGTTCGCCTACCACCTCTTCGAGGCGCCGGACCCGCTGCACGTCGAAAGCGCTTCGCCGTACTGCCTACGCTGTGATCTCGACGAGAGCTACCCGGACTGCAACGTCGCTTGCGCGAGCGACATCGCCAGCGTGATCGAGCGCGAAGGCGCGGAGACCGTCGCCGCCGTGATCGTCGAGCCGGTTCTCGGCACGGGTGGATTCATCCCTCCCCCGAGCGGCTATTTCGAGCGCCTGCAGGAGATTTGCAGGGACACCGGCGTGCTGCTGATCGTCGACGAGGTGATCACCGGCTTCGGCCGCACCGGCAAGTGGTTCGCGATGGAGGAATTCGGCATCCACCCCGACATCGTGACCTTCGCCAAGGGCCTCACGAGCGGCTACCTGCCGCTCGGCGGCGTCGGGCTGAAGCGGAACATCTACGAGAAGATTCGCGACCTGACCCCCGACGGACTGCCCTTCATGGGCGGACTCACCTACAACAATCACGCGACGAGCTGCGCCGCCGCGCTCGCGAACATCGACATCCTCGAGCACGAGGGGCTCGTCGAGAACGCCGCGCAGATGGGCGCCTATCTGCTCGAAAAGCTCCGCGAGCGCTTCGGCAACGAGCCCGTTGCGGGCGAGATCCGCGGAGCCGGCCTCGCCTGTGCGATCGAATGGACCAAGCCCGGCGGCAACGAACCGGTCGGCGGCATGATGGAGTTCCCCGAAGCCATCACGAAGGAGGCCTGGAAGCGCGGCTTGATCGTGCGCGCATTCTGGGACTCCACCGGCATCGCACCGCCGCTGTGCGTGACCCGCGACGAGATCGACGAGATCGTGGCCATTCTCGGCGAATCCTACGAGGCGGTGAAGGGCGACTTCCCGGTCTGATCGGGCCATCCCCTCCGGAATCCAGACCCCCTTCGCGACGGGAGCGTGGACAAACTCCGCAACCCGGCTAGAATGACGGAATCAGATTTGGTCCGACCATAATGGACCTACCAAACATGACTCAACAGCGGGGTCGATCCACCCCGCCGACTCCAGCGCGCCCGCCGGAGAAGCAGCGACATGCAGCCCACATCGCGAAGTGCGGCCATCGCGGCCGAGCTTCGAGACGAAATATTGCGCGGCCAGTACCGCTGTGGTGAGCGCCTGCCTTCGGAGCGCGACCTCGCCGAGCGCTTCTCGGCGCACCGCGGCGCCGTCCGCGAGGCGCTGAAGCAACTCGAACAACTCGGCCTCGCCGACATCCGGCCCGGGGGTTCGCGCGTGGCCCCCGTCGAGCACGCCAGCCTCGACGTGATCGAACATCTGCTCGGCCTCCAGGATCCGCCCGATCCCGCGATCGTCGACCAGGTACTCGAGGCGCTCTCCGGCCTGTTCATGATGTCCGCGCGCCTGTGCGCGGAGCGCGCTACGGACGCACAGCGAACCACCATCTACGCACTCGTCGACCGCTTGCTGAGCGACGACATCGATGTGAGCGAACGCTTTCGCCTCACGCGCGAGCTCTTCGACCGCTTCGTCGACGCGAGCGAGAACCCGGTGCTCCAGATGATTCGCAGAGGCATGAAGACGCAATTCATGGACCGACTGCCCGTGCCGGAAACCTCCGCGCCCCAGACGATCCGTGCACCACACTTGCACCGCCTGCGCCATGCGCTCGAAACGTGCGACGGCGCCGCAGCCTCCGAGGCGATCTACGAGCTCACGCGCGCGATCCGAAAGCACACCCTGGACAGCATCACGGCCGAGCGCAACCTGCGCGCTGCGACCGGGAGTCGAACCGCATGAAGAAGGTCCTCCTCATTCCCTTCCTCGTCGTACTCGCTTCCTTGATCGGCGCCTTCCTGTTGGTCGCGACAGCGCCGTCGGTCGAGAACGTGACACCGGATCGCGCCATCCCCGCGGTGCGTACTCTCGCGCCGACCGCGAACAGCGTAACACTCAGCGTACGCAGCCAGGGAACGGTCGCCCCTCGCACCGAGAGCGCGGTCGTGCCCGAGGTCTCGGGACGCGTCGTCTGGGTCTCGCCCGCGCTGGTCTCGGGCGGCTTCTTCCTGAAGGGCGAAACGCTGCTGCGAATCGACGCGCGCGACTACGAAATGGCCCGGAACCGCGCGAAATCGGCGGTGGCGCGTGCGGAGGGAGAGGCGACGTTCGCGAAATCCGAACTCGCCAGGCAGCGCCGGCTCAGCGAACGCAAGGTGGCGAGTTCGCAGCAGCTCAGCTCGGCGCAACGCGCCGATCATGTGGCGAGCGCAAACCTCGCCGATGCGCGCGTCGCGCTCGAACAGGCCGAATGGGACCTCGCACGCATCGAGATCACGGCTCCCTTCGAGGGTCGCGTACGCGAAGAAAGCGTCGATGTCGGGCAATTCGTGAGTCGCGGCGCGGCGATCGCCAGCATCTACGCCACCGACTACGCCGAGATCCGGCTGCCGATCGCCGACGATCAACTCGCCTATCTGCGCCTGCCCAACATGCGTGAGGCGAACGAAGACGAGGGCCCGGCCGTCCGCCTGCGCGCGCGTTTCGCGGGGATGGAGCACGAATGGATGGGGCGGGTGGTCCGCACTGAGGGCGAGATCGATCCCCGCAGCCGCATGGTGCACGTGGTCGCACGAGTGGAACACCCCTACCGGACCGACGAAGACGCAGGCGATGCACGCGCGCCGCTCGCGGTCGGGCTGTTCGTGCAAGCCGAGATCGAGGGGTCGGTGCTGGAGGACGTCATCGTGGTGCCGCGCTACGCGATGCGCGACGATTCCCACGTCCTCGTCGTCGACGCGGAGAACCGACTGCGTACCCGATCCGTCGAGGTGCTCCGAATCGATCGCGACGACGTTCTGATCCGCAGCGATCTCGCGGCGGGAGAGCGCATCTGCGTCTCGCCGATCCAGATCGTCGTCGAGGGCATGCAGGTCAAGCCGGTCGCCGAAGAATCATCGGCGGCCACGAAGCGCGCCTCGTGAATCGGATCATCGCGTGGTTCGTCCACAACCCGGTCGCCGCGAATCTGATGATGCTCGTGATGATCGTCGGGGGATTGCTCTCTCTGCCGCTGATCAAGCAGGAGGAATTTCCGGCGATCGACACCGACATGGCGCATATCAGCATCGAGTACCCGGGTGCGTCGCCGGAGGAGGTCGAGGAGTCGATCTGTCTGCGTGTCGAGGAAGAAATCGAGGGCACGCCCGACATCGACCGGATCAACACGCGTGCCGTCGAGGGAGCCTGCGTCGTCTTCGTGGAATTCGTGATGGGCTCGAACGTCGACGCCGGCGTCAACGAGATCGAGAGCCGCATCAACGGCATCGATTCCTTCCCCATCGACGCCGAGAAGCCGAAAGTCTCGAAGCTGATCGTCGCGCGCCGCGTGCTGCAGGTCGCAATCTCGGGCGATGTCGGCGACAAGGATCTCAAGGCCCTCGGCCAGCGCGCGTACGACGAGATCTCGAGCCTCCCGGGCATTTCACAGCTCGAACTCAAATACGATCGCCCCTACGAGATCTCGCTCGAAGTCTCGGAGGAATCGCTGCGAAGGCACGGCCTCACCTTCGATCAGGTCGCGCAGGCGGTCCGCTCTTCCTCGATCGACCTGCCCGGCGGATCGGTCAAGACACCGGGCGGCGAGATCCTGCTCCGCACGATCGGACAGGCCTACCAGGGCGGTGAGTTCGAGAAGATCATCGTGCTCACCCGCAATGACGGAACCAGTGTTCGCCTCGGTGAAATTGCGACGATCGTGGACGGTTTCGAGGACTCGGACGTGCGCGGCCAGTTCAACGGTCTGCCCGCACTCGTGATCGACGTCAAATTGATCGGCGACGAAGACATTCTCGATGCGGCCGCGGCGGTCAAGGACTGGATCGGTCCGTTCGAAGCGTCGCTCCCCGAGGGCGTCCACGTGGTGATCTTCAACGACGAATCGACGGACCTCGTCACGCGCCTCGACACGCTGGGCCGCAATGCTCGCAGCGGCCTCTTCCTCGTGATGTTGATCCTCACGCTGTTCCTCCGCTTCCGCCTCGCGATGTGGGTCGCGGCGGGCGTGCCGATCGCACTGCTCGGCGCGGTCGCGTGTTTCCCCGCCTTCGGCATCTCGATCAGCACCATGACGGTGATGGCCTTCATCCTCGTGCTCGGAATCCTGGTCGACGACGCGATCGTGATCGGCGAGAGCGTCCATACCCACGAGGAAGCCGCCGAGAACCAGACCGAGGCCGCCATCCGCGGCACCCAGGAAGTCAGCGTCCCGGTGATCTTCGGCGTGCTCACCACGGTGGCCGCTTTTCTGCCGCTGATCCTGGTGCCCGGCCGCATGGGCCAATTCTTCGGCGTGATCGGTTACGCGGCGATCCTCTGCCTGTTCTTCTCGCTGATCGAATCACAACTCGTTCTGCCCGCGCACCTCGCCCACCGACGAACGCGTTCGAAGCACGGCGAACCGAACCGCTTCGTCGCGCGCTGGATCGCGTTCCAGGGCTCGATGGCCGACGGCCTCGAACGCTTCGCGCGCAACACCTACGCTCGCGCCCTCGATTCCGCGATCGAGTGGCGCTACGTGACGGTGGCTTCCGCGATCGGCGTGCTGATCCTGACCGCCGCGCTCTTTGCCAGCGGCCGCATGCGCTACCAGTTCTTTCCCTCGGTCGACGGCGACATCGTCTTCGCCACGCTCGACATGCCGCGCGGTATTCCGCTCGAACAGACCGAACGCGCCGTCGCACAACTGCAACGCTCTGCCGAAGCCCTCCGGGCCGAACTCGATGCCGAGATCGACGGACCCTCGATCGTGGTCCATACGTTCTCGTCGATCGGCGAGCAGCTCGCGCGGTCGGGACCGCAGGCACCCGCGATGGCCGCGGGCGGCGCCCACCTGGCCGAGGTCGGGCTCGAACTCACGCCGTCGCACGAGCGAGAGATCGAAACCGGCGTGATCGCGCGCCGCTGGCGCGAACTCAATGGCTCGATCCCCGGCGCGGTCGAGCTGAGCTTCAGCACCCTCGCCTTCTCGGCGGGCGAGGCCATCAACATCGAGCTACGCGGCGGCGAGATGGCGATCCTCGCGAAAGCTTCGAGCAAAGTCCGCAGCAAGCTCGCGACCTACCGCGGCGTCCACGACCTCGCGGATTCGTTCCGGGCCGGCAAGCAGGAGGTACAGCTCGCGCTGCGCGACGAAGCGCGACCGCTCGGGCTCACGCAACAGGATCTCGCCCGCCAGGTGCGCCAGGCCTTCTACGGCGAAGAAGTCCAGCGCGTGCAGCGTGGGCGCGACGACGTGCGCGTCATGGTCCGTTACCCCGAGGAAGAGCGTCAGTCGCTCGGATCGCTCGAGGAAATGCGAATTCGCACCAGCGAAGGCATCGAGGTGCCCTTCGCCGCGGTCGCGGACGCGACGCTCGCTCGCGGCTATGCAACGATTCAACGCACCGATCGCGAACGTGTCGTCACCGTCACCGGCGATGTCGACCGTGCCGTCGCCACGCCCGAGAAGGTGCTCGGAGACCTGATAGCGGACATCCCCTCGATCCTCGCCGACTACCCCGGCGTGAGCTACCGACTCGGAGGCGAGCAGCGCGAGCGCGATGACGCCATGGTCGGCCTGGGGATCGGCGCCCTCCTGGCGCTGCTGATCATCTACGCGTTGCTCGCGGTCCCGTTGAAATCGTATACCCAACCGCTCGTGATCATGAGTGTCATCCCTTTCGGAGCCGTCGGCGCAATTCTCGGCCACCTGATCCTCAGCTGGGACGTCGTCTTCTTCTCGATTCTCGGCATCGTCGCCCTTTCCGGCGTGGTGGTGAATGCATCGCTCGTAATGGTCCACACCATCAACCGGCGGCGCACCCAGGGTGTCGCTTTCCTCGAGGCGGTCACGACAGCCGGAGTTCTGCGTTTTCGCCCGATCGTGCTGACTTCGGTCACGACTTTCATCGGACTGCTGCCGCTGATGTTCGAGGCCGCGGTTCCCGCGCGCCCGCTGATCCCGATGGCGATCTCGCTCGGCTTCGGCGTGCTGTACGCCTCGGTGATGACGCTCTTCCTGGTTCCGTGCGGCTACGTGATCCTCGACGACATCGCCGCCTTCCTGTGGCGTCGCAAACCCTCAGTCCCGATGGAAGAAGCCGAGTTATCAGCCATCGTGCCCGAGGGAATGCACATTTGAGGGCTCACGCCGTGCGATCCAAGCAATGAGCGGGCCCGTCGAATCCCCCTACCAGCGCCTGGGTGGCGATGCCGGCGTCATGCGCCTCGTTACACGCTTCTACCACCACATGAACACGCTCCCGGAGGCCGCGACCATTCGCGCCATGCACGCCGGCGATCTCGCGCCGATGATCGACAAGCTCGGCGTGTTCCTGACCGGCTGGATGGGTGGCCCCGAGAACTACCGCGAGCGCTTCGGCAGCGTGGTCATTCCAGCCGCCCACGAACCGTTCGACATCGGAGCGGCCGAACGCGACGCGTGGCTGCTGTGCATGCGAATGGCACTCGCGGAATGCGACGCCGACGACGAACTCAGCGAGCTCCTGATGGACGCGTTCGCGAGGATGGCCGAGATGTGCCGCTGATGAAGCTGTCGGCCGCGAGTACTCATGTCTCCGGGCTCTCCGTCATCCGCGGAATTCCTTCGCGAATTCGAATAGAGAAGCGCGGGTCGCGATCGGCCGCCTGCGCGCGCGCATTGATGTGGCTGCGCGCCTTGAGTTCGGAGAACGGCAGAGAGTTGTCGAAGGCGCCGTTCTCGTATCCCAGCTCATCGAGGTAGCCGTTCAGGAAGAGCTTCCAGCTCCACCACGACCGGCGCTCCAAGCGTCCGGCGAGGTGCTGAATCGTCGTCGTGCAGTTGTGCGTCATTGCGTTGTACCACTCCGGTCGTTCGTACAGCTGGTTGATGGCGTCGAAATATCCGAGCAGCAGCTGCCCTGCACCTTCCGGAGGAACATCGAGCCGATACACGTAGACGTCCTCACCGCGATGGTTCGAGCGCAGGCGCACGACATCGCGCTCGTCCGCAACCACGTAGATGAGCTCGTACTGGCGGAAGAAGCCGCGCAGTGCGGAATATTCCTCGCTCTTCTCCTTGCGGGTCTCGATCGAGATGGCCAGGTACTCATCGCCCTCGAAGCCCCAGCTCATGATGGTATGGGCGATCGCGGGTGACCCCCAATAGACGAGGAAGAGATCCAGGGAGCGAATCTTCGAAAGATCCAACTCGCGGTCCTCGAGCCGCATGCTGAAATCGGTTTCGCTGCGGTAGTCCGTGTTCCGGACGTTGTGCACGGTCACGCGGTCCCCGCGAATCTCTGCGTAGGGCAACGTCGCCACGTCGGGCTGCCAATTCCGTTCATGGGACGGCGAGATCGCAAGCCATGCGCCGAGGACGATGACGAATGCCGCTACGATCAGAGCGGGCACCCGCCACAGCGGCCGGACCAGGAACAACGCGACGATCGCGCCGACAGGCACGAGGGCGGTGAGCCCCACGCGCAGCCACGAAGGCTCGAGCGGGGAGAAGAAGATGGCCAGCGCCATCTACCCGAGCAGCCCGATACTCGCCAGAGCGATCAGTACGCGAAACATCTATGCCTGTCGGCTCCACCGCTTCCGGCAGTCGTGGCGGACCGCACCGCCTGATGCGAAAACTGGCGTCCGACGGCACAACGGAGGAAACATTCCGGTGTAGCGATGCGTCATCGGCTTCGCTCCAAACTCGTGGCTTCCAAACAAATTACACGAGAGGAACAGGGGGAAATCGTCGGGACCACGCCTTGCTCACGCCAGTGTGCTTTCCCGAGTCATGGAGCGCAAGACGCGCCTATAGTCGAGCCGATCGCCGGAATCGTCCGGGCAGCCACCGACCCACCGCCGACTTGTACGCTGCGTATTCGCTGCCGAACTCGCGCTCGAGATGCGGCTCTTCGTAGAAGACGATGAACAGATGGAACGCGGTCGCCACGAAACTCGCGTAGGCGACGAGGGCGGGTGCTTGGAAGAGCACGGCCCAGGCCAGGATGACGCTGAGAACCCCCAGGTACATGGGATTTCTGGTGGTGCGGTAGAGCCCCCGGACCACGAGTTTCTTGGGAGCGTCGATCGGCGCAGGAGTGCCCCGCCCAAAGACGGCGAAGTCCCAGACACACCAGGTGTATATCGCGCCGCCAATGACAAACAGAATGAGCGCGAGGAAGAGAGCCGGCCCTGAAGACGCCGGAATCCCGCTCGTGATCCACCAAGGCATCAGGATCGCGACCGTTCCTGGTGCCATGACGGTGAACAGGAGATTCTTGAGCAGGAGAACCATCGCGTGGACTCCGTCGTGCCCGAAGAGGGCGATGTCCGAACGGTACA
>CAXMSF010000359.1:0-5063 GCA_964196055.1 uncultured Gammaproteobacteria bacterium | reverse complement strand
GTCCTGCGCACGCTCGCGACCGACTCGGTGATCCTCGCCGAGGGCACCGGGCCGAACCGCGAGCTGTTGCGCGCGGTCGAAGAACTCGCCCCGGAAGTGCACGCGATCGGGGATTGCGACGGAGTCGGCTATATCCCCGGCGCGATCCTCGATGCCGCCATGCTCGCGCGGCGACTCTGACCGGAGGCCGGCTCAGTCGCCGCTCTCGCCCGGGTTGTAGATCACGCGGACGACTTTCAGGTTGCCCGAGTAGCGGTTGCGCGAAAACACCACGCGCCCCTGGTCGTTGTACGCCCAGTCGCTGCGCGACGTGTCGGGCCCATGGTAGTAGGGGATCCACGCCTTGCCGGTCTGGTAGTTGTTGGTCCGGTCGGGCTTGCCCAGGATCTCTCGCACATCGCCATCGCTCATCCCCGGATCGACCTTGGACAACGGGGTTCCTGCCGGCGGCGGTATGTCGCTGGGCGCCGATGCCTTCGCGGGAGCCGGTTCGTCGGAACTACGACCACCGCTGGCGCAGGCAGCGAGGCCGATGCACAAGAGGGTCGCGAGCAAGAGGCGGATGGCGTTCGCTGCGATCTTCATGATGTTTCCTCCAGGAGGGTTCGGTTCAGATGTTCGTGACAATTCGATCTTCATGCGTCGGGATCGGGGCCATCGCTCAGAGGGAGCGTCAGTGCGAAGCGTGCGCCGGCTTCGGTCTTGGCTTCGACGGCGATCTCGCCGCCGTGCCCGCGAATGATTTCGTGTGAAATCGATAGGCCGAGCCCGGTTCCCTGGCCTACCTCCTTCGTCGTGAAGAAGGGATCGAAGATCCGTTCGATGTCGGCCTCGGCAATGCCGCAGCCGTCGTCATCGATCCACACTCGGACCCCGCCGCCCTCAGCGCGAGTCGAAATCATCAAGGATCCCGACCCGTCGACTGCGTGAATCGCATTGATGGTCAGGTTCAGGAATACCTGCTTGATTTGCTGCGGTGAGCAGAGGATGAGGGGCAGTTCGCCGTAGTCGCGATCGATCGAAACGCCTGATCCGATCTCGGGGGCCGCGACCCGGATCACCTGATCCATCAGCTCGTTCAGGTCGGCGAGTTCGCGCTCGCGATGCCCCGCGTGGGAGAACTCGCGTACGTCGCGGACGATGCCGGCGGCCCGGTCGATGCCTTCGAGCGATTCGTCAATGATCTCTTCGCCTTCGGCGATGACGTCGGCGAGGGTTTCGGGCTCGCTGCGTTGCGCCAGGCCCTTTTCCAGGGTGCTCCAGTGCTCGCGGAGTTGCCCGAGGTTTGCGCGTACGAATGCGATCGGGTTGTTGATCTCGTGAGCGATTCCGGCAGCAAGCTGCCCCACCGCGGCGAGCCGACCCGACGTGATCAGCCGGCTACGCAGGCTCTTCACCTCGCGGATGTCGCGGAACAGCAGCGCGGTGCCGAGTTCCGCACCTTGGCGATCCTTGATCGTGGTGCTCGACAGCGAGATCGGAATGTATTCACCCGTGATGCTGATCAACTCGGATTCGACTTCCCGCAGATCGCATCCGATGTTCAACGCCGGCTTGGAGATGAAGGTTTGTATCGAGGTTCCCGTGAGCCGCATCGCGTCGACTCCGGTGGTGCGTTCGAGGCCAGCGCTCGCAAACCGGATCGAGCCGTCGGGAGCGATCAGCGCGACCCCGTCGGGTAGGGTGTCGAGGATCTGTTGGGCGAAGGAACCGGGCGTCGCGAACATGAAGCCGCGCCGAATCGTCAGCCACAACACCGTCAGCGCGAGGAAGCCGAAGGAGGCCGATCCGAGCCGCGGAACTTCGATACCGAGCAGCGGAAGCACGGAGTCGGTGGCGACTCCGACGCTCATCGGCGCGATGATGCCGACCATCACGCTGAGATTCGCCCGCTCGTCTCCGAGAACCGCCTGGCCTGGAATCGCGCGCAGCCATCGCCAGACCCCGATGCTCGCCACGAACATCGTGTAGCCGACGTAGACCTGGAACGCGGGGCCTGGTACCGGGTTGTAGCCCCAGGTTGTCGCCGTGACCCCGGCGATCAGCGCGTGGTTGTTCCAGTTGAGCAGTGTGAATCCGATGCTGATCGCGAAACACAGCTTCGTGATCCGGCTGAAGAGGCCGTTTCGCTTCTCGTCGACGACACAGCCGATCACATAGAGGACCAGCGGCGGGATCATCGTCCAGCCCGGCGTAGACCAGAGGTAGGCGCTGTGCGAGGTCTCGCTGTTGGGTGCGATCAGCGCGAGCATTTCGAAGAACGCCCACCAAGCGGGCGCGAGCATGAAGATCGCGTTCGCTCGGACGGTGCGGTCGCCCGGGTCGCGCGACAGGATCGCGAACGCGAGCGAGGTACAAATCACGCCCGCGGCGAAGGGGACCGCGGCGAAGAGCGGGAATTGGACCGATGCGGGTTCCACCCAGGGCGCATCGGCAATCCGGAAGCTCGTCTTGACGCAACTCGCGTGTATCTAGGGGGCGAATCAGCCCAGGCGGCGCCCCATCGAGGTGCCCCAGAGCAGGCGCATGAACTTCTGCATGCTGTCGTCCTGCTTCCGCGAGGCCGGATACATCTTCGCGGCCTGCCGGCCGCCCATGCGGTCGACGATGATCGGCTCGGCGTGGCAGTAGCCGCGCAAGCCGGCCTCGCCGTTCACCTGGCCGACGCCACTGTTCTTGCGGCCGCCGAACGGCGCTTCCTGGATTCCGTAGGTCATCGTTATGTCGTTTACGCAGACGCTTCCCGACTCGATGCGTTCGGCGATCTCGATGCCGTGCTGCTTGTCGCGTGTCCAGACATTTCCGCCGAGACCGTAGGGGGAGTCGTTCGCCAGCTCGATCGCGTGCTCTTCGTCCCGTACGCGCATGATCGCGAGGATCGGACCGAAGGTCTCATCATTCATGATCTTCATGTCGTGATCGACGTCGGTGATGACGGTCGGTTCGTAGAAGAGCCCCGAGAGGTCGGGGTTCCGCCGCCCGCCGCAGGCGACCTTTGCGCCCTTCGCGATCGCATCGGACATGTGGTCCTCGATCACGTCGAGCTGATTGGGCCAGAAGATCGCGCCGACATCGAATTCGCCTTCAGCGCCCTGGCGTAGCTTCGACACCCGCTCGACGACCTTCTCCGTGAACTCGGTCGCGATTTCGTCGACGACGTAGACGCGCTCCGTACTGCAGCAATATTGGCCGGTGTTCATGAACGAGCCCGCTACCGCACCGCCGGCCGCGTTGTCGAGGTCGCTGTCGGCGCAGACGATCATCGCGTCCTTGCCGCCGAGTTCGAGGGTGCAGGGCAGCAACTGCTCGGCGCACGCCACCGCGACCTTGCGCCCGATTGCGACCGAGCCGGTGAACGAAATCTTGTCGACGCCCGCCCGAGTGAGCGCGGCACCGGTCTCACCGTCACCGGTCAGCACCCGGAAGAGCCCGTCGGGAAGGCCCGCCTGCTCGAACAGCTCGGCGATCAGCTTGCCCGAGAACGGCGTGACCTCGGAAGGCTTCAACACCACGGCGTTTCCCGCCATGAGTGCCTGGACGCTCGGGTTCATGGAAAGGACCAGCGGGCCGTTCCACGGGCTGATCACTCCGACCACGCCGAGCGGTCGGTAGGAGATGCGGGCCTGCTTCATCACGCGCATCAGACCGTGCAGCTTCAGCTTCCGCGTCTTCAGGATCTTCGCCGCGTTCTTCGCGTAGTAATTGAGCGAATCGCAGGAGGCGAAGATTTCCACCAGCAGGGCTTCACTGCGGGTCTTGCCGGTTTCGCTCAGCACGACGTCGATGAATTCGTCCTGGCGGTCGAGCAGGATTCGCAGTGCACGCTGCATCACCCGCGCGCGATCGTCGAAGGAAATCGCGCCCCATTCGCGTTGAGCTTTTCGCGCAATCTCGACCGCGGCCTTTGCGTCGTCCTCGGTCTGGACTTCGATCTCGCCGATCGGCTCGAGGGTGGCGGGGTTCGCGAGAGACAGCCGGCGGCGTGCGCCGGGCGGGGTTTCGATCGGAGTGACGATGGCCATGCAGCCTCCTGTGACGGATCGATCGGCGCTGGAAGAGAGTACGCTCGTCCAGCAAATAATCATAGAAAATAGGGAGACAATTGCAGCGCAACGCCGATCCGCGCCCCGGTTGCGCGTCGGGGCGTGCGCATCACCGGAGTGCGGCTTCCCAGTCGGCGCGATCAGGTCTCCGTCTGGGAAATCACCCTGCCCGCGCGGAGCGTCAGAGCTACCCGTGCTGCGGCGAGATCGTCGCGGGTTTCCGCCCAGGGGCGGTCGAGTAGACAAAGGTCGGCGATTTCAGTGACTTCGACGCGTCGGGGCGGGCCGCCCGGAGCCTGGGGGCGCGTCGTGAACAATGCCAGGGCCTCCTCTGGGGACAACCGTTCGCGAGGCCCGATGACCGCACCGCCCCGGCTGCGGCGCTCGACTGCCGCTCGCATGGCGGCCCACGGGTCCGCTGCGCCGAAGGGCGCGTCGCTGCCGCCGCCGAGTGGGATCCCGGCTTCGAGAAAGCCCCGGCCGCGGTAGAGCCACGGCAAGTCGCGTGCTTCGACATCAGCGAGGTAGGCGTCGCCGCGCTCGTGCAGGAAGTGTGGTTGGGTAACGACGCTGAGGCCGCACTCTCGCAGCGCGGGCAGCGCGTCCGGCGGGGCCACTCCGGCGTGCTCGATGCGATCGCCCGCCCGCGGTCCCGCGGCCTCGAACGCCGCGCAGGCGAGCACCAGCTCGGCGCGCGTGACGCAGTGGATCGCGACGCCGCGATCCGAGCGATGAGCCGCCGCGATTGCTGCTGCGAGATCCTCGAAGTCCGGCAGGTCGCGTTCGTCGAGCAACAACTTGACGCCGCCATGCTCGACTCCGGGGTGGTTGGGCTCCGGCAGCGTCGGTCGACCCATCACCCGAATGTGTTGCCGCAACGCGCCGGAATCGACCGCGGCGACCAGCGCTCTCAGCGCTTCCGCGTCGTTGGTCGCCGTTGCGTCGGTGAGCCCCGTGACGCCGCGCTCCGCGAGGCGTCGGCTGACGGCATCGAGCTTCGGCGGGTCTTTGGCTTCGAGG
>CAXMSF010000358.1:0-11955 GCA_964196055.1 uncultured Gammaproteobacteria bacterium | reverse complement strand
ACTCGAGGCGATCCCCGGCCGGCGGAGCTCGGCGCCGAACCCGGCGCTTGTGTCGGGCCACCGATGCTCCATCATGGCGGCGAATGTCATACGAAGATACGCTCCGATACCTCGCTGACACGACGCGCTTGATGGGCGTCGATGAAAGAATCGAGAGGCTGCTGAGCGATTGGTCGGCCTGAGCCGAGAAACACCTACTTACGGACCACCGGCCGCCAGTGGCAATCTACCCCGCATCCGAACCCCACCAAAGGAGACCTCATGACCGCCCGGAATTCTCGATGCGCTCTCGCATCCCTCGTACTCGCACTCCTCATCGCGCTCCCCGGCATCGCGGCAGCGCAGGGCATCATCAAGTCCGTAGTCGAGGGCGCCGTCGACATCACCGAGACGACCGTCGATGCCGCCGCTGACGCCACGTCTGCGACCGCGGAAGCCGCAGGCGATGCCACGTCCGCAACCGCCAACGCCGCAGGCGACGTGACCGCGACGACTGTCGATGCAGCAGCCGACACGACCGAAGCCACGGTCGACGCCGTCACACCCGACTGATCCGCGCTCCAGGCTCCCGGCATCGGACTCGCACGACGACCACGCAAGAGGTCTTCGGGAAGCGTGCGCCGGGAGGCGGGCGCTTCCCGACATCCAGTCCTCCAACCATCCGTGTGGAGAGCGCTGCCGGGCCCATCCACTGGGTGGCGCAAGCAGGCTGAGAATGCGCGTCGAATCACTCGATCACATCCACGTCTATTGCGAAGACCCCGAAACCACCTCGGTCTTCTACACGCAACATTTCGAAGCGGACGAGGTGTTGCGCAACAACAACTTCCAGGGCGAGCTTCGGATCTTCCTCGCACTCGGCGGACAGCTGCTGGTACTCGGCCCATTCCCGGCGGAGCATGCGCCCGCCGCGGCACCGGAGCCGGGCGACGGCGCCTATCGCCACGGCTTCGGCGTAGCCCACATCGGGCTCCATATCGCGAATGTCGCAACGGCCGTGGCGGAGTTGTCGGCCGCGGGCGTCCCGATCCTGAGCCACCCGGTTACCGAGTCGACCGGACTCACCTTTGCCTACGTCGCCGCGCCCGACGGCGTCGTGCTCGAACTCACCCAGTACCCACCGCCCGCCTGAGCGGGTACCGTCGGGGCTGCAGCCAACTTCGAGCGAGACTCAGCGGGCGATGCCGGAACCCGACGAGCAGACCCTTGCGATCTTCAGTCGGATGTTCATCTTCTCGGCGCTGATGGTCGCGGGCTACGTGGCGATCGCCACGCGGCAGACAGGGCTTCGCCGTGCCCTGCTCGCCGCGATCGCCTTCGTGCTGTCGTATTCGATCTTCTGGGCGATTCTCCACTACGATCCGTGATCGCAGGCGCTCGATTTGCGAAGCCGCACCACGAGGCCGGGAGCCGTCGTGCGCCGCGGAATCCGGCGCGCGTGGTAACCTGCCCTGAGTCGAATGCGCGTCCACTACCTCCAACACGTCCCCTTCGAAGGCCTCGGCAGCATCGACCCGTGGCTGCTCGCGCACCGCGCGAGCATCAGCGCAACGAAGCTCTACGACGGCGAACCGCCGCCCGCAACCCGCGATTTCGACTGGTTGATCGTAATGGGCGGCCCGATGAGCATTCATGACGAGCGCGGGTATCCCTGGCTCGCCGCGGAGAAGCGTTGCATCGCCGACGCAATCGAAGCCTCGAAGGCCGTGCTCGGCATCTGCCTCGGCGCACAGTTGATCGCCAACGCATTCGGCCAGCGCGTCTATGCGAACCGCGAGGCCGAAATCGGCTGGTTCCCGGTGCGGCCGCCGGAAAGGCCCGCCGGCGGCCCGTTCGCCGCCCCGTTTACCGAACCGATCGAGGTCTTCCACTGGCACGGCCAGACCTTCGATCTGCCACCCGGCGCCGTCCATCTCGCACAGAGCGACGCCTGCCGGAACCAGGCCTTTTGCGTGGACGACCGCGTACTGGCGCTGCAGTTTCACCTCGAAACGACGCCCGAGAGTGCGAAGGCACTCGTCGAGCATTGCGGCGACGAACTCGTCGCCGAGCCCTTCGTCCAGACCGCGGCCGAAATCCTCGGGGACGCAACCCGTTATGAGCGGATCAACGCGCGCATGGAGACGGTGCTCGAACTCCTTGCGGAGCGTTGCACATGAGGAGGTGCCCGAACGGGCTTTGATGGAAACGGTGAGAATCACACATTTCTCGGACGTACTGTGCGTGTGGGCCTATGTCTCGCAGATCCGCTGCGACGAACTCGTGGCGCAATTCCACGACCGGGTGTCGATCGACTACCGCTACATGCAGGTATTCGGGAGCGTGCGCGCGAAGATGACCGCACAGTGGTCGGAACGCGGCGGGATCCAGGGTTATGCCGCGCACGTGCACGAGGTCGCGAGTGGCTTCGAGCACGTCTCGATCCACCCCGAAGCCTGGCTGAAGACGACCCCCGAATCTTCGATGCCGTGCCATCTGTTTCTGTGCGCGGTGCGCGAGCTCGAAGTGCGCGGCAACGTCGATCCGGGCACCCAGACACGCGCGGCCTGGGCCGTACGCGAGGCATTCTTCACGGAGTGCGCAGATATCTCAGTGCGTTCGGTGCTGCTCGGGGTCGGTGAGCGGACGGGAATTCCGGCCGCGCGGGTCGAGGCGCTGCTCGACGCCGGCATCGCCCACGCGGCGCTGTCCGCCGACCTCGCGGACGCGCGCGAACATACCGTTCGCGCGAGCCCGACCCTGATGCTCGACGAAGATCGCCAGCGACTGACCGGTAACGTCGGCTACCGGGTGATCGAGGCCAACGTCCGCGAACTGCTCGAGAAGCCGACCGGGCAGCAGAGCTGGTGCTGATCCGCCGGACGCCACCAGGGCGATGGTCCGATTCGATTTTTTGCAAGGGGGAATCGCAATGCCGCATCTCTGGGCTCCGCTTCTGCTCGGTTGCTTGCTCACCGCGAGCGCGGCGCAGGCCAAGACGGAAGTAGAACTGGCGCGCGGTTCCGAGCTGCTCGCTCCGTTCAAGCGCGAGCTGAAGACCGCACTCACCGAGGGCCTCGCCTCGAGCCCCGTCGAAGCCATCGGAGCCTGCCGACTGCAGGCTCCCGAGATCGCGGCCGCACACTCGCGAGACGGCGTCCGGATCGGGCGCACGAGCCATCGCCTGCGCAATCCCGCGAACGTCACGCCGGAGTGGGTCGCGCCGATTCTCGCGGCGTACATCACGGAGGCTTCAGCGTCCGGCCCGCGCGCGGTGCCGCTACCGAACGGACGGACGGGCTACACCGAGCCGATCTTCATCGAAGCACCCTGCCTGACCTGCCACGGCGAAGCGATTGCGCCCGCGGTCGCGACGCGGATCGAGGAGCTCTACCCCGACGACCGTGCAGTCGGCTTCCGCCTCGACGACCTCCGTGGAGCGTTCTGGGTCGAGTTCGCCAGCCCGAAATGATCAGCGGAACTGGAGCCGGATGTCGAGAGCGCGTGGTTCACAGATGCACAGCGAGACCCGCGCATCGCATTCTCGGCGGACCGTCGCTCCGGCGATTATCTCGCGGAGCCTAGCTACGATCCGGGGGCTCACACGCGGATGCGCGGTTGGTTGCGCGAGAAATGCGGCATGCGCGACTGGTGGGTCGGACTCCTCGTCGACCCCTCGAACTCGGTGGCGGTGCGATTGAACCCGGCCGCGTCCGGGCCGGATTGAGGGGCCGTGGTAGAATTCGGCCTTCGACCCGGTGCTTGCGGCCTTCCCTCGGGCCCGAGTGCGCCCCAATCGACCGTGGGCGGTACGCCCAATAATGGATGGACGGCGACCCCATGGGCTTTCGACGATTCACGTTCTCGATCGCAGCGACCCTCCTGGTCGCCGATTTGCTCGCTTGCTCGATCGCGAGTTCCCCGGCGATTTCCGGCGAATCGCTCGCTCGACGGATCGCTTCCGACGACGCACCGGTCGTGCTCGACGTACGAAGTGATTCCGAATATGAAGCAGGTCACGTGCCCGGGGCGATCCACATTCCGTTTCACTCGCTGGCGTCGCGTTACGAAGAACTGTCGATCGACAAGGACCGGACCGTCGTCGTCTACTGCGCACACGGACCTCGCGCAGCCTGGGCGGGCCGCGCGCTCCGCAAGGCCGGTTACACCGACGTCGTATACCTGACAGGCCACATGAGCGCGTGGGAAGACGCTGGTCGGCCGGTCGTAACGAACGCCACGCCGAGCGTGGAGTAACTGCGTGGTACGCGTGAGCGACACCCGAATCGCCAAAGCCCCACTCCGAAGCCTGTTGCTGGTGCGATTCATGCGGCCCGCGGTCCGACTCGCCCAGTACTTCCTCTGGCGCAACAAGCTGCCCGAAGTTGCGCGGGTCGAGGATCGCCGCGTCGAAAGCCCGGACGCCGACGTTCCGATCCGAATCTACACGCCGGAAGGAGACGGGCGATTCCCGGTCCTCGTCTTCTTCCACGGCAGCGGCTTCGTGATCTGCGACCTCGATACGCACGACGGCCTGTGCCGGGATCTCTGCCGCCACACCGGCTGCGTCGTCGTCTCGGTCGACTATCGATTGTCGCCGGAGCACAAGTTTCCGGCGGCCATCGACGATTGTCATGCCGTGACCTGCTGGGTCGCCGAGCACGCGGACGAAATCCGTGGCGACGCGAACACGGTCTTCGTCGTCGGCGACAGTGCGGGTGGCAATATGGCGGCCGTGACCGCACAGCGAATCCGAGACGGCGGCGGCCCCGCACTCGCGGGGCAGGTGCTCATCTATCCGGTGATGGACTACCACACACCCCCGAGCGCCTCCTACCTCGAGAACGCGCATGCGAAGCGCCTGACGCGCAAGCAGATGATCTGGTTCTGGCGGCAGTACCTGAGCGATCCCGCCGAGGCCGATCATCCCTACGTCTCACCACTACGCGCCTCCCGTTTCGACGGGCTACCGCCGGCGTTGGTCCTCACGGCTGAGCGCGACCCGCTTCGGGACGAAGGCGAGTGCTACGCCAAGCGACTCGAGGAGGCGGGCGTCCCCACGCAGTCGAGCCGCTACGCCGGCCTCTACCACGGCTTCCTCGGGCTCGAAGGCCCCACGGCCGACCATCAGCGAGGCATCGACGAGATTGCGGCGTGGATCAAGCAGGCGATCGACGCACGCCTTCCCGCAACATCGGAACCGTGATCGCGCGCGTGGCGAGAGAGAACTCCGTTCAGTCCTCTTGGACCTCGAGGCGGATCGGAATCGAACGTTCGCGGTTGAAGACCAGGCCGATGTACCACTCGGCCCAATCGTATTTCTCCGCCATCAGGCTGTTGATCGTTTCGCGTTGCCACGGTTGAGGCTGCGCGAGGTACCGACCGACCTGCTCGCCTCGCTCGACCTCGACCTCGGGTACCGCACTGAGCCGTTGGTACCAGCCCGCCATGTCGGCGCCCGCTCGCAGCCAGCCGACGCCTGCGTGGTCGACGATCCACAGCCGAGTCTCGTGCGGTCTGCCCTCTGAGTCGATCGTCGTCACGATGACGACCTCGCCACTCTCGGCCGCTACCATCTGGACCGCCCACCACGCGAAGCCGACGGCCAGCAATAGCCCGAACACTCGAATTGCGAGTCTCATTCCGGCCCTCCTCGATCCAGGGTCGCTCCAGTCTGGAGCATGCCCGCGGTTCATTCCAGGCCCCAGGCGGCTGCAGCGCCCCCGGACACTCAGCCGACGCGCAGACTCTGACCGCCGTCGACGGGCAAGACCGCCCCGGTGATGAAGCATGCCTCGTCGGATGCGAGGAACACGGCCGCATGCGCCACGTCCCAGGCACTGCCCATCTTGCTTCCGAGCGGCACCATCGCGTTGCGTGCCCGAATCAGGTCCTGCTTGTCGATCGACAAGGCCTGCGTGAGCCCCTCGATCGCCATCGGCGTCTCGATCAATCCCGGCATGATCACGTTCGCCCGAATACCGAATTGCGCGTTCGAAAGCGCAAGCGTCTGGTTGTAGGCGTTGATCCCGGCCTTCGAAGTCTTGTACGCGACCGTGGGCATCGCGCAGACGGCACCGATCGAAGAGATCGTGATGATGGCGCCGCTTCCCTGCTCCCGCATCACGGGGAGCACCCATTTGCACGCAACGACGACGCTCTTCAGGTTGACCGCGACGATTCGGTCCCAGGCAGCGAGTTCGATCTTCTCGGGAGTATTGTCGCCGAGTCCGATGCCGACGTTGTTGTGCAGGATGTCGATCCGCCCCCACTTCTCGCGGGTTCGCTCGACGACGCTGCCGAACTCCGCCTCGACGGTGGCGTCCGCAGCCAACGCGAGTGCCGACCCGCCTTCGCCTTCGATCATCCCGACGGTCTCCTCCGCCGACGCGCGATCGCGATCGATCGCGACGACCCGCGCACCTTCGCGCGCGAACAAAAGCGCCACCGCGCGGCCGTTGCCGAGGGTGTCGCCGGGGGTCTGCCCGGCGCCGACCACGAGCGCCACCTTGCCCGCAAGGCGCCCACTCATGACTCGGGGAATCCCGGCAATCGTTCGTCCAGCTGCACTCCGAGCGTGTTCAGCACCATCGAAACCAGATTGTACTGCCCCACGGTAAAGATCAGATCCAACAGCTGCTCGGTTTCGAAGTTCGCAGCGAGCGCCTGCCAGGTCGGTTCACCGATGAAGGCGTCGGCGTGAAGTTCGTCGACGGCCGAAAGGATGACGCGATCGCGGTCGCTCCAGCCGTCGGCATCCGGGCCCGAGGGAATACGCGCGATCTCCTCGTCGAGCAGCCCTGCCTGCTTCCCGATCAGAACGTGCTGCCCCCATTCGTACTCCGCCCGGCAAAGCCAGCCGATTCTCAGGATCGCGAGTTCACGTTCACGCGCTGGAAAGCTCGACTTCACGAGAATGTGGTTGCCGAATACGAGCCAGCGTTTGAACAGCTTCGGGTGATGGGCCAGTGTCCGAAAGATGTTGTCCATCGGTCGCCCGCCGAAACGCTCGCGAATCTCGGGGTCGATGCGTTCGGCTTCGAGGGGAGCCAATCGGGGCGTCTTCAGTCTCACAGCCTTCTCCGTCTTGGATTCGCAGCCCGGGAGTCCGATTCCCCGGCCCGCCGGTGCGAGCCTAGCGACCTCGGCCATGAGATTTCTGATATTCTCGCCTTTGTGCCCGAATCCGATCGGTCGCCCCGACCGATGCAGCACGTCACCCGGCAACCTCGACGAACGATCGCGCGCCGTCGTGCGTCATCAGCTGGAAGGAGCGCGCCCCAGATGAGTGATCGCCGAAGCGAGATGCACTCGGCAGCAAGGTTCCGACGAGCACTCTCCGACGATGCCGCCGAGCTCTTCCGGGTACGCACGTCCGTGCGAGAGAACCACCAGACCGAGGAAGAACTCGCTGCACACGGCGTCACGCGCGAGTCCCTGGCCCGAATGCTCGAGTCGGACGATGCCCGCGGTTGGTGCGCCGAACTGACCAGCGGCATCGTCGCGTTCGCGATCGTGCGGCGATCGGAACGCGACATCTTCGCGCTCTTCGTCGAACCCGGTTGCGAGGGCCGCGGCATCGGCTCGACGCTGCTCGACTCTGCCGTGGCATGGCTCTCCGCGGGCGGTAGCGAAAAGCTCCGGCTCACCACTGGGCGCGGCACGCCGGCGCAAGCCTTCTACCTGAACCGGGGTTGGGCGGACATCGGAACACCTGGTTCCCAAGTCGTGATGCTCGAGCGCGCGTGTCGACGAAGCTCGGAAATCGCCTGACGAGGCCGCGCATCCACCGTCGGCGTCGAAGCGCACCCGATCGGAACGACGACGGAGCTGCAGCTTCAGGGAGCCCGGACGAGTCGAACACCCGTGGCGGTGAATCCGACCTCGCGCTGCGGCCCCGTGATCGAATCCGGATCACCATCGACTGATTCTGCGGCGTAGTGCCGGGCGGCCTTCTGCGACAATTCTTCCACTTTCACGAGCCCTTCGACGAATGCTTCGGAGCCGGCGGAGTCGGTCGGCAGGAAAAAGGCGTAGTCGTGGAAGCGCACGCGAAGCCCTTCGCCGCCGTCTCGCAGCACGACCCAGCAGCCCTTGCGCTGGCATACGTCGGAGATCCGTCCGCGCAGCAGCACCGGTTGCGCCGCAAACTTCTCGGGCGCCCGCACGACCTCGGCCAGCGGGGTCGTCTCGCTGAGTGTCAGGCCGGCGCCGAAATCGCTGCCCGGCGGAATTGCGGGCGGCGCTTCCGCGGCCGCCTCGAAGGCCGCGACGAGCACGAATAGGATGAGCGAGACGGTTCGCGCGCTGTGCATGGGTGCAGCGTAGCATCCGCTGCACCTCTGTTAACATCCGCGCGACAGCACGATCAACACCGCAAGGAGGAAGCATGTCGCTCCAGATGAGCACCCACGAGCGCGAGGCCTTCCTCGCGGACGTGCACGTCGGCATCATCAGCATTTCCGAGCCCGGGCGCGGCCCGCTGACCGCGCCGATCTGGTACGGGTACGAGCCGGGCGGCGAACTCTGGGTCGTCACCGCCGCGGCGTCGCGCAAGGGCCGGCTGCTCCAGACCGCCGAGCGTTTCAGCCTGTGCGCCCAGTCGGAAAGCCCGCCGTACAAGTACGTGAGCGTCGAAGGGCCCGTGGCGTCCATCCGCGCCTCCGACTACGAACTTGACGAACGTCCGCTCGCGTACCGCTACCTCGGGCAGGAGTTCGGCGATCGCTACCTCGAGGCGACCGGCGGCTCAGCTGCGCGCGAAGGCGAAACACAGCTGCGCATCGCGCTGCGCCCGGAACGCTGGCTCACCGTCGACTACGCCAAGGAATTTTCACCCGGCGGCGGCAGTTCCTGAGAAGCCGCGCCGTTTCGAATCGATCGCCGACGACGACCGAGGCCTCATTCGTGTTACCGTTTGCGATCCAACGCGGGCGCCGGCCGGATCGACCGGGCCCATCGAGAGCGAGGAGAACGCCATGAAGGTCGAAGGTGGCTGCTATTGCGGAGCCATTCGCTACCAGTCGGAAGGCGAGCCGCTGTTCAAGGGGCAGTGCCACTGCCGCGAGTGCCAGTACATCTCGGGCGGCGGTGTGAACGTCGTGATGGGCATGCCCGAGGCGACCTTCTCCTATACCGGGGGAACGGTGAAGGGCTTCTCGCGGGGCGACCTGGACTCCCCGGTCACGCGCGAATTCTGCGCGGAGTGCGGAACCCACATCCTGAGCAAGGCGCCGAGCCTGCCCGGAGCAGTGCGGATCAAGGTGGGGACCCGCGACGACCCCGCGGTCTTCGGCGATCCGCAGATGGCGATCTATCTGGTCGACAAGCTCAGCCACCACCACGTTCCCGAAGGCTGCGCCCAATTCGACCGCGTCCCCGGCTGATTCACGCTCGCCGCACGCCGCGCCGGGGCCATGCTGTCGGAACGCGTGGCACCGAGCCGCGAAGCCGGCGATTCAGCTTCCCCAATACGATCGCGGGGTTATGGCCCCACTCGGGATGGCTCCAGATCGCGCCCGGTCGGGCCGATGGGAAGACAAAGAGTGATCTTCTCAGGAATCCCAACATGAACCGACCGTTCTGCCTACGAGTTGCATCTCTCTTGCCGCTGCTGTGGATCGTCTTCGCAGCCCTTCCCACCCAGGCGGCCAACTTCTGTGGGCACGACGCCAACCGCGGGCAGGCCTGGAACGCGCAGACCTCGAGCTTCTCGCAATCGCCGTCCAACATCTCGGGGCTCGCGCAGTCGCTCGGCTCGGGTGGGAACTGCGCCGCGATCGGCAGCAGCCACATCTGGGTGTGGAACGGCGACACGGCCACTTGGAGTGATTCCGGGTCGATCGCGAGCCTCGGACCAGTCGTCGAATCCGACGGCTATTACGCGGCGGAGAGCGGCGGCGCGGTCACGGTCTACGACGCGGAGACTGCGAGTTGGACCGCCGCACAGGGTGTGTCGGGACTGTCGTCAGTCGTCGCCTCCGGCGGAAACTTCGCCGCAGTCGGCAACAACGTGGTCTGGATCTGGAATCACGTCGGTGGCGGCTGGACCGAGATCCAGCTCAGCGGACTCGTGGAGGTCATCGCTTCGGCCGGGAACTTCGCCGCACGTAATGGCTCGAACGTCCACGCCTGGAGTCAGATCGACAGCTCGGTCACGGCCTCACCGTCGATCTCGGGTATCACGGAGCTGATCGGCTCGGAAGGGAATTTCGGCGCCCAGAACGGCGGTGGCGTCTGGGCCTGGGAGCGCAACAGCAAACTCTGGAGCAGTTCTCCCTTCTCGTCCGGGTTGCTCGAACTCGTCGGCGGCGGCGGCAACTTCGCCGGACGCCTGTCGACGAAAGTCTGGGCCTGGGATCGCACCACGGGCAGCTGGCATGCCACCTCGACGTTCAGCTCCGGCGCCATCCAGGAGCTCGTCGCCTCCGAGGGCAACTTCGGCGTGCGAGTCACGAACAAGATCCACGTCTGGAACCAGCAGACCGCGAGCTGGGCCGCCGGCCAGCAGTTCAGCTCGGGCGTCCTGCTCGACCTGATCGGCTCGGGCGGCAACTTCGCCGCAGAGACCAGCACGAAGGTCGATGCCTGGAACCAGAGCACCGGCGGCTGGAGCATCAGCACCACGGTCACTTCCGGGTCGATCGCGGAACTCATCGGCTCCGCTGGGAACTTCGCTTTCCGGATCAGCAACCGCGTCTACACCTGGTCGCAGACCTCCTCGACCTGGTCCAGCAGTCAGCAGTTCGGCGCGGGCGCCTTGCTCGACTTGATCGGCTCGGGCGGCAACTTCGCCGCGGAGCTCGTCAACCGGGTGTGGGCCTGGAACCAGGCGTCCGGCGCCTGGAGTGCGAGCGTCCAGGTGGCCAGCTCCTCGATCCTCGAATTGATCGGCTCCGACGGCAATTTCGTGTTCCGCATCAGCAACCGCGCCTACGCGTGGCGCGCCGCGACCAGTAGTTGGAGCAGCTCGTCCGCCTATTCGGGATTCCAGGAGCTGATCGGCGCCGGAACGAATTTCGCAGTGCGCCTCAGCAGCAGCGTCTTGACCTTCAACGAGGCCACCGGGAATTGGACGTCGACCTCGATCAGTCTCGGTGAAATCGACGGCGCGCCACTGCCGGCGTGCTCGCCGGGCGCGTGCTCGGACGGCAACCCTTGCACCACCGGCACTTGCAACCTCGCGCTCGGCTGCGAGTACGCGAACAACAGCGACCCGTGCGAGGATGGCGACCTCTGCACGGTCGACGACATTTGCTCAGGTGGAGCGTGCACCCCCGGCGGTGCGCCAACCTGCGACGACGCCAATCTCTGCACCGACGACTCCTGCGATTCCGGAATCGGCTGCGTCTTCAGCAACAACACAGCTGCGTGCGACGACGGCGATACCTGTAGCGACGGCGATGTTTGTTCGGGCGGCGTCTGCACGAGCGGCGGACCGCTCGACTGTGATGACGCAGATCCCTGCACTGCAGAAGCCTGCGACCAGATCGAGGGCTGCACCCATACGCCGATCTTCGGCTGCAACCCCGCCGAGGTGCCGGCCGCGGGCCCCGGGCTCACCGGCCTGCTGGGTCTGCTGCTCGCGAGTCTCGGCGCGTGCCGTCTCCGGAATAGTCCCGACGCCTGAGCCAACGCCAGCGGTATACTGACGCGCTCGGGCGCACGGGTCACACGCGACCCGGCAGGAGGCGCGCAGTGACCTACCGCGTTGTGCAGTGGGCGACCGGAAACCTCGGCCGTGCCGCCGTCGAAGGCATCCTCAGCCACCCCGAGCTCACGCTTGCGGGCGTTTGGGTGCACAGCGATGACAAGGCCGGCCGCGACGCAGGCGAGGTCTGCGGCATCGGCCCGATCGGCATCACCACGACTCAGCGCATCGAGGACGTCGTCGCGCTCACGCCCGATTGCGTGATCTACAGCCCGCTGCTGCCGATCGCAGACGAAGTCGTCACGCTGCTCGCCGCGGGCATCAAC
>CAXMSF010000357.1:0-5036 GCA_964196055.1 uncultured Gammaproteobacteria bacterium | reverse complement strand
CGATTCCGAAGAATCCGGGGAATCCGCTGGCGACGATCCGCTTCGCCACCTCGAAGCCGGTTCCGGTCCGTCTCGACAATCCCTTCTTTCGCTTCTTCATCGCAATCGGCGTGCTCAACCAACGCCTGACCCTCTACACGGACGGTGCACCGGACGACAGCATCGGGTTCCCCTACCCGCCACCGTTCGAATCGATCCCCCAGGCACTCGGCGAGGATCTCCACACCGAAGTCTCGGCGTTTACGATCAACGAGGCGAGCTTCGCCGTGGTTCCTTCGGAGCTCGACCCCCAGATCGGCGAGACCTATCGGGCGGCCATGACGGGCGCCGAGCACACCTTCATCATCGGGCTCGGCAACGACGAGATTGGTTATCAACTGCCCGCCGAGAAGTGGGACGACAGCTGCCACGCCTGTGCCCCATTCATCCTGGCCGGCGTGCCCCAACTCTGTCCGCTCTTCCCCAACATCGACTGCAACACCGTCTTCCAGAACAACGTGGGGGCAGAGGTGGACCCGTCGATCTCGGGGGCCATGTTCCCGATCCTCACGGAGCTGCATTGATCGGATGAATCGACGCGCGCCGCTGCTCGCGGCGGTCGCCACCATCACGTGCCTCGTGGGATTCGGAGAGTCCGTCGACGCACACATCGTCTATGCGCGACCGACGCTGCTCTCGCTGGTTGGCGGCGCCGAGCTGGCCGTTCACGCGACGGTGCTGGATCCGCACGCGATCCTGACCCTCGAGGCCACGGGCGAGCGGAGGCCCATCGTGCGAATCGAGCTCCGCGAGGTATTCAAGGGCAAGGGGGAGCCGGGACAGGAGCTTCGCTTCGCTTCGCACGGGCACGGCGTAGTCGAATACGCCGTCGGCGAAGAGGTGCTCGCCTTCCTCGTGCCGCTGGCGCGAAGCAAGGAACTCGCCGCATTGCAGGCAGCGGATTTGGAATGGGTGTCGCTTCAGGGGGACGACGCGCGCTACCTCCTGGCACCCGCCAAGCGTGAGGGTGTGCTGGCGGCGGTACGTGGCTACGCAGCGGCAGGACGCCTGGCCGATCCCGCGGCCCGCATCGAATCACTCCGCAGTGTCACCCTCGACCTGCTGACGTCGGGGGATTCGCAGCTGGCCGCCTCGGCCGTGCGGGATCTGGTCGCGACGAGCGATGCACTGGTGACGGCGGCGGACGTGCCGCGCCTGCTCGAGCAGGTCGTGCGCTCGGCGAACGCGGCGATCGGCGTAAGGCTCGGGCTGCTCGTCGAGCTCGAGCGACGTGGCCTGGTTGCTGGAGCCCCGCTGTGGGAGGAATTGCTCCGCTCGACTCCCAAACCCGACCTCCTGCAGGTGGTTCGAGCGGCAGGACGGCATCCGAGCCCCCGGGTGAATGCGACCCTCGTCGAGATGCTCGGCCAGGACGACGAGCTGGCCGAGGCCGCAACGCTCGCTTTGGGCGATCCCGCACACCACGGAGCCGTTCCGGCCTTGTCGAAGGCCTTGCAGAGCGACGCGAGCCGGGTGCGCATGGGCGCCATTCGCGCGCTGGGACGTATCGGCACCCCCGCGGCCAGGAAGGCCCTCGAGGTCGCCGCGCGGGACAACGAGGATGCCGCGACGCGGCGCCGGGCTGCGGCGGAAGTGCGCACCCTCACCACTGGCCGGTGATTCGATCGCCTGAAAGCGAAAACGAGTCCCCCCCCCGAACGGTCGCGATCACTCCGTCGGCGGCAAGTTCGTCGAGGCCGTCGCGCTCAACTCCGCTTTTCGAGAGCCTCCGCACAGCGGCGAAAGCGTTCGTCCTCTCGTCCCACGATGCGATCGAGCCAGCCTTCGATCCACACCGCATCGAGTTCGTCCGCCATGGCGAAGACCAGCTCCGCGATATCGCGCCAGTCCTTGTCGCGACTGAAGATCGCCTTGAAGATGACGAGGTCCTCGGCCGCCAGGACGTGGATCGTCTCGCCTTCACCGAACGGGAAGGCGCGTCGCCGCTGCATGCAGGCATCGTGAAAGGCGTCGTACGAAAAGAAGAGGTCGATCGGCGTCGACCCCCAACGGATGCGGGTCTGGCCGTCGCGGTGCAGTCTTACGGCTTCGGCTTTCGTGGGTTCTGCGGCACCCAGTCGGCCAAGTGCGTCGAACACGTCGTCGGCGCGGTCGGACTCGACGAACACATTGACGTCGATATCGATCGTGGCTCTCGGCGTCGCGTAGTAGGCGAGTGCGATTGCACCGCCGAAGGCGTGCGGCATTCGTGCGGCTTGCAGGGTCGCTTCGATCAGCAGGACCTTTTCCGAGAGTGACGGCTCCGCGGGCGCGGGCACCATTACAAAGCCTTCGCGGGTGGCGCGGATGAGAAGCGCGGAAAGACGCTGCGCGGGCGCGTTCGTCGCGGCGGCCGCGACGCCGCAATCTGCCCGAAGGTATCGAGCAGGTCTCGCAGCGCGGCACCACGTGCGGCCTTCGGTGTGCCGAGCCATTCACTGACCTCGGCGAAGGGCTCCGGGACCGGCGCGGTCGCGACGCCTTCGAGCGCCCGCACCAGCAGTCCCGCCATGACGGGATCGATCGGGTCCCCCCGCCGTAGCCGTGTGAGCAGCGCCCGCGCCTCTTGCTCCGGAGCGTGCGTGTCGACCGGGATCCCCATGACCCGAGCACGGCGGGCCAGTGCGCGCGCGTCGAAAGGCCGGGTGGCACGCGCTGCCGCACGCGCCAGAACCGCGGGCGTCAGCGCGCCCGCGAAACGCGCGAGCTGACGCGACCGGGGGCCCCGGGGCGTCGAATGGCTTTCCCGGATCTCGATCCGGTCGCCGGCGCGTCTTACGAGGTAGGCCATGCTAGTTCCGAATTTACCATAGATAGTGAATATCGACACTATTTGGCCCGAACTGAATCGATGGATTGCCCCACGGGGAACCAAGGCCGAGGCTCCTCGGTCCTGGTCCCCGCGCGTACGACATACGAGGATGGAGATCGCCATTCCGCGCGGTCGCAGCGGCCCGCCTCAGGCGCGGGACGAATCGAGATCCGTCGGGGTGACGGCCCTACTGGCTCGGCTTTTCGCTGGTTCCGTACTGCTTGTTGGTGCGGTCGTAGATGACCTGGACGATGTCTTTCACGTCCAGGTTCTGCTCGACGATCCACTTCGACACGTACTGCGTGATCGATCGGTCGACCGGCGGCGGCGCCTTGGCTCCCGGCGGCGGCCAGGCGTCTTCGTTGTACGAGATCATGCGGTTGGTGATCTTGTCCTTGGTGATGTTCCAGACCATGTAGTCCTCGGCCAGCGTCAGCGGGCCGTCGTAGGTCGAGCGGATGCCCTCCAGGATGGCGGGGGCCGTGTCGGCGTCGTTGAAGAAGTGGTACGCGACCGCCATGCGGGGCTTGATCAGGCTCATCACCTTGCCGAAGGCCTCGGGCGGCGTGTGGATCTGCGTTCCCACTTCCAGACCCGTCGACACAGAGAAGCCGAACTTCGCGATCAGGTCGGGCACGGTGATGAAGCACTCGTGAATCGCGAGGTCCGCGTCCTTGGCGTACTTCACGTACCACTGGTTCGGGTAGGTGTCGCCGCCGAACACGAACTTCAGGCCATTCCACTCGAGCGCGAAGCTGACCGGACCGTCGATGACGTGGTTGGCGGGCCACGAGCGAATCGTGACGCCGTTCTCCTGGTAGATGACCGCGTTTTCGCCCTTGTAGTCGAACTCGTGGACTTCGACTTTGCCGCCCGAAGCGGGCAGGCGACCGGCACGCCCTTCGACGTCCCAGGTCAGTGCCTTTTCCCAGTGCTCGATCGCGTATTTGGTTCCGGTCTCGGGCTTGGCGCCGCTCGGACCGTAGACGTGCAGCGGCCCCTGGCGACCGGCCAACCAGCCACCGACGAAGTACGCCGAGAAGTCACCGAAGTGGTCGGTGTGCAGGTGACTGATGAAGATCTTGTTCAGGTACTCGTAGGGAATGTTGAGGCTCGCGATCCGCGCAGCGGAACCTGTCCCCCCGTCGAAGAGGAACTTGTCGCCGTTGCCCAACTCGAGGAGCCAGCACGAAGCGGCTTGTGACTCCCGAGCGGTGGGCATCCCGGTGCCGCAGGAAATCAGGCGCATTTCGTCGGGAGCCAGCGCCTCGGTCCCGGGGAAGTAGATGTTCGGGTCGTGCAGGGTTCCGGTCGGCGTGACCTTCGGCTTCTGGGCGGCCAGCGCCGAGGAGATGAAGCTGAAGGGCTTGCCGTGGTCGCCGTCGCTGTACCCCTGTACGTATGCCAGCGCCGCGATCAACGACAGGACCGCGAGGACCGCCAATTTCGTCATCGTTCGTCGAAACATTCCCAACCTCATGCCCGTTATAAGTCCACCGCCAACATCGTGGCGCTGAGGGTAGCTCGATGCCGGTCGATCGGGAGATCGAATCGGCAGCAGACAGTACTGTCTAGTTGATCTCCGCGACGAGGGCCTCGAAGCGCCGCAGCATGAGCCGGCGGCGCTTCTGGGAGGGCGCCTTCGCCATCGACAACGGCGTTTCGTTCGGGGAGCCGTGGCCGTACTACAACTGGTTCGTCCCGAACTGGAACGTGCTGCGCGTACCGGCCGTGCGAAAGGAGACGCTCGATCGCCTGCGCGCGCTCGAGCGAACCGATCTCGACTTCCTGCGCGTCGTCGCGCAACTGGAGGCCGACGAGCAGGGGCTGCTCCGTCTCGTCTCGCCCGGCCCCCCGATCGATGCGGACCGGGGCGCGAGCCGGCGGGGAACCACCGTGCAGTTCGGACTCACCGAGGGCGAGATCGACGACGTGTGGCGCCGGATCGGTGCGCTGATCGGGGACGTGGACTCGGGCAGCCTGCCGGTCTTCTGAACGATCGTCATCGCGATGGTGCGATCGTGGTTCCGCTCGCACGCGGTCCGTGCGCCGAAAGCGCTCGTGGGTCGGCAGACTCGTCTGGCCGCAGCTTCCCACCCCTCGGCCCCGAGCGGGCCGAAGGGCGGGAAGCTGCTCGTCGTGGTCGGCAACCGGTCGAGAGCACACGGCAGGTCGCTCCCGATGC
>CAXMSF010000356.1:0-11645 GCA_964196055.1 uncultured Gammaproteobacteria bacterium | reverse complement strand
CAGCTTGGACATATGCGGCATCACCTGCATCAGCCCAATCGCCCCCTTCGGGCTGTGGGCCCACGGGCGAACGTCGCTTTCCTCCCACATCACCGCCATCAGGAGCGCGGGATCGATCCCGTATTTCTCACTGCCGTCGAGTACGGCCTGCGCGATCCTCTGACGCTCATGCTCCCCAAGGCGCGGGTTCAGGACGCGCAGGATCGACACGATGGTCTCCCGCCCGAATTCCGGAACGGCGACAGCCTCCGGTGCGCGCACCGAAGCGGCTTGCAGCGACGGCCCGGCGTCGACCGACGGCAGGTCCGATCGGCCGGAAGCCGACACCAGCAACAACGCACACAAGAGTGCGAGCTTGGAGCGCTTCAATAGATCCCCCCTGGCTCCCTTAGATGTGCGATCGCATTCGATCGCGTCAACCCTGTGAGCCGCGAAGGACGTGGAATCGCTCACCGCTCGCCATGGGAGGGCGCTCCCCGAGGGGAAAAACGCGGGCTGCGTTCGACGTCTTCGGAGGGAGAGGATAGTCGAGGCCGTGCCGCTCTCCAAGCGGCCGAATCCAGGCGAACGAGAGAAGCCCAGCCGTCGGAGCACAGCGAGAAGAAACCCAGAATACGGTGATTCGATTGACCCTCGCGATTCAACGATGATAGGATCCGACCTGTTCAACGGGGGGTTGGACGCTGCAGGAGTCTTCGGTCGTCGGCACAACCTCTCTATTCCACGCACATCATTTGAGTGGGAGTCGATCGATCGAATTCGCTGCCGCCATTGCAAGGAGTCGCGGATTCGAATGAACGCCCAGACCGCCACCGGCGCTGGACCGATCGACGAGATCCCGGTACAGAAGCTTCTCGAGGGCATCGCGAAGCTTTACCCGCTCGTGCTCGTGCTCGACGCCGAAGGCACCGTGGTCTGGCTGAGCAACGAAATGAATACCTTGTGCTCACGGGGCCTGCATCTCATCGGGAAGGACGCCCGAGCGGTGCTTTCCGACTCGCCGGAATTCCGGCGGGAGTTCATGATCCGGTCGAAACTCCGCAACGACGGCATTCTGTCGAACATGCGCTTCAGCGTGCAGAAGACCGATGGCGACAGCCTGCCCATCGAGCTGAGCATCCTGCCGATCGATCCCGACGACGCGAACAGACCGCTCTACGTCGCCGTTGCGCGCCCGGTGACGGAAACCGGCATCGGCGATGAGCATCCCGGGAGCGATCAGCTGCTGCTCGCGGCGCTTCTCGACGGCTCTCCCGACGCGGTGTTGGTGGTGAACGAGCACGGCTTCATCACACACGCGAACGCGATGCTCGAATCGCTGGTCGGGCGGGCACCCGACACTTTGACCGATCGACCCGCCGCGTTGCTGCTGCATCGTGCCGGGGAGATCGAGCGGCTCGCCGCGTCGCTCTCTCCCGGCGAAGGCCTCTGCAACCACGACCTGACGCTGCACCACGCCGACGGACGACCCGTGCCCGTCACGGCGTCGGCGCGCGCGCTCGCGAGCGACAGTGGCCGTCCCCTCGGCACAGTGCTGTTCCTGCGCACGGTGTCGGACCATCAAGCGACGGCTGAGGCGCTCGAACGAAAGAACACGGAACTCCAACACTGCGTCCATTCGCTTGCTCATGACCTGCGCTCCCCGCTGGTCGCGCTATTGGGCTTCTCCCGCCTGCTCCGCCAGGACTACGGCGTACAGCTCGACGAAACCGGTCAGCATTTCATCGACCGCATCGAGCAGGCCGGCCGAACGATGGAAGAGCTGATCCACGACCTGCTCGAGTTCTCGCGCATCGGGCAGGGGAGCGAGCGCCGAACGATGGTCGACCCGCGGATCATCGTGCTCCAGATCGAGTTGGAAATGAAAGAGCGCCTCGACGCAATCGGTGTGCGGATCGAGCTGCCGGATCACCCCCCCCTGATCTACTGCGACCGGACGCGCCTCTATCAGGTGTTCTCGAACCTGATCGGAAACGCAATCGACCACATGGGGCCGTGCGACGATTCGGTGATCTCGGTCGACGTGTGGGACGACGCCGATGGGCATCAGATTTCGGTATCGGACCACGGGCGTGGAATCGACGAATCCGATCACGAGAAGATCTTCGAGGTATTCCAGAGCCTACGACCTCGCGCCGGCGGTCGCCGCGGCAGCGGCATCGGTCTCGCAATCGTGAAGAAGGTGGCGGAAACCCACGGCGGCAGCGTCTGGGTCGAGAGCGCTCGGGGCCGAGGTGCCACATTCCGGCTCACTTTTCCGCGCGACGAACTCTCCTGAGTCACCCGCGTGCTTGCTGGCGTGGTGAGCTTCACTTAGGCTGACGCGTCCAGCCATGTACCCCGAACTATTCTCGATCTTCGGTTACTCCGTCAGCTCCTTCGGCGCGATGATGGCGATTGCCTTCCTCGTCGGGTCGTGGATCACCGGCAGACGGATGCAGGAGGAGGGGCTCGATCCCGACCTCGCGACGACCCTGCTCATCTACGTGATGCTGGGCGGGGTCTTCGGCTCGAAACTCTACTTCGCGATCGACGTGTCGCTACGCGAAGGTCGGCCGTTCTTCGACCTGCTGTTCGCGCGCGACGGCATCACCTGGTACGGCGGACTCATCATGGCCACGATCGTCGGCGCGATCGGCTGCCGTCGGCACGGAGTGCCGGTCAAGACCTTCGCGGACTGCACCGCGGTCGCGGGCGCAGTCGGACAATCGATCGGCCGCGTCGGCTGCTTCCTCGTCGGCGACGATTACGGCAAAGCGACGGACGTTCCGTGGGGGGTCAGCTTTCCGGACGGAATCCAGCCCATCTACGATCCGGTCCACCCCACTCAGCTCTACGAAGTCGCGTGGTTGCTCCCGGTAGCCGGCTTTCTGTGGTGGCGCCGCAAGAAGAGCCCGTTCCTGTTCGGCGAATACGTCGCACTGAACGGACTCGGGCGTATCGTGATCGAGTCCTGGCGCATCAACGAACCGCTCCTGGGTTTCACCGAGCCGCAGTGGATCGGCGCAATGCTCATCATCCTCGGTATGGGGGGATGGCTCTACTACCGGTTCAACCCCGAGGCCAACGAAGCCTGAGCGATTCGCGATGCCGAGACTTCCGAGCGAACAAGACACTCGATCGTTGATCCTGCAGGTCGCCGAGACGCAGTTCGGCGCCAAGGGCTACTCCGGAACACACCTCCAGAGCATCGCCGCGGAGGTCGGCGTCCAGAAGACCGCGCTCTACTACTACTTCGAGAGCAAGCAGGCGCTCTACGTCGCGGTCCTCGAACGAATGCTCGAGACCTTCGAGCACGTCTTCACGCACACCACGAAACGCGAAGGTCTCTCGGCCGAGACACTGCGGACCGCGATCGACGATTTCAACGACGTACTCGCACACAATCCGAACTTCGCGCGCATCCTCGTACGGATCTTCATCGACCGGATTTCGGTCGACGCGAGTTTCCTCGAGCCCCTCATCGCACGGATCATCGAACCACTGCTGAAGTTCTACTCGGCCGGAGTATCCGCCGGCATCTTCCGGAAGATGTCCTCACGCCACGGGCTGTTATCGCTGATCGGGGCTGCAACCTTCTATTATGCGGCCGGCGAGAGCAGCAGCGACATCGTCGGGATCAAGGACATATTCGACGCCGATGCCGTCGAATGGCGGCGCCGGGAGTTCAGCGCGTTCGTACTGGGCGGCCTGCTTCCGGACCGGCAAGACACCGAGCCCGGTAGCGGAGAATCCGCCTAGCAGCGCATTGGCCGCGTTGCGTCGTCACGGGAAACACTTCGTGTTTCCGGTCTGCTAGACGTCCACTCCGTGGGTGCCTGGAGCGTCGGCGGGGCCGATCCGCTCGAGCAGTGCCGCAGCTTCGGCGCCGATCCGCTCGCGGCATTCGGCGTCCACCAACTGGTCGATCGAAGAGACCGCGCGTCTCGCGATATCGAGCAAGCGGTCACCGATGGCCTCGCCGCCATCCAGCGACGCACCGATCTGGGTCAGGCACACCTCGTACTCGCGGTCGAGATACGCCCCCATCCCCCGTGCGAAGCGCGCCAGCGCCTCGAGCTCGCCCGTACCACCGCCACGCTCGATCGCGAGCACGAAGGTCTTCTCCGCTTCGCGGTAGAACCCGCTGCCGAGGTACGAACGACCGGCGAACTCGTAGCCCGCGGCTGCACTGCCTTCGATTTCGGCGAAGACTTCGTCGATCGGATCGCCGAAGACGCCCTCGACGTGCATCTGGTTCTCGAGCAGGCAACGCAGCACCTGGCCGTCGTTTGGGTATTCGCGCAACAGCGTGCGTAGCTGCTTGCTCGACTGTTCGATCAGGATCTCCGTCTCCTGAAGACCCTCCGCAAGCCGCTCCGACACCACCGACAACAGCTTCTCGAACTCGCGGAAGAGCACGTCGTCCTCACGGCTTTCGCCGGAGGCGAGCGCCCGCACCCGCGGCCCGTAGATTTCCTGCTGGTAGAAGTTCTCTCGAAACTTCATCGCTTCGTGGAACAGCGACCCCACCGCAAGATCGAACAAGGCCTCACCGCGTGAAACGATCGCCGCACTCGCGTCGCGCGGCCGAAACAGCGCATGGCAGCGCTCCTTGAGTCGGAAGAGCACGCTGGCCTCGTCGTCCCCGATGAGCTCCCGGAGTTCGGAAAACCGGAGCTCGCCGGCGCGGAATCGCTCGAACAGACGCTTCGTGGTGCGGTGGGCCGTGATGAAGTCGCGAATGATGTCGACCAGGTCGGCGGAATCCGCACCACCGGCGTTCGAACGCAATGGCTTGGGACGAGTGGGCCGCATTGCGGCGCAGCATACGGAAGGCGATTTAGGGGGTCAACGAGGCTCGCCCCGAGCGCTCTTGGTGTTCCCACGGGGTCGAGTTGGGCCCCGGATCGGCTAACTTCGCGCTGCAGGCGAAACGGAAGAGCACGAGAAACAGGGAGAGCCGCGATGAGCGAGCCGATCGAACGCGAAAGCATGGAAGTCGATGTCCTCTACGTCGGAGCGGGACCCGCGACTCTGGCGTCGGCCATCCATCTGATGAAGCAGGTCGAAGCGTTCAATCGAGTCGCGGAAGCAGCCGGCAAGTCCCCGATCGAAGCTCCGAGCGTGCTGGTTCTCGAGAAGGGCGCCGAGGTCGGCGACCACTGCCTGTCGGGCGGCGTGATGAACCCGAAGGCAATCCGGGAACTCATTCCCGACTTCGAGGAGCAGGGCTTTCCGAGCGAGTACATCTGCAACTATGCGGGCTTCTGGCTGTTTCACCCGAAGGGGAAGCTCAACATCCCCGTCGTTCCGCCCAATTTCCAGAAGAAGGGCTACCATGTCGTGTCGCTCAACAAGGTCGCGAAGTGGCTGGCCGAGCGGGCCGAGGCGGGCGGCGTCGATGTCTACCCGGGCTTTGCGGGCGACCAGCTGCTCGTCGATGGCGGCCGAGTCATCGGCGTGCGCACCGGCGACATGGGCGTCGACAAGGACGGCAACCCGAAGAGCACCTTCGCGCCGGGCATGGACATTTTCGCGAAGGTCACGGTACTCGGCGAAGGCGTGCGCGGTTCGCTCACGAAGCAGTTGATCGAGACTTTCGAGCTCCAGGGCCGCAACCCGCAGTCGTTCGAGACCGGTGTCAAAGAGATCTGGAAGGTCGACCCGAAGAAGCACCAGCCCGGGCGCGTCGTCCACGGCCTGTCGTTCCCGAAGATCCTCGGTGGCTTCCACGGCATGTGGCTCTACGACATGCAGGACGACCTCATCTCGTACGGCTTCGTAACGCCGCTCGATTCCAAGAATCCCCACAGCGATCCCCACCTCGAGGCTCAGCGCTTCAAGACGAATCCGTGGATGCGGGAACTGCTCGAGGGCGCGGAGCTCGTGAAGTACGGCGCCAAGGTAATCCCCACCGGCGGCCTCTACTCACAGCCCAAGCTCTACACCGACGGCGCGATGATCGTGGGAGACGGCGCGAGCATGTGTAACGCCCAGAACCTCGCGGGCATCCACATGGCGATCAAGACCGGCATGCTCGCGGCGGAGACGATCGTCGATGCCCTTGCGCAGCAGGATTTCACCACGAAGACTCTGGGTGGCTACGCCGAGCGCTACGGCAACAGCTGGGCCTATCAGGAACACTACCAGGCCCGCAACTTCGGGCCGTCCGCGGAGCGAGGCTTCTTCTTCTTCATGCTGAACGAGCCGCTCCGGATGATCACCGGCGGCCGCGGCATCAAGGACAATCTGTCGATGGAACCCGGCTATCAGCACATGCTGTCGCTCGCCGAGCTCCCGAAGAATGAGCGCGAGAAGGAAGAATTCGAATTCGACGGCGTCCTCACATTCGACAAGGAGCACCTGGTCGGGTTCAGCGGCACCGCCCACGAAGCCGACCAGCCGCACCATCTGGTGGTCGCCGACACCGACCTCTGTAGCACCACCTGCGCGGAGGAGTTCGGAAACCCGTGCGAGAGTTTCTGCCCAGCCGCCGTCTACGAAATGGTGCCGGATGCGAGCAACCCCGGTCAGAAGAATCTCTTCATCCACCACGAGAACTGTGTCCACTGCAAGACGTGCGACATCGCGGACCCGTACCAGATCATCACCTGGACTCCGCCCGAGGGCGGCGAAGGGCCCAACTACGAAGGGATGTAGCGAACTCGGCGAGAGCCGCACTCAGGTCGTGGAGATCGCTCCGACCGCAGCCTCGAGTGCCTCGAGATGGTCGCGGTTTCCGGCGATGAGCAGCGTCCGTGCGGGCTCCTCGATGTCATCCGGGAATTCGCTGCCGTCTTCTCGAACCGCGATCGCCCCCGCCTCACGGGCGATCAGCACCCCTACTCGGCCGCGGATGCTCACGTTCGGCGGGTCGTTGTTCGCGATGCGCAGCCCCGCACAAACACCCGGGATCATGGGCGCGACCGAGATTGCGCCACCGCATGCGCGTTGCACCTCGTAACCGCGCTCATGTAGTACAGCGACCCCGGCAGAGTCGAGACCGTGCGACACGAGCACCCTACGCGCATCGTTGTGGAGCACGGCCGGTCGCCGAATTCCGTCCGCGTCGACCATGCACGCGCCGCTGTCTCGGACGCCTTCGAACGCGAATTGCTCGCGCGGCAACGCAACCAGTGCCGCGTCGTATTTGTTGCCGGTCGCGAGCCCGATGATGATCGCATACGGCCCGCCCTGTCCGAGATAGAAGTGCAAGGTGCCGTCGATCGGATCGATCACCACCGTCGCAGTCGCGAGTTCGGGAAAGCGCGCAACCGACGGGGTGTCCTCCTCCGCTCGAAGCGAGACACCCGGACAGTGTTCCCAGATTGCCTCCAATATGACCTCCTGGCACTCCAGGTCCGCTCGGGTCAACGCCGCCTTCACCTTCGAGACCTCGTCGGATTTCGGCGTGTTGGGGACCCTTCCGTCGCACTCGCGCGCAATATTTGCGGCGCGTCGAAGGGACGGCTCGAGCGCTGCTACGAATTCAGCGGGTTGCAGGATCTTGTGCATTGGTGTTACCGATCACTTGCCCGTTCGTGTGCGATGCACGCAAGGCGGATGCGCAAATCCAAGCGACGTTTGCTTCAGCCGACGGACGAATACACCGAATAGGGACCGCGGGTAGAGAGACTTTCTCCCGAGGAGCCCTGACATGAAGACTTCAAGAACCTCCAAGATCGTTCGGAGTGTCTGCGTCGCTGTCGCTTTCGCACTCATCTGCGCCGGAACCCCGGTTCTAGCCGATGAAATCGCAGCGCCGGCAGCGATGGCCCCGGCCAACGACCCCGCCAAGGCGTCCTTCATGAAGTTCGCCCGGTCGTGGATGGACAAGGTACAGCGGATCGCAGCCGAGCAGAAGCCGACGGTTCAGCCGGGCGCCGCGAGCGCGGTGGTGACCTACCGTGATTACGGCGACGATTTCACGGTCGAGCTACGCCCGACCGGCCATGCCTCGGCGCCGTACGTGGGGATCCTGCGCTACAACGAGCAGATCTTCAGCTGCAAGCACATCGCAGCCAACGACTGCTCGCTATCGTCGCAGATCCCCGTGACCGAGATCTTCCGCTACCAGGGCGGTCGTTGGGTCTACTGATCCCACGACCCCACCCGAACCCGCTGCGAAGGCGTCACTCACCGGGCGTGAAGTAGCGACCCGGCAAGAGACGCGCGAAACACGCCTCGCGCGTCTTACGCGAAGACGCGGGGGTGATGGCCGCAAATCGGCGGTAACGCGGCTAGACTCGTTGAATGCCTCAGGGATTTCTCGCTCATCTGATCGTCACTGCAGCACTATTGCTGCTGGTGACGAATGCCCTCGATGGAATCGAAATTCGCGGAGCCATCTCCGCGCTGTTCGCGGCACTCATTCTCGGGCTCGTGAACGCGCTGGTACGCCCCGTCGCGCTGGTGCTGACACTCCCGCTCACCGTGGTGACTTTCGGGCTGTTCCTGCTGGTCTTGAACGGCGGCATGCTGAAGCTCGTGGCGGCGTTGGTTCCGGGCTTTCGCGTACGAGGCTGGATGCCCGCGATTTGGGCGAGCCTGCTGCTCACTCTCCTGAATGTGCTGATCGAAGCCGTGGTCGGGCCGGGCTGGCAAATCCAATAGCAAGATCCGGTTCGGAACGACCTGGGCTGATCGTGTGATCGGACGATCGTGGAAGCGCGAAGCGCTCCAGCCCCAGCCCTTGGTAGAGCGGTTCAGCTGGTGCACTTCGCGCTTCCCGACGCCTCTCACCCCCCATTGCTCGAGACGCCGTGATCGATCTTGCGGATCAGCTACAACCGCTGGTTCCACCACAATTCGGACACTTGTAGCAAGCGCCGTTGCGAATCATGATCGAGCCGCAGTCACTGCAGCTGGGAGCATCGGCCTGGTTCACGATCACCGAGGGCGCGGTCGAGGGCCTGCGTTCTGCGCCGCCCGCAACGACCGCCCGCGGCGCAGGCGTCTCGGCGACCGCATCGCCTTCCATCCCGATCTCTCCAACATCCACGAGCATCTCTTCGTTGTTCATGAAGCGATTTCCGAGGAAGCGAAAGACGTAGTCCATGACCGATTTGGCGATCGGAATCTCGCGGTTGTTCGTGAAGCCGGACGGTTCGAACCGGGTGTGACTGAACTTGTCGACCAGGGCCTTCAGTGGCACGCCGTACTGGAGAGCAATCGAAGTCATCGTCGCAATCGTGTCCATCAGTCCCGAAACCGTGCTGCCCTCCTTTGCCATTCGCAGGAAGATCTCGCCCGGCTGACCATCGTCGTACTTGCCGACCGTCAGGTAGCCCTCGTGCCCGGCGATCGAGAACTTGTGCGTCAACGCCTCGCGCTCGTCAGGCAGCTTACGACGATCCGGGCGAGCCGCATCGAGCTGCACCACGTCGCCGTCTTCCGATCTTCCGGCATTGAGCGGCTGCGTCCGCTTGCTGCCGTCGCGGTAGACCGCGAGCGCCTTCAGGCCGAGTTTCCAGCCTTCGGTGTAGGCGGCGATGATGTCATCGGTCGTCGCGTCTTCCGGCAGGTTGACGGTCTTGCTGATCGCACCCGAGAGGAAGGGCTGCACCGCACCCATCATGCGCAAGTGGCCCATCCAGTGGATGGAGCGGGTGCCGTTCTCAGCCCGGAAGGCACAGTCGAAAACTGCGAGGTGATCTTCCGCGAGGCCGGGAGCGCCCTCGATCGTCTCCTTCTCGTCGATGTAGTCCACGATCGACACGACTTCCTCCTCGGAGTAGCCGAGCCGCTGGAGCGCCATCGGAACGGTGCCGTTCACGATCTTGAGGAACCCACCCCCGACGAGCTTCTTGTACTTCACCAGCGCGATGTCGGGTTCGACGCCCGTGGTATCGCAGTCCATCATGAATGCGATCGTTCCAGTCGGCGCAAGCACCGTTACCTGAGCATTCTTGAAGCCGTGCTTTCGACCCGCCTCGACCGCATCCGCCCAGCAGTCACGAGCGGCATCGAGGAGGTCCGCCGGCACGCCACCCTCGGGAATCGTGCTGGCGGCAGCCTTGTGCATCTCGACCACTTCGAGGAACGGTCGCCGATTCATCCGGTAGCGAGCGAACGGCCCCATCGCCTCCGCGATCTGCGCACTGGTGTGATAGGCCTGACCGCACATCACCGCAGTCAGGGCTGCGGCGAGGTTGCGCCCGTGGTCGCTGTCATACGGCACGCCGAAGGTCATGAGCAGCGCGCCGAGGTTCGCGTAGCCGAGGCCGAGCGGGCGATAGAGGTGGCTGTTCTTTTCGATCTGCGACGTCGGGTAGTCGGCGTGGTCGACCAGGATCTCCTGCGCGAGGATCGTGAGCGCGGCCGCCCGCTTGTAGTCTTCGGTCTGGAACGTGCCGTCCTCGTCGAGAAAGGCCATCAGATTCAGGCTTGCGAGGTTGCAGGCCGTGTCGTCGAGGAACATGTACTCCGAGCACGGGTTGCTCGAGTTGATGCGCCCGGACGCCTTGACGGGGTTCCAGCGGTTGATCGTCGAGTCGTACTGGATACCGGGGTCGCCGCAGACGTGGGCCGCGTCGGCCATCCGATTCACCAGGTCGCGGGCGCGGAAGGTCTCGGCCACATCGCCGGTCGTCACCTCGCGTGTCTGCCAGTTGCCGTCGGTCTCGCAACTGTGCATGAAAGCGTCAGTCACTCGAACGGAGTGGTTCGCGTTCTGGAAGAACACCGAATCGTACGCCCCACCGGCAACGTTGAAGCCACCGTCGTACCCCGCTTCGATCAGCGACCAGGCCTTCTTCTCCTCGGTGGCCTTGCACTCGATGAACTCGCCGATATCGGGATGCTCGACATTGAGGATGACCATCTTCGCCGCGCGACGCGTCTTGCCGCCCGACTTCACCACGCCCGCGAACGAATCGAAGCCGCGCATGAAGGAAACCGGCCCGGACGCAGTGCCGCCGCCCTTGAGATGCTCCTTCGACGAGCGGACGTTCGACAGATTCGAACCGGTGCCGGAGCCGCCCTTGAAGAGCATGGCCTCGGTCTTGGCGAGGTCCATGATCGACTCCATCGTGTCGTCTACCGAATTGATGAAGCACGCGCTCGCCTGCTGCGGCGTGTTCTCCACACCGAGGTTGAACCAGACCGGGCTGTTGAACGCCATTCGCTGATTCACCAGGATGTCGGTCAACTCGTCGGCGAAGGTCTGGCTGTCCTCCGGAGTCTTGAAGTAATGGGAGGTGTCGCCCCATTCTCGGATCTTGCCCACCACTCGCCCGATCAGCTGCTTGACACTTCGCTCGCGCTGCGGCGTCCCGAGGTGGCCGCGGAAGTACTTCGAAACCACCACGTTGGTCGCGAGCTGGGACCAGCTCGTCGGAATTTCGACTTCCCTCTGCTCGAAGACGAGATTGCCCTTCTCGTCACCGATCGTCGCGTCGCGCTGCTCCCACTCGACATTGTCGAAGGGATCTTCGCCCGCGCGGGTGAAGTGACGTTCGACGGTCACGCCCGAAGGTCTTCGGGCTTTGCGTTTTCGATCACCGACCGGCTTGAGGTGCTGCTTCTCGGCCTGCTGCGTCGTCAGGTCCGTGCCGTCCGTGCGATCGATACCGTCGTTCACTTCTTCTCCCTCTGCTTGCGATTTTCGTCGCGTCGTGCCGCAGCGCCACCTTGGCCCCAACAACCAATGCCGATGGTGTCGC
>CAXMSF010000355.1:0-3007 GCA_964196055.1 uncultured Gammaproteobacteria bacterium | reverse complement strand
GGTCGCGGAACTCGAGCTGCTGCAAGAACTCGGCATCCGGGCCGAGGTGGTGTCGGGTCGCGAATACGCCATGGCCCGTCGCTTCGGCTACGCGGGTGCCGAGATCGTGTTCAACGGGCCCTACAAGACCGACGCGGAACTCGAGCGCGCGCTGCTCGACGGCTGCGTGCTCCACGTTCACGGCAAGGTCGAGTTGGAGCGATTGATTCGCGTCGCAACGGCTCTGGGCGGAAGCTACGACGTCGGAATTCGGGTCGCGGCATCGCTACCCTATTTCGGGCACAGCCGCTTCGGCTTCTCCTTGGACACCGACGAGGCCGCCGCCGCCGTGCGTCGGGTCGGCGAGTGTCCCGCGCTCGAACTCACCGGCCTCCATTTTCACGGCCTCGGCGATACGACCGAGCCGCACTGCCACCAACTCGCAGCGCGAAAGCTGGCCGAGTTCGCGCAGAAGTCGATCCCCGACTACTCGACCCGTCTGCGCACACTCGATCTCGGCGGCGGCTTTCCCTCGCACGGCCTCAAGCCGCGAAACCGCGAGAGCTACGACCCGCCCCCCATCGAGGAGTTCATCGACGCCATCGTCGCGGAACTCGAGACGGTGTTCCCCGGCGAAGCGCGTCCCACCTTGATTCTCGAGCCCGGTCGCTATCTGGTGAACGATGCCGTCATGCTCGTCGCCGAAGTGATCGACGTTCCCGAGGTCGCCTCCGGCGACCGACGCACGGTGCTGTCGAACGCGAGCATCACGATGGTTCCGCTGACCCATTACTGTCCGCAGATCATCCGTCCCTACACGCCGACCCTCGAGCCCCGAGGTGGCGAGCCGGTCGAGACGATCCTCTACGGCGCCTCCTGTCGCGAGGACGACATCCTCCACGAAGGACCGCTGGCACCGGCGCAGGTCGGTGATCTGCTCGTCTACTACGCGGTGGGCGCGTACAACGCGAACCTGGGCCCGGACTTCATCTTCGAAGTTCCGCCGCTCGTCTCGCTCTGAATCGGGTCGAGGGTCAGCGCTCCGAGGCGACGAGTTCGACGAATTCGGATAGCGCCGACACCGATCGCACACCCAGCGCTTCAGCCGTTTCCGCATCCCCCAGCAGCACGCCCAGACCGGACGCCCGGAGAAACGATTCGTCCATCTCCGAGTCGCCGATGGTGATGCAACGTTCGAGTGCGACGTGCCGCTCGCGACACAGCTGTGCGAGAGCGATCTCCTTGCGCAGCGGATCGACGCGCATGCGCGATTCGCCCGTGAGAAAGCCGTGCTCGTCCGTGATGAGTTGGTTGGCGACGCACTGTTCGATGCCGAGTTGCGCCGCCACCTCGGTGGCCAACACGTCGATTCCGCCCGAAAGGATCGCCGTTTCGATGCCCCATTCGTGCAGGGTTTCGAGCATTTCTGCCGCACCGGGCCTCAGGGTCCAACCCGAAAGCGCGTCGCGTATCCTCGAAATGTGTAGCGGATTGGGCCATGCCGCTACGTCCCGCCTCATGCATTCGAGGTAATCGATGGCTCCGGAACGGAATAATTGCAGCGTCTCCGAATTGTCATTTTCGAAGAAGGTATTGACAGTTCCCCAGCTACTTTCCGCCTCAAGAAGTGTTCCGTCGAGGTCGAAGACAATCAGGTGAGTGGATCTTTCGGTGTTCGTCGGCTGCATGCCATAATTGTTGCTTATGGACCCCAATTGTGGCAACGTAATTTGCCACTTTGGAGCTCGTAGGGCGAGCGGATTGGACAATATGTATTTCTCATCAGACGCAGCCCTCCCCACAGGGCATGGGTTATTTCGGGTACAGGCCGTACGAGACGAGTCCGGGATCGAGCACGCCATCGTCTTCAAAGGCGCGATCAACGATTCCGAAGATCTTCCCGTCCGCGTGCACTCGGAATGCCTGACCGGCGAAGTATTCGGTTCGCAGCGCTGCGATTGCGATCAGCAGCTCGGCGCCGCCCTCGACTACTTCGAGGAAGAGGGAAACGGGTTGCTCATCTATCTGCGCCAGGAAGGGCGCGGTATCGGCTTCTTCAACAAGATCGAAGCCTACTGTCTGCAGGACAAGGGCCTCGACACCATCGAGGCGAACCAGGAACTCGGACTCTCGGCCGATTCCCGCTGTTACCAGTTCGCGGTGAAGATCCTCGGCGAACTCGGCGTCCGGTCGGTGCAGTTGCTCACCAACAACCCGCTGAAGATCGAGGCATTGCGTGAGGGCGGAGTCCAGATCAACAGTCGGGTTCCGATCCAGTGCGCCCCCAACAGCCACAACAGCGCCTATCTCCAGACCAAGAAGCTGAAGATGGCGCACATGCTCTGAGTGGATAGTCGCGTGATCCAGGCGCTTCAGCGAAACAATCCAACACTGGCGGCGGAGGGTTACGCGATCCTCGATCGCGTCGAGGCCGTTCGCAATCGCAAGCGGCTCGACCCGTCCCGGCCCTGCATCACGCTCTCCTACGCGCAGAGTCTCGACGGCTGCATCGCCGCAGACGACGGACTCCCCACGGTCATCAGCAACCATCAGACAATGGTCCTCACTCACTACCTACGCGCGATGCACGACGCACTGTTGGTGGGTGTGAACACGGTCATCGTCGATGATCCACAGTTGACCGTTCGCTTGGCACCCGGCGACAACCCCACGCCCGTGATCGTCGACTCGTCCCTCCGCATGCCTCTCGACGCGCAGCTGCTCGGACAGGATTCCCGCCCCCTCGTGGCGACGGTCGAGGGTTCGAAGGCGAGTCGACGGGGTGCGCTCGAGGCGAAGGGAGTCGACGTGGTCTCCGTCGCCGCCAACCCCGAGGGCGGCATCGACCTCGTAGACCTGTTCGCGACGCTCCGCGCGCGAGGTATCCGCTCGGTCTTCGTCGAGGGGGGGGCCAAGATCATCACGAGCATCCTCGCGGCCGATCTCGCCGATCAGCTCGTGCTCACGATCGCGCCCCAGTTCCTCGGAGGCGTACGGTCGGTGGAGCCGCTGTTTGGACGCGGTCCCA
>CAXMSF010000354.1:0-11829 GCA_964196055.1 uncultured Gammaproteobacteria bacterium | reverse complement strand
GCGCTGGGTGGCAAGATACTGACGGGGCCCTTCCTACTGTTGGCGGTCCTCGCCTGCATCGGTGCGTATTTCATCGTCACACGCATGATCTTCGGTCTCGGCGCCGTGACCAATCTGAACGGCGGCTATCCCTGGGGCATCTGGATCGCCATGGACGTCGTCGTCGGCACGGCGCTGGGCTGCGGCGGCTTCTCGATGGCTTTGCTCATCTACATACTCAATCGCAATGTCTATTCGCCGCTGATGCGGCCGGCGCTGATGGCGAGCCTCTTCGGCTACACGCTGGCCGGTGCCGCGGTGATGCTCGACCTCGGTCGCTACTGGCATGCCTACAACCTCGTGCTGCCGTGGTATGCGCAGCCGAATTCGGTCCTGTTCGAGGTGGCGCTGTGCATCCTCGTCTATTCGATCGTCCTCTGCATCGAGGTCGTACCGACCTTCCTGGACGGCTTCGAGCGCCCGAAGCTGGCGAAGGCCATCCGGCGCTGGATGTGGCTCCTGATGGCCCTCGGCGTATTGCTGCCCATCATGCACCAGAGCTCGCTCGGATCCCTGCTGCTGGTGCTGGGCTCGCAACTATCGCCGCTGTGGCACACGACCTGGTTGCCGCTCTTGTACCTCATCACCGCCATCGCCATGGGCTATGGCGTCGTGATGCTCGAAGCGACGGTGGTGACGAACGCGTTTCATCTGAAGTCGGAGCAGCGAATTCTGGCCAGGCTCTCACCCATCGTGGCCGCCTTGTTGGCGGCCTTCCTGGTGATCCGCTTCGCGGACATCTTCCATCGCGGCCACGCGGGGCTGATATTCGCCGGGGATACCGATGGGCTGCTCTTCCTGATCGAGACGGTGATGTTCCTGGCGGCGACCCTGCTGCTGGCCTCGCCCCAGGCCCGGCGCAGTCAACGGCTGATGTTCCTCGCGGCGGGTTCCCTGGTGGCGGCCGGCGCGCTCTACCGGATCAACGGCTATCTGATTGCGTACGACCCGGGGAACGGCTGGAGCTACTTCCCGGCGGTTGGTGAGCTGATGGTCACGATCGGCATCTTCTCGGTCGAAATCATGCTGTATCTGATCTTCATCAAGAAGCTTCCGGTGCTCTCTGGCTTGCGAGCCGGCGAAACCGGACAGGAGGCCTGAGATGACGCGAATCACCATCGATCCGATCACGCGAATCGAGGGCCACCTGCGCATCGATTGCGAGGTCGACGGCGGCAAGGTGACGAACGCCTGGTCCTCCGGTCAGATGTGGCGCGGGATCGAGACGATCCTGCAGGGCAGGGATGCCCGGGATGCCTGGATCTACACGCAGCGGATCTGCGGAGTCTGTACCACGGTGCACGCCATCGTCTCCGTGCGTGCGGTCGAGAACGCACTCGATCTGGAGATACCGCTCAACGCACAGTACATCCGAAACATGATCATCGCGGCACACGGGGTGCACGATCACATCGTTCACTTCTACCAACTGGCGGCGCTCGACTGGGTGGACATCGTGTCCGCACTCGAGGCCGACCCCGTGGCCACTGCGAAACTCGCCGCCAGCCTCTCCGACTACAGCCGCAACGGCGTGCCCGAGCTGCGTGCGGTTCAGCAGAAACTCGCGAGCTTCGTCGGGTCGGGTCAGCTCGGAGTCTTCGCCAGTGGCTATTGGGGACATCCGGCCATGAAGCTGCCGCCCGAGGTCAACTTGCTGGCGGCGGCCCATTACCTCCAGGCGTTGGAATACCAGCGCACCGCTAATCGGATCGTGTCGATCCTCGGCTCGAAGACGCCGCACATCCAGAATCTGGCCGTTGGAGGGGTCTCCAACGCGATCAACCTGGAGAGCCAGTCCACCCTGACGCTCGAGCGGCTCTTCGCGATCAAGTCGGAGATCGATCAGCTGGGGGAGTTCGTCAACCAGGCGATGTTGCCCGACGTGGCAGTGGTGGGCGCTTTGTATTCGGATTGGATGGGTTACGGCGCCGGAGTGACAAATTACTTGAGCGTTCCGGACATGCCTCTCGATACCAAGGGCGCGGTCTGCGAGCTGCCCGGCGGTTACATCGAGGGCGGCGATCTCGCCTCGTTCCGGCGCATCGACAGTCACCTCGACGATTATTTCCGCGACGGCGTCAAGGAAGGCGTCAAACACGCCTGGTACGAGTACGAAGGCGGCGAGCAGGCCCGTCACCCGTGGGAGGGACAGACGAATCCGCAATACACGGAATTCGAGGACGACGGGAAATACTCTTGGGTCAAGGCCCCCACCTTCTACGACGAGCGCGCCCAGGTTGGACCGCTCGCCAACGTGCTCGCGATGTACGGCGCCGGCCACGAGCCCACCAAGCGACACCTCGAGAAGGTGCTGGGCATCGCCGGCAGCCTGTACGGGAGCCCGATTCCGCTGGCGGGACTGCACTCCACGATCGGGCGTATCGCAGCCCGGGCGGTGCGCTGCGCCGTACTGCTCGAGACCTTGCAGAACCAGTGGCAGCTGCTCATGGACAACCTCGGCCGCGGCGACTTCGACAGCTACAACCGCCCCAGCTTCCCGAAGGGCGAGATTCGCGGCTTCGGTGTCCACGAAGCACCACGTGGCGTGCTGTCGCACTGGGCCGTCATCGAGAACGGCAAGATCCGCAACTACCAGTGCGTCGTTCCCAGTACCTGGAATGCGGGCCCGCGGGCCGACGACGACGCGCTCGGTCCGTACGAGGCCTCATTGATCGGCAACCCCGTGGCGGATCCCGAGCTGCCCCTGGAAGTGCTGCGAACGGTCCACTCTTTCGACCCGTGCCTCGCCTGTGCGATCCACATGGTCGACCCCGAGGCGCGCCCGATCGTCCAGGTCAAAGCGCTGTGAGGGCCGGACCGTTGGTTCGCTTCGCGCAGCGGCGGCCCGCAGACCGTCAGCGGATACCGGATTGGGATGCCCGATGAACGTCTTGATTCTCGGACTCGGCAACCTGCTTCTCAGCGACGAGGGCGTCGGTGTGCACGCGGTGAATGCCCTGGGCCGACGATTCCAAATGCCCGAGGGAGTCGAAACCCTGGACGGCGGTACCTCCGGGATGGACTTGCTCGACGCCATTGCGGGTCGGGACCACCTCATCGTCTGTGATGCCATCCGCAGCGACGAGCGCCCGGGAAGCGTGCAACGCATCGACGGCGAGTCGATCGCGGCCTTCTTTGCGACGCGAATATCGCCGCATCAGCTCGGCCTGTCCGAGGTGCTCGCCAACCTCGAACTCTTGGGCGAAAGACCCGGGCACGTCACGATCATCGGCGTCGTTCCGGCGGACCTGAGTCTCGGCACAGAACTCAGCGCCGCAGGCAGGGAGGGCATGGCGAAGAGTATCGACTTCATTCTCGATGAACTCGCGGCCATCGGCGTGCGACTTACCAGCGAGCCGTTGGCGGCGACGGGGACCGACTGATGTGCGTCGCGATTCCGTCGAGAGTCGTCGAGATCGGAGATTCGACCGCCACCGTCGAGCGATTCGGAGAGCGGCTCGTCGTGAGCACCCTGTTGTTGCCCGACCCGGTGGAGCTGGGCGACTACGTCATCCTCCAGGCACGGCGCTACGCGGTCGAGAAGATCGGCGCTGCCGAGGCCCAGAAATCGCTGGCGTTGTTTCGGGAGTGGCTCGCGCTGGCCGACGGCGAGGGCGCCGAGTTCGGGGATTCCGGCGAGGTGAACTGATGGAAGGCGACGCTTCGCAGCCGACACTGGCCGCATTGGATGCCTCGCTGCTTCTCCGTGTCGAGGTCATGGAGGACCGGATCGCCCGCGTCAGCATCCACAGGGGCCGGCCGGTTCAGGCGGCGCGCGTCTTGGAGGGACGTTCGGTGGAGTCGGCGCTGGAAACGCTCCCCTACCTGTATCGTCTTTGCGGAATCGCGCAGGGTGTCGCCGGCTTGCGGGCTGTGGAAGCGGCGTTCGACTGTGGCCCGGGGCCGGGGGGCCGCGCCGCGCGATCGTTGCTCGTCGCATTGGAAGCATTGGAACAGATCCTGTGGCGCATTCTTCTCGATTGGCCGCGCTGTGCGGGCGGTCGCGCCGACGAAGACGCACTCAAGGCCTTCCGGAAGCGGCTCTCCGGACTGCAACGCGGAGTCTTCGCCGATTCCCAGTGGAATCGACTGGGCGGCGCGCGCGTGAACCGCAATACGAAAGCCCTGGCCGGAGCCGTCGAATCCCTCATTCGAGATGTCGACGAACATCTCTTTGGCGTTGCCCGAAGCGAAGAAGTTCTCCGGAGCAGCGGCGACTTCGACGCATGGATTCGGGGCGGTAGCAGTCCGACCGCAGCGGTCTTCGACTGGGTCGTTTCCAACCAACTCGAAGGCTTCGGAGGCGTTGGCATCCAACTCGCCGATGGCTTCGACGCCGAGTACATCAGCGATCGGATCGCTCGCGACGACGCCTGGGAGTATTGCAGTCGGCCGGATCACCACGGTGAGGTCCGACAGACGGGAGCGCTGGAGCGACTCGCGAACACGCCGCTCGTTCGGGAGCTGCATGGCAAATACGGCTATGGCCTCTTGACCCAACTCGCCGCCAGATTCCTCGAAGTGCCCACCCTGCTGGGCGACATTCGCGAGCAGATCCGCGCGCTCGCACACGAGGAGGTGCCGGATATTCGGGTGACCAGCACGGGGCGCGCCCTCGGATCCGTCGACACGGCACGCGGCCGATTGTTCCACTGGGTCGAGGTGTGCGACGGGTGCATCGCCCGCTACCGGACCCTGGCGCCCACCGAATGGAACTTCCATCCGCGTGGGCCGCTGGCCCAGGGTCTCGCCGGTGCGCCGGCGAAAGATCTCTCGATTACCCGACGAGCCGTCGATCTCTTCGTGACTGCGATCGACCCCTGCGTTGGCGTTCAGCTCGAGATCGCGGAGGCGTGAGATGCACGAGCTGAGCCTCAGCAACGGCATGTTGGAGATCATCCAGAAGCGGGCGTTCGAGGACGGCTTCGATCGCGTCCTTGCCGTTCGCCTCGAGGTCGGGCTTCTCTCGTGTGTGGAGCGCGCGGCGCTTTCCTTCTGCTTCGAGAGTGTCACGCGCGGAACCGTTGCCGAGGGAGCACGGCTGGAGATTCTCGACGTCGCAGGCGAGGCGTGGTGCTGGGACTGCGAAGCCGTCGTGCCCCTGGCACGGCGTGGCGAGGCCTGCGAACGCTGTGGCGGCTACCGGATGAAGCTGCGCGACGGTGACAATGTTCGAATCAAGGACTTGGAGGTGGCGTGATGTGTACGACCTGCGGTTGCAGTTCCGGGGAAGTGGACATCGAAGCGGCGGTCGCTTCCGGCCACCAGCATCACCCCCACGGTGATCACTCCCATTCTCATCCGCACGGCGACCATCACACGCATTCCCATCCCCTCGAGTCTCGCATCGTCACGGTCGAGCAGGATCTGCTGGCGCGGAACGACGCACGGGCCGCGGTGAATCGCCGCGGATTCGAGGCGCACGGGCTCTTCGTCGTGAATCTGGTCTCGAGCCCCGGCTCGGGAAAGACGGCCCTGCTGGTGCGGATCGCAGACGCGCTGCGGGAGCGAACTCCGATCTGTGTCATCGAGGGAGACCAACAGACGAGCAACGACGTCGAGCGGATTCGCGCCGCGGGACTTCCCGGGATCCAGATCAACACAGGCAAGGGCTGCCACCTCGACGCTCACATGGTGGCGCGTGCGGTCGAATCGCTCGCTCCCGAAGCTGGCGGTGTGCTGTTCATCGAGAATGTGGGGAATCTGGTATGCCCCGCGGCCTTCGACCTCGGGGAAGCACACAAGGTGGTCATCATCTCGACCACGGAAGGTGAAGACAAGCCGCTGAAATACCCGGACATGTTTGCGGCGTCGGACCTCATGTTGGTCAACAAAGTCGATCTGCTGCCGCATCTCGAATTCGATGTCGACCGATGCATCGAATATGCGCGACGAGTCAACCCGGAGATCCAGGTGCTGCTCGTCTCGGCGACCACGGGCGAAGGCATCGGGTCGTGGTTGGAGTGGATCCTCGCCGGCCGGGAACGAGTCGCGGGGTCGTCGCGAAGCTGGAAAGGGGGCGTGGGATGAAGACGAAACTCGCGACCGGCGCGTGCATCCTGCTGATCGCCTGGGTGGGGTGCGGGGAGGCGGCGCCGACCGGCTACCGCTATGCGGCCGAGCCCGTCGGACGGGGCGGGCCCGCGGACGCGTGCGTGGTCTGCCACAGTGTCGAGAAGAACGGGCCGTTGCGCAGCGCGCCGCCGCTGTGGGGAATCGTTGGCGCCGACAAAGCGCGCTTCGAATGGTACGGGTACTCGCAGGCACTGGCCCAGGCGGACGGAACCTGGACCGAAACAGCGCTGGACGAGTATCTGGCCGACCCGGACGCTTTCCTTCCCGGAACCGCGAAGACCCTGATCGGCATTCCGGACGAGCAGGAGCGTGCCGGTGTCATTGCGTACCTGGCGGACCGGAAGGAATGAGACGGGAGCGGGACGCGCCGTGTCGCTGAACCTCCTTCCCGTGCTCTCGCGTCGTCTTCGCGTGCGCATTCGCGGAACGATTCAGGGCGTGGGATTTCGCCCCTTCATCGACCGCCTGGCGCGGGAGAACGGACTCGGCGGTTGGGTGCGCAACGATGGCGACGGCGTCCTGATCGAGATCGAGGGCGAGTGCACCGAAGCTTTTCTCGACGGGTTGCAGCCGGGCGCTCCGCGCTTGGCGAAAATCGCGCAGGTTGTGGTATCGGAGATCCCCTCGACCGGTGCCGCGGATTTCGAGATCCGGGAGAGCGCCGGTGGCGACATCCAGACCGCCATCGCCCCCGACCAGCCGGTCTGCAGCGACTGTCTCGCCGAACTCTTCGACCCTGAAGACCGCCGCCACCTCTACCCCTTCATCAACTGCACGGGCTGCGGACCGCGCTTCACCCTCGTCCGCCGGCTGCCCTACGACCGGTCCAACACATCGATGTCCGACTTTCCGCTCTGTTCGTCGTGCGCCGCGGAGTACGCGAACCCAAACGATCGCCGCTTCCATGCGGAGCCCACGGCTTGCCCCGCGTGCGGCCCTCAGCTGGACCACCCGATCGGCGAGATTCTCGAGCGCTTGGAAGCGGGAGAGATCGTCGCCATCAAGGGACTCGGTGGCTTCCACCTGGTGTGCGATGCGAAGAGCGAACGGCCGGTCGCGCGACTGCGCCGGCGCAAGGACCGCGATGAGAAGCCCTTCGCCGTGATGGCGGCCAACGTGGCCTCGGTCCGTCGCTGGGCGCACTGCGACGAGCGCGAAGCCGCCCTGCTGGAGAGCGAGGCGCATCCGATCGTCGTGCTGCGCAGCCGTGGGCGCGGACTCGCCTCGGGGATCGCACCGGGGTTGCGATCGCTGGGATTCATCTTGCCCACCACACCGATCCACCAGCTGCTCTTCCACGCTGCCGCCGGATCGCCGCAGGGCGTCGACTGGCTGGCGGCGTCGCAGGATCTCGTCCTGGTGATGACCAGTGCCAATCCCGGGGGCGAGCCCCTGGTCACCGACGACCGCGAAGCCCACAGGCGGCTTTCCGGCATCGCGGACTGCATCGTCGGCCACGACCGGGAGATCGTCACCCGGGCGGACGATTCGGTGGTCCGGGTGCTGAATGGGGCGACGGCATTCATCCGCCGCGCGCGCGGCTACGTTCCCGAGCCGATCGAGCTGGCGCAATCCTTGCCGCCGATCCTCGCCGTCGGCGCCCACCTCAAGAATACGGTCTGCGTGATTCGCGGGGACGAGGCCTTCGTCTCGCAACACGTCGGATCCTTGGACAATCCCGAGGCCATCCGTTTCTTCGAGGAGACGGCGGAACATCTGTTGCGGCTGCTCGACGTTCGGCCTGAAGTCATCGCCCACGATCTGCATCCGGATTTCGCCAGTACGCAGTACGCCCACGCCCGGGGGTTGCCGACGATTCCCGTCCAACACCACTTGGCGCACGTCGCTGCCGTCAGTGCCGAGCACCGGGTCACCGGTGCTGTGCTCGGCCTGGCACTGGACGGCTTCGGGCTCGGCCCGAACGCCGAGAGCTGGGGCGGGGAACTGTTGTGGCTCGAGGGCGTTCGCTGGCGGCGGCTGGGTCATCTGCGCGAGTTGCTGCAGCCGGGCGGTGACGCCGCAGCGATCCAGCCGTGGCGAATGGGAGCCGCCGCCCTGTTCGCTCTCGGTCGCGAATCCGAGATCGCTGTTCGCTTCGCGGACCAGACGGGAAACTCGGTGATCGCGGAGATGCTGTGCAAGCGAATCAACAGTCCGCCGACCTCGAGCTGCGGCCGGCTCTTCGACGCGGCCTGCGGGCTGTTGAACGTCGTGCCACGGGCGAGCTTCGAAGGCCAGGCGCCCATGGTCTTGGAGAGCCTGGTGGAATCGCCCAGCCTTCTCGACGCCGGCTGGACGCTGCGCGACGGTGTGCTCGATTTGCGGCCGTTGCTCGCTCACCTCGTCGATTGCGGCCCGCGCGAGGGGGCGGAGATCTTCCACGGCACGCTGATCGCCGCGCTCACGGATTGGGTGTCGTCGGCCGCCGCGCGAAGCGGAATCGAACGGGTCGTCCTTTCGGGCGGATGCCTGTTGAATCAGGTCCTCGCCGCCGGCCTCGTACGCGAGCTGGGGCGAGTCGGCCTCGAGGTGCTGCTGCCCGTCCAGCTGCCGCCGAACGATGGGGCCGTGAGCCTCGGGCAGGCCTGGGTTGCCGGACTGCTGTGCTCGGGCGAAGCTTCGGGAGCCAGCGGAGCGAAACCATGTGCCTAGCCATCCCCGTGCGTGTCGATGCCCTGCTCGATGATGCCCAGGCGCTCATCGACCTCGATGGCGTGCAGAAGGAGATCTCCCTCGCGCTGGTGGACGGGGTCTGTGTGGGTGATTACGTCGTGGTCCATGTGGGATACGCGCTGGGACGCCTCGACCCCGAGGAGGCCGCGCGTACGCTGGAACTGTTGCGCGACGTGAGCACCGCCGCCGAGCCGGCGTCGTGAAATACATCGATGAATTTCGCGACGGGGCGGCGGCGAAGCGGCTCGCGGGCAGGATCCGCGACGCGATCCAACCGGGCCACCGCTACCACTTGATGGAGTTCTGCGGTGGCCACACCCACGCCATTTATCGCTACGGCGTCCAGGACCTGCTTCCCGACGAAGTGCGAATGATCCACGGGCCCGGCTGCCCGGTCTGTGTGCTGCCGATCGGGCGCCTCGACATGGCGATCGCGCTGGCCGCGCGGGCCGAGGTCATCCTCTGCAGCTACGGCGACATGCTGCGCGTTCCCGGTTCCGGCGGACAGAGCCTGATCAAGGCCCGGGCTCAGGGTTCGGACATCCGCATGGTCTACTCCGCGGCCGATGCCCTCGAGCTGGCCCGGAAACACCCCGATCGCGAGGTCGTCTTCTTCGCGATCGGCTTCGAGACGACCACCCCGCCGACGGCGGTCGCCATTCGAGCGGCTTCCGCCGAGGGCCTCGGGAACTTCAGCGTGTTGTGCAACCACGTGCTCACCCCCGCGGCGGTGGCAAACATCCTCGATTCGCCCGCTGCCCGCGAAGTCGGCAACGTGCCGATCGACGGTTTCCTCGGGCCGGCCCACGTGAGCATCGTGATCGGCACCGAGGCCTACGAACGCTTCGCGGAGGGCTACCGCAAGCCGGTGGTCATCTCCGGCTTCGAGCCGCTCGACGTGATGCAGTCGATCCACATGTTGATCCTGCAGATCAACGAGGGCCGGGCCGAGGTCGAAAACCAGTACATTCGAGCGGTGACTCGACTCGGCAACCTCAAGGCCCAGGGAATCGTTGCCGAGGTCTTCGAAACGCGGCCCGAGTTCGAATGGCGGGGGCTGGGTATCGTACCCGACAGCGCGCTCGCGATCCGCGGGGAGTTCGCTCAGTTCGACGCGGAGTCCCGATTCCCGTTGCACTACGTTCCGGTGGCCGACAACCGGGCCTGTGAGTGCGGATCGATTCTGCGCGGCGTGGCGGAGCCCACCGACTGCAAGCTCTTCGGGCGCGCCTGCACCCCCGAATCGCCCATCGGCTCGTGCATGGTCTCGTCGGAAGGCGCCTGCGCGGCCTACTACCAGTACGGCCGCTTTCGCAACACGGCGACACCGGCGCGGGCTTGATGTCGAAACCTGCGCGGAGAAGCTTCGGCCGACCCATCGATTTCAAGCGCGGCGTCGTCGAGCTGGCCCACGGCAGCGGCGGGCGCGCCATGGCACAGCTGATCGAAGAACTCTTCGCCCGAGAATTGTCGAACGCGTGGCTCGATCAAGGGAATGACCAGGCCTGCATCGATCTGCCCCCCGGTCGAGTCGCCGTCAGCACCGACAGCTTCGTCGTCTCCCCGCTGTTCTTTCCAGGCGGCGACATCGGTTCGCTGGCGGTCCACGGGACGCTGAACGACGTCGCCATGTCGGGCGCCCGCCCGCTCCACCTCACGGCGGGCTTCATCATCGAGGCCGGCTTCCCGCTGGCCGATTTGAAGCGGATCGTCGAGTCGATGGCGCAAGCGGCGGCGGCCGCCGACGTCAGCATCGTCACCGGCGACACGAAGGTCGTGGAGCGGGGCCAGGCCGACGGCCTCTTCATCAACACCACCGGCATTGGTGTCGTTCCGGAGAACGTGATGCTATCGGGCGATCGCGCGCGGCCGGGCGATCGTATCCTCGTGAGCGGAAGCCTGGGCGATCACGGCGTCGCCATCATGTCCCTGCGCAGCGGTCTGGAGTTCCACACCAGCATCGAGTCCGATTCCGCAGCGCTCCACGATCTGGTCCGTGTCATGGTCGAGGCGGTGCCCGAGCTGCGATGCCTGCGGGATCCGACTCGGGGCGGCCTCGCAACCAGCCTGAACGAGATCGCCCGCCAGAGCGGTGTCGGGATGTGCATCCGCGAGGCGGGGCTGCCGATCGCAGCGGAGGTGGCCGCCGCCTGCGAGCTCCTGGGCCTCGACCCCCTCTACGTCGCCAACGAGGGCAAGCTCATCGCCATCTGCCCGGCCGACGACGCGGAGCGACTGCTCGGCGTCATGCGCGCCCACCCGCTCGGGAAGCGCGCCGCGCTCATCGGCGAAGTCGAAGAGGACGCGCACCAATTCGTGCGCATGCAGACCGCCTTCGGCGGCGATCGCGTGGTGGACTGGCTCAGCGGCGAACAGCTACCGAGAATCTGCTGACCAGCGAAAATGAATCTGCCGTACTTCCAGTCGCGGGGCTTACCGGGCCGTGATCTCGGATCGTCCCACGGCCCAGAGCGCTGATCCCGCCAGGAGCACGCACAACAGCAAGAGGCCCGCGTTGGGAATCGCGGGAACGGGGGGGGCGACTTGGCAACTCGCCCAATCCCCTCCGATCTGTTTGGTGTCGAGAAAACTGCTCAGCGCGAGAACGTTCGAGTACAGATGGTTGCCGCAAAAATTGCTCTCGTTGTCCAGCAATCCGACGAGATCCATCAGTTCGACGGGAAGGGGGCCGACCAGCGCGTTGTCGCTCAAGCGGAAATATTGGAGCGCAGTCATGCTCCCCAGTTGCCAGGGGATGCTGCCGGTCAACTGGTTGAAGTACAGGAAGAGAACCTCGAGGCTCGTGAGCTGTCCGAGTTCAGGCGGGATGCTGCCGGTCAAATCGTTGCTGTCGATAATGAGGACTTCCAGGTTCGCGAGATCGCCCAATTCCGGAGGAATGTTCCCGGTCAAGTCGTTGCCGTAGAGCGAAAGCTCGAGAAGAGAGGAGAGGGATCCGAGTTCTGGTGGGATACTGCCTGACAGCTGGTTGCTACTCAGGCTGAGCTCGCGCAGGCCGCCGAGATCCCCCAATTCCGGAGG
>CAXMSF010000353.1:0-3426 GCA_964196055.1 uncultured Gammaproteobacteria bacterium | reverse complement strand
GCGTCAGCTCGGTCGAGGCCAGCAGGATCTGACTCACGTCGTGCGAGGCGGGCCCCGGAGAATCCGTCGCCTGGCTCATGGCTGCTCCGGCGGCACCACCACCACACTCGGTGTGAGGCCGTGCGCTCGCCCGATCTGCTCGCTGGCGTTACGTGCGGCGTCGAAGCTGTCGAAGGGCCCCACGTGCACTTCGAGCAGCAGCACACCGCCGGTGTCCGAAGACACCAGCTCGCCTTCATAGCCGGAGTCGATCAGCGCCACGAGCAGGTCGGTCGCGGCACGCTCGTCGCCGCCCATCGAAGTTTCGATGTAGTACTTCGGCGAACGCTTTGCCGCTTCGGCGGCGGAGCGGATGCGCTCGTCGGCGTTGCGTTGCTGCTGTTCGATCTCGCGCATCCGCTCCAGCGGATGCTTGCCCGCGAGTTCGAGGACGCGATTGCGCACGGGTCGGCCGCTCGTGACGGGCGGGTAGGGCATGCCGGTGGTGACGGATTCCGCCCAGCGCTTCTCGGCTTGCCAGCGTTCTTCGAGGTTGAGTTCGATGTTGGAGTCGGTTCGGGAAACGAACTCCTCGCGCTTGCGGATCGACTGGTACTCCATGTCTTCGGGGCTGCGCACGATGTGCGGGGTCAGGAAGACGAGCAGATTGACCTTCTTGAGGGCGCGAATCTTGGTCTTGAAGGCCCAGCCGAGGATCGGAATGTCGCCGAGGAAGGGGACCTTGTTGACCTCGTCGAGATAGCGGTCGCTGATCAGCCCGCCGATGACGACGGTGTCGCCGTCCGCCACCACGACCGTATTCTCGATGCGCCGGTTCGACAGCGGGACGCCGACATCCGAGACATTGCCGACATCGATGGCCTCGTTGATGTCGGTGATTTCCTGGTAGATGTCGAGCCGGAGGGTATCGCCCTCGGTGATCTGCGGGGTCACGCGCAGCGTGACGCCGATGTCCTGGCGCTCGACGTTCACGGAGCTGGACAAGCCGATGTTCTGGCCCGCAGCGGATTGAATCCGGCTGGTGATGATCGGGATGTTGTCGCCGATCCGGATCTCGGCCTCTTCGTTGTCCGAGGTGAGGATGTGGGGCGCGGAGATGATGTTGATGCCGGCGTCGTTCGCGCTCGCGCGGATGATGCCCTGGAGCGAGTGCTTGCTCGGGTTCTCGGGGTCGGGGTTCCCTACTACGAAGCCGCTTGCGAACGACGAAGCGAGATCTGCAGCGGGGCCGAGGCCGGCGCCCGCGACGGCGCCGCGCGCGGCGGCGTCGCTCAGCGATTCGACGGTGAGGGCCAGATCGTCGGTGAACATCTTGTAGATGCCGTTGAAGCCGAGTTCGCTGCCGTCGGAGACGTCGGCCTCCATGATCAGCGCCTCGACGAGCACCTGCGGCCGCTCGACATCGAGCATCATGATCACGTCGCTCAGCGCGTCGTAGCCTTCCTTGCGGGCCTGGATCACGAGCGAATTGGTGGCGGGGTCGGCCGTGACGCGGATGCCGTCGGCGAGGGCGGTCACCGCAGTGCGGATGGCCTGCGCCTGGCCGCCGCCGGTTGCGGGCGTAGCGCCGCCGCCGCCGGACGGGCTGCGCGCCGTGCCCGACACCAGCGCCTGGAGGGTTTGCGAGAGTTCTTCGGCGTCGGCGTGCTGCAGGTAGTAGACGTGGATTTCGCCGCCGCCGCTGACCGGAACGTCGAGCTTCCTCACCAGCGCGCGAACTTCTTCGAGCTGGCCGCGGGGCGCCAGCGCGATCAGCGAATTGGTGCGGTCGTCGGTGATCAGTCGTACCCGGTTGAGTGGACTCGTACCGGTCGAGGTGGCGGGCGTCGACTTGTTGGTGCTGGAGCGGCGGGATCGGCTGCTGGCGCGTCGACGGCTGCTGCCCGCCGAAACATTGGCGCCGTAGATTTCGGAGAGCTGTGCGGCCAGCACGGACGCGTCCGCATACTCGACGTGGATCACCGCGATCTCGTCCTTGTAGGTGTCGACATCGATCGCTTCGAGGATCTGGATGATGCGGCGGACGTTCGACGCGCTCTCGGTCAGGATCACGGTATTCGTCGTGTCGTACGCCGCGATCGCGGCGTCCTTCGAGACGAGCGGCTTCAGCGTGGTGACGAGTTCGCTGGCCTCGACGTACTTGAGCGGGATCAGCCGCGTGACGAAGCGGTCGCGATTCGGCGGGGGTCGATTGCTGCGCACGGTTTCGATGCTGGTTTCCTTGGCATCGCGCAGCGGGATCACCTTGAGTGCGCCACCGGGTGTTTCGACGGTCGTGAAGCCCTTGACCTGGAGCACCGATTCGAAGACCGCGTAGGCCTGGTCGAGCGGTATGGGGGTCGGAGACACGATGGTCACGCGCCCGCGCACGCGGTCGTCGTAGATGAAATTCCGGTTCGTCATGCGCGCGATGGTGTCGATGACATCCGCAATCTCGGCGTCGTCGAAGTCGAGCGAGACCATTCCAGCGGCGTCGGTCTCGCCGCTCTGCGCCGAGGCGACGTTCGCGCCCAGTCCTGCAACGGTGATGAAGGCGACGAGGGTCGCCGCAGATAGAATGCTGCCGGCGATCCATGCCCGACGACTGTTCACGCTCCACTCCCCCCCACGAGCTCCCCGCGGCAACTTCATTCTAATCATCGATACTGAACTCCAGCGTGTCGCTGGAGCCGTCCCCGCGCTGGACATCGACGGTGAAGCTCTCGGCCTCGGAGAATTCGGTCAGAACCTTGGCGCTCTCCTGGGGATTGTCGATGGTGATTCCATTGAGCTTAGTGATCACGTCGCCGCTTTGGATCCCGATCTGCTCGAACAGGCTGCCGGGCTTGATCGCGTTGATCTGCAGTCCCACCATCGAACCTTCCTCGTACTTCGGCAGAATTCGGGCCTGAGAGAAGAGATTGGTGGGATTTTCCATCACTTCGTCGACATCGTCGCGGCCCACTTGGAAGTGGTCGTCGTCGAGTCGCTTCACCTTATCGGACGGGGTCCTGGGGCTCGGCTTCGGTGCCCGCGAGGGTCGCCCGCGGCTTCTTGCGTTGCGCTTGCTCGCCAGGGTGCGGCCCGAATCGATCGCAGGCTTGGCGTCTTCGTCCAGCACGAGTTCGCGCAACTTGCCTCCTTCGGAGAGCACCAACCTACGCCTTTCGATGCGCTTCACCGTGGCTTTGTTCACTGTGTCGCCGATGCCGACGATCAGCGTGCGTTGCTCGGATTCGTCGACCACCGCGGCCCACGAACCATCGGACGGAATCACGGCTGCGGTTCCGAGCAGCCGCAGCGGCAGCTTCGTTGCAGCGAGATCCTCCTCGGGCGGGGCCTCGGCTTCGGGCTGCTGCGGCGGAGCCAGCAGCGAGGCGTTGAAGAGGTTTCGCTTCAGGATGATCTCGCGGTCGCTCCAGGCCCGCTGCGGGGCGGCTGAAGCGA
>CAXMSF010000352.1:0-4277 GCA_964196055.1 uncultured Gammaproteobacteria bacterium | reverse complement strand
TACCACTGCCGCTCCAGGATCAGCATCCACATGAAGAACGTCACCATCAGGATCAGGTAGAGGACGTCTCCGCCCCGATCGAAAAAGTCGCTGACGGCTTCGATCGGATCAGCCAGCTGCAACGGAGGGACCCCCTTCGGCTCGTCGGGCCACCAGGCCGGTGCTCTGCTCCTGGAGCACTTCGACGATCTCCTTCTTGCGGCTGCTCACGAAAGCGTGGATCAGGACCAGCGGGATCGCGACCAGCAGCCCCAGCATGGTGGTCACCAGCGCTTCCGAAATTCCGCTGGCCATCATCTTCGGGTCGCCGGTGCCGACCAGTGTGATCGTCGTGAAGACCCGAATCATGCCCGTCACGGTACCGAGCAGTCCCATCAGGGGCGCCACGGCCGAGACGACCTTGATCGCCCACAGGAATCGATCGAGCTTCGAGGATTCGCGCAGGATGGCTTCGTCCAGTTTGAGTTCCAGGGTCTCGATGTCGGCGTTTCGGTTTTCTTCGTAGACGCTGAGTACGCGGCCGAGAGGGTTGCCCTCATTGGCCTGGTCGGCGCCCAGTTGTGACCTCACCTTGCGTCCGACGACGAATGTGATCGCGAGACGAAGGAGGCCGATCACGCCCGCGATCAGGCCGATCCCGATGATCGTCATGCCGATCGGTCCACCCTGAGCGATGCGTTCACGCTGGCTCGGAGTCTCGATGACCATCGCGAGAATGGAGCCGCGCGAGGGGTCGAGGGCGAACTGGTTCAGGCCGGATGTCGCTGCGGTGAATTCCGATACGGTGTTGAGGTAACGCGAGGGAGGCTGGCGGCTGAGTTCGGAGAGCTTGCCCACCTCGGGCAGCCAGCGCAGATACTTGCCGTCGGAGATCGCGTTGAAGACGCCGACGCGGACCACGTCACGCGCGGTCTCCTGACCGTCCGCATCGATCACCGTCGTGTTGAAGCGCACGACCTTGCCCGACTCGGTCATCTGCTGGAGAAGCGTGTACCAGAGCTTCTCGAGCTTTTCGATCGACGGCAGGGTCCGGCTCTGGCCGAGTTCCTCGAGGAACGGCGCACGTCCCTGAATCTGGCTCGAGACCAGCGAACTGTCGACGTGTCCGCGCGTATCGCCCGCAACCTGCCGCACGACGCCGAAGAGCTCGCCGAGCGTGCCCAGCTGCCTGCGCAGGTCGTCTTCGAGTTCGCTGATGGTCTCTTCGTTGAGTTCGAACTGCTCTTCCATCCGCTCGCTGCGCTGTTCTTCGCGGATGCGCTCGGCCCTGGCTTGTTCGAGCTTCTGTGCCTGGCTCTGCTTGGCTCGCTTGAAATCTTCTTCACGCTTCTGGATCTCGGCGCGCTCACTGCGCCAGCCGGACTTCACCTGGCGGAGCAGCTCATCGAGGCTCTTGGCCTTGGGGGCCTCGTCGGCTCCCAACGCGGGTAAGGCGACGAGCATCAGGCCCGTGATCGCAGCGGCAATCAACCGGTTCATCGTGCGTCCTCCGCTGCCGGCACCGGCAGTCGAAGCAGGTCGGGTGCCGCCTGCTTGCGTGCGATTCGAAGTCCTTGGCGGATCGCCGGGCGATAGGAGTTGTCGAGGACTTCCCACGCGCCACCAGCCTGGTTCCAGGCGCCAACTTCGGTTCCATCGAGAGTTTGGTAGAGCAGGGTCACGCGACCGATGCGCAGGTAGTCGACCGTTCGGGTTTCGCTCGCTCCCTCGAGGCTGCCGCGGTAGGCCTCGATCGTGCGGCCGAAGTCGTTCTCGATCTGGTAGGCCTCCATGATCCGGCGATACTTCTCCGCGTTGGTGACGTCGGCCCGGTCCATCAGCTGCCGTAGTCGCGCCACCCGCCCCGTTCGTTCTTCGAGCAGGAACGGAACGTCGCGCTCGACGAATGTATCGATCGCATCGACCATGCTCAGCATCAGCGGTGTCACTTCGCGGCCGATGACCGTCACGCTGCCGATCTGCTCGGTCAGGCTGGATTCCTCCTCCTCTTGCGAGGCGAGCAGCTTCTCGAGCTGGGCGTTGTAGACGCGCAGCGCTTCGATCTGTGCCGTCTCGTCGCGGTACAGGCGCAGTAGCTCGTCCGTGTCGTCGGAGACCTTGTTGATTCGTTCCTGGGAAGCTGCGCCGGTTTCGGTGGCGTTGTTTCGCACACCGAGGGCCTCGTTGAGCTTCTGGGCGCCGACATCGGCCGGAGCGACGACCCAGAGGGCGGCGAACAGCGCCGCCGCGGCCCCACTTCGGATCGCCCGCAGGCGCAGCGGTCGGTGAGAATGATCGAGGGAGCTCTTCAAGACGGTCCTCGCGGGGTGAGGCGTCACGAAGACGCCGGGGGAAATTGGTGCCGGTGATTCTTCCGAAAGCGCTCTGAAAATTCCAATCCGATTGATGCAGAAGGTCTGTTGTTGGAGCGAGCCCCGCCGGGACGGGCCGGCGGGGCCCATGAATCAATCGTTGAAGTGGGTCAGATCAGGCCAGTTCCGCCCTTCGGTAGAGCGTCACCACCGCGGCGCCGCCCAGACCCAGGTTGTGCTGAAGCGCGACCTTCACATCGTCCACCTGCCGCTTGTCGGCTTCGCCACGCAGCTGCCAGTTGAGCTCTGCGCACTGGGCGAGGCCGGTTGCTCCGAGCGGATGTCCCTTCGAAATCAGGCCGCCCGACGGGTTCACCACCACTTTGCCGCCGTAGGTGTTGGCGCCGGAGTCGATGAACTCGCCCGCCTTGCCTTCCTCGCAGAGACCCAGCGCCTCGTAGGTGATCAGCTCGTTGGCCGAGAAGCAGTCGTGCAGTTCGACGACGTCGACGTCTTCTACGCCGCATCCCGATTGCTCGAAGACCTTCTCGACCGCGGCCTTGGTCATGTCGTAGCCGATCAGCTTGATCGCGCTCTTGTCGAAGGAGCTCTCGAAGTCGGTGGTCAGCGCCATGCCGGCGATCTCGATCGCCTTGGCTTCGAGCCCGTGCTTCCGGATGAAGTCCTCGCTGGCGAGGACCGCCGCGCCGGCGCCGTCCGACGTCGGGCAGCACTGGAGCTTGGTGAGCGGGGCGTGGACCATCTTGGCGTTCTTGATGTCTTCGAGCGAGTACTCGTCCTGGAACTGCGAATACGGGTTGTTGACCGAATGCTTGTGGTTCTTCCAGCCGATCTTCGCGAAGTGTTCCGGCGTGGTGCCGTACTTCTCCATGTGCTCGCGTCCGGCATTACCGAAGAACTGCGCCGCCGGCGGGGCCTTCTCGAAGCCGCGCTCTTCGACCATGATCTTCGCGTGAATGTCGAGAGGGTTCACGCGGTCGGTGTACTTGATACCGAGCGAGCCCTTTTCCATCTTCTCGAAGCCGAGTGCCATCGTGCAGTCGGCCAGACCGCCCTCGATGAACTGCTTCGCCATGAACAGCGCCGTCGAACCGGTCGAGCAGTTGTTGTTCACGTTGTAGATCGGGATGCCGGTGTGGCCGAGGGTGTAGATCGCGCGCTCGCCCGCAGTCGAATCGCCGTAGCAGTAGCCGACGGCGGCCTGCTCGATCTGGCTGTATTCGATTCCGGCGTCTTCCAGCGCCTTGGTGCCGGCTTCTTTCGCCATGTCCGGGTAGTCCCAGTCGCGGGATCCGGGCTTCTCGAACTTGGTCATGCCAACGCCGATGACGAAGACTTTTCTGCCCATGGTCGTGAGTTCCTTTCGCGCGGCTTCGGGCCGAATGGGTCCCGAGCTGCAATGTGTCGGTTCAGGTGAGTCCGCAGTTGGTTGGATGCTTCGACGGACGAATTGGTGGCGCCTGAGGATAGCACGCGAGTTTCCGCCTCTCGCCCTGAGGCGCGCTCAGGAGGCCCGGGGAGCCAAATGTCCACAAGAAAGGCAGAATATTTTCGGCGAGAGCGTTTCGAATCGCGCCCGGGTGGCTTCAGATGCCGAAGTGGGACCGGATCAGCTGTAGCGACAGCCAGTCCGGCAGGAGTCGCTTTGCGACCGGGACCAGCAGGGACTCGGCGCCGACTGCGTAGCGCACGCGAGGGCGCTTCGCGGTGAGAGCGTCGAGCACGGCTTCGGCAACGACCGCGGGTGGCGGCGCTTTCGGCAGAGAATCGCGGATCACCGCTTCGCAGCTCCGGATGCGTTCCCCGTATGGCGATTGCTCGAAATCACCCCAGTCCATCCGATCGTTGAACGGGGTGTTGATGTCGCCAGGCTCGATCAGGCTGACCTTCACTCCGAGCGGCTGCAGTTCGTTGCGCAACCCCAGCGTGAGCGCGTCGATCGCGGCCTTGGACGCCGAGTAGTGG
>CAXMSF010000351.1:0-8028 GCA_964196055.1 uncultured Gammaproteobacteria bacterium | reverse complement strand
GACCGCGTCCTGATTCGAGAGGTCGAGTACACGCGCCGTCCCCGTCCGCTCGCGCTCCAGGATCGCGGCCACCACGCCGAGCCCGAGATAGAGACCCCCGACGAAATCCGCGAGCGCTCCGCCGCCGCGGACCGGTGGGCCGTCTTCGAAGCCCGTCATCGCGAGCAAGCCACCCGCGGCCTGGGCGATGATGTCGTACGAAGCACGGCCGGCCCACGGGCCGGTCGCGCCGAAGCCGGACAGTGAGGCAACCACACAGCGCGGATTGCGCGCCTGGATGACGGCCGCCGAGAGTCCCTGTTTCGCAAGCCATCCCGAACGGAAGTTCTCCACCACCGCATCGGCGCGTTCCACGAGCCGCAGGAAGAGATCGCGGCCCTCCGCGTGGCGCAGATCGAGTGTGACCGAACGTTTGCCGCGATTCGTGTTCTGAAACGACAGCGAAGTCTCGCCCTTGCGCGAAGGCCCGTACCGATAGTCGTCACCGGTTCCGGGGCGTTCGATCTTGACGACATCTGCGCCGAGGTCGGCCATCACTGCGGTCGCGAACGGGCCCGCAACCACACGGGTGAGGTCGAGAATCCGAATGCCTTCGAGGACGCGACCGGGCATGGCGACGCAGCGTAGCACGCGGGCGGGTTGGCAAGCCGCGGCGGCGGCGCGTGGGATCAGAGCCGGATGACGGCCAGCACTCCCGCGACGCTGCCCGCGAGTGCGATCAGGTAGAGCAGCGGTGCAATGGTCGCGTCGCGATCCGCGCCACCCAGGTCGATGAAGGTGTGGCGCATGTGATGCGCGCCCTTCCACAGCGGCAACGCAATGAGCCCCGCAAGCACGACCCGACCGATCAGGGTCGCGGCGAGCTCGTGCGCGTTCGAGAAGCTCAGCAGCGGCGCGATCCCCAGCGGCGCGAGCACGCCGATCACGAGCACCCAACCGGTGAGGAGCAACGTGCCGAGCAGGATGCCCTGGCCGAAGAGCAGCCAGATGATTGGTTCGAATTTCAGCAGCAGATGCTTCATTGGAATAGTGCTCCCGTCAGGATGAGCGTCATCACGAGGGTGACCCCTATCCAGGCCGCGTAGAGGCCCGCGAGGATGACGGGCTGCGGCGGAGGCTTCAGCGGTCCGATGCGCGGCGGCTGGGCCTTCGGGAAGAAGCCGAAGAAGCGCACGCCCACGAAGATCACGCTGATCAGCGAGAGAATGTGGAAGCCGATGTAGATCGGACTCTGGAACTGATCCATCACGAAGTTCCAGGCCTCTTCACCGTTGCCGAGCGCCCAGACGATGCGCAGGGCCAGGAAGCCGAGCAACAGGTAGATCAGCCCCGTCCAGTCGAAGAGCGTGTAGGCCCGGTAGCGGCCCTGCATCGGAAACTTCGGCGGCATCTGGGGCGGCGCGGTCCGGGTCGAGCCCGGCTTGCGCGGTTGCATGGCGTGCGGGTGTGAGGCTCGCGGCATGGCTACTTCCCTCCCCGCGGTAGAATCAGCCCCTGGGCCCAGTCGATCACCGCGTTGAATTTCGCCTGATTCACCGCAGCGGCCGGATCGACGTGCTTGGGGCAGACCTCACTGCATTCGTTCGCGAACGAGCAGGAAAACACCGTGCCCTCGCCGCGGAAGATCTCGTTTCGTTCCGCGGCGCCCTCGTCGCGGGAGTCGGTGCTGTAGCGATGGCCGAGCGCGATGGCGGCGGGCCCGATGAACTCGGGCTCGTTCGCGACGACCGGGCAGGCCGAGTAACAGAGCATGCAGTTGATGCACATGCTGAACTGCTTGAACTCCTCGAGTTCCTCGGTCGACTGCCGCATCGGGCCTTCTTCGACGGCCCGTTCCTTCGCACGAATGATCCACGGCTTCACGCTCTTGAATTTGTCCATGAAACCGTCGAGCTCGACCACGAGGTCGCGCACAATGGGGAAGTTCGCGAGCGGGGCGATTTCGACGGTGTCGCCGTAGTCCGAGAGCGCTTCCTTGCAGGTGAGCTTCGGCTCGCCGTCGACCATCATCCCACAGCTGCCACAGACGGCCATCCGGCACGACCAGCGGTGCGAAAGGCTGCCGTCGACTTCGTCCTTGATGAAATTGAGCGCGTCGAGGACCTTCCAGTCGGGCTGGACCGGAATCTCGTATTCCTGCGTCTTGGGCACTTCGTCCTGGTCGGGATCGAAGCGCGTGATCACGAACTTCTTCTTCTGCGGCTCGCTCATCAGTATTTTCGCTCCACCGGCTCCCACTTCCCGAGCGTGACGTCCTTCTTGCCGAGACGTGGGCCTGCCGGATCGAAGTGACACAAGCTGTGATGCAGGCAATTCACGTCGTCGCGCGTCGTCATGTCCTTGCGGGTGTGGGCGCCGCGCGATTCGTTGCGACCCGCGGCCGACACCGCCATGGCCTCGGCGACATCGAGCATTGCACCGAGTTCCATCGCCGCGATCAGCTCGGTGTTGAACACCCTGCTCGAGTCCTGGAGACCGATATCCGCGTAGCGACCCTTGAGCGAGGCAATGTTCCGGACGGTTTCGTCCATCGAAGACTGCTCGCGATAGACGCCGCAGCCGGACTCCGTCGCGTCGTTGAGTGCCTGGCGGATATGCGAGAGCTTCTCGCCGCCCTTCTGCCGGCCGCGCAGCGCTTCCACGCGCGCTGCTTCCTCGTCGCCCTGGCTGACCAACGCCGCTTCGTTGCCTTCGCCGCTGCCCTTCGCGAAGGCGACCGCATTGCGACCCGCCGAAGCTCCGAATACGAGGCATTCCGTGAGTGAGTTCGAGCCGAGCCGGTTCGCGCCGTTCAGCGAAGCCGAGGCGCATTCGCCGGCCGCATACAGGCCCGGCAGGGCCGTCTCCGCCTCGATGTTGGTATCGACTCCGCCCATCATGTAGTGCACCACCGGGCGCACAGGGATCGGATCGGTGACCGGATCGACGCCGATGTAGATCTTCGCGAGCTCGCGCACCATCGGCAGCCGCTTGTTGATCTTGTCCGCACCGAGGTGCGTCAAATCGAGATGCACGTACTCGCCATAGGTGCCCTGGATGCCGCGCCCGGCTTCGATCTCCTGCACGATCGCGCGCGAGATCATGTCGCGTGGACCGAGCTCGGCCTTGTTGCCGACACCGTAGTCGTATTCGACGAGGAAACGCTCGCCCTTGGAGTTCTTCAGGTAGCCGCCCTCGCCGCGGGTGGCCTCGGTGATCAGGATGCCCGTGCCGGGAAGCCCGGTCGGGTGGTACTGGACGAACTCCATGTCCTTGAGCGGTACGCCTGCGCGATAGGCAAGCGCCATGCCGTCGCCGGTCTTGATGGTGCCGTTGGTCGTGAACGGGAAGATCTTGCCCGCGCCGCCGGTCGCGAGGATGACCGCGCGCCCGAGAATCACGCGCACGACACCTTCGCGAATGTCGAGCGATGCGACGCCGCGCACCGCACCGTCGTCGACGAGAAGCTTCGTGACGAACTGCTCGTCGTAGCGAACGATCTGGTCGAACTGCATCGAGTGCTGGAACAGCGAGTGCAGCATGTGGAAGCCGACTTTGTCGGCCGCATACCAGGTGCGCTTGGTCGACATGCCGCCGAACGCGCGCGTGGCGACGGTGCCGTCTTCGTTGCGACTCCAGGGACAACCCCAATGCTCGAGGCGCGTCAGCTCCTTCGGCGCTTCCTGGACGAAATACTGGATGACGTCCTGGTCGCCGAGAAAGTCGGAGCCTTTCACGGTGTCGTAACCGTGCATTTCGAAGCTGTCGTCTTCGCGAGCGACGGCCGCGGCTCCGCCCTCGGCGGACACCGTGTGGCTCCGCATGGGATAGACCTTCGAAATCAGGCCAACGGAGACGGCAGGATCCGCTTCGACCGCGGCGATGGCGGCGCGAAGACCCGCGCCTCCGCCGCCGACGATCACGATGTCGTGTCGGAGAACCTCGATCACGCTCTATCTACCTCTTGGATTGGCAAATTTTCGCAAGGAAGTCGTACCCCATTCGGGGTTCGAGGGAAAGGCGAGTTCGAGTCGAAGACTGCCACCATCGAGCCGCTTCAGGCCGCTTTCGAGGCGGGCCCCTGCTGTGCGAGACGGTGCAGCGCGCCGAATGGCGGGAACCCACGCAACGGTCTTCGACGGTGCAGTTCGCGCAGCTCGCGGGGCCGTGACCGTTCCTGTCACGCGTGCAGTCCAGGCTCGCCCGACACGAGAGGGGGAAGCATGCGAAGCGAATCCATCGGAATCGGAATCCTCGAGACACTTGGAGTACTGGCCGCGTTCGTCGCGTTCGGGCTCGGCTGGGCGGAGATCGTCGCCCGGGCCCCGGGCGACGGATCGCCCTACCCTGCGCAGATGGTTGACGACGCAGGTGCAGAGCCCTCGGTCTGGCTGCTCGACGGCTTCAACGTGCTCCACGCCGGGCCGCTCGGCGGACGCGACCGCAGCGAGTGGTGGACCGCGCCGCGACGCGACGAATTGCTCGAAATCGCCGCACGCTTCGACGACCGCTCCGCCGAAGTCTGGGTCGTCTTCGACGGCCCACGCGAAGCCGACACGCCCGAAGACGCCCGCGGCCCGCATCCGGTCTTTGCACCGTCCGCCGATGCCTGGCTGCTCGAGCGGATCCGCGCCGCGGACGACCCCGGCCGAATCGCCATCGTGACGGCGGACCGCAAAGTCGCCGACCGCGCGCGTCACCGCGGTGCACGCGTCTACTCGCCGCGCGATTTTCTCGCACGCTGCGAGGCGCCTAGCAACTCGTAACGCCGCTCGCGGTCAGGCGTCCGGAGCGCGGCGGTGCAGCGCGCGGCCTTCGAGGCCTGCGAGCAGGTTCGCGACCGCCAGATCGGCCATTCGCGCGCGGGTCGCGACACTCGCGCTGCCGATGTGCGGGGCCAGGATCAGGTTGGGCGCAGCGAGCAACGGGCTGGCCGGATCGAGCGGTTCGGCTTCGAAGACGTCGAGCGCAGCCGCCGCCAACCTTCCCGTTCGCAATGCCTGGACGAGGGCGGCTTCGTTCACGACACCGCCGCGCGCGGTATTGACGAGTACCGCGCCCGGGCGCAGCCGGGCGAGCGCTCCGGCATCGATCAGGTCGCGGGTTTCGGGCGCGAGCGCCACGTGGATCGTGAGCATGTCCACAGCTTCGAGGAGTTCCGTCAGTCCGACCGCTTCGACGCCCGGAACCTCGCGCCCGGATCGCGTCCACCCCAACACCCGCATCCCGAATCCCTGTGCGCGACGCGCGACGGCGCGGCCGATGTCGCCGAGCCCGACGATCCCGAGCGTCGCCCCGAACAGGTCGCGCCCGAGCAGCAGCTCGGGCTCCCAACGCCGTTGCTGTGTCCATTCACCCGCGCGAACGAAACGGTCGGCTTCTGGAATCCGACGGGCCGCGGCGAGCAGCAGGCCGAAGGCGAAGTCAGCCGTGGTTTCGACCAACACCCCCGGCGTGAATCCCACGGGGATTCCACGCGCAGAGGCCGCCGCGAGATCGACGTGATCCAAGCCGACCGAGCAACTCGACACGACCCGCAGTCGCGGGCAATTATCGAACAATTCCGAGTCGATACGGTCGGTGAGCAAGCACAGCAGACCATCGGCGGCGCGCGCCCCGGCAGCGAGCGCAGCCCGAGGCGGCGCACCGGGGCCGGGCCAGACGCTGAGATCGACTCGATCGCCGAGATCCGCGAAGGCCCGTCCCGGCAGTGCGCGCGTTGCGAATACCCGAAACACTGAACTCACGGTCGAATCTCCCGCCGCATCGGGCGGCTACGAACTCTGCGGCGTCCAGCACCTTCGCCGAATCGGGCCCGAAAACCCAAGCTTTTCCCGCGTGCTTTGAAATACCAACGAATCAGAGAATCCGTTATACCTTTGGGCCCCCATGGGTGCCGACCCTCAGGGATAATGCTTTCGCCCCACTGACTGCGTCGACAGACACTGCGCGGGTTCTCTTGCGCCCGAATGCGTCTACCGAGGAACCAGACCGATGGCTGAGATCCCCTTCCACGAACCGCGCGAAACCGCCACGCTGAGATTCGCGCGTTGGGTTACTCGCAACCGCTTCCCGGTTGCATGCTTCCTGGTTCTTTCCAGCCTGTTCTTCTTCTATCCGATCGGAAACTCGGCGCTGGGCGCACTCGGGCACAAGCTACCCGGGCCAACGGTGCGAATCGACGCCAACGCGCGCGATCTCTTCCCCGACCACCCCTTCATCCACGCTCAGGACAAGTTCAGCCAGATCTTCGGCGGTTCGTCGTTGGTCGCCGTGGCGGTCGCAGTCGAAGAAGGAACGATCTTCACGCCCGAGACCATGAAGGTGATTCGCGAAGTCACCCGTCGCCTCGACGGCGTCGGTTTCAACAGCCAGTCGGATGCCCGCGACGAGCTGCGCGATCTGCTCGAAGAAGACGAGAACATCTCCGTCAAAGAGGTCCGTACCCAGCTCGACCGGAAATACCCGCCCTATCCCGTGAACCACAACCGGGTCGATTCGGTCACGCACGGCAGCACCCGCGTGGTCCAGATCGAGGCCGACGGCAGTATCACGACCGACGTCCTGATGAAGGCCCCCCCCGAGACCCAGGAAGACGCCGACAAGCTGCGCGCCCTGGTGCGCCAGAATCCCCCGTTCATCTTCGGCCGGCTGGTCTCCTACGACGAAAAGGGAGCGCTGATCACCGCGGGCTTCGTGACCGACCGCCTGTCCAACAAAGAGGTCTACCTCGCGGTCTTCGACCACGTGCAGCAGATCAAGGCCGACCTCGAGACGGAGGACATCAAGATCTACGTCTCGGGTATGCCGATCCTGACGGGCTGGATCATCAAACACGCGGGCGAAATCCTGATGTACGTCTGCCTCACGATCGTGACAATCTTCGGCCTGCTGTGGCTGTACTTCCGACGCTGGCACGGCGTGGTGATACCCGCGATCGCGGCCACGATGACGGTAATCTGGGGCCTCGGCTTCACGGGCTGGATGGGGCTCACCTTCGACCCGCTGATCCTCGTGATCCCGATGATCATCACCGCGCGCGCGGTCTCCCACACCGTGCAGATGGCCGAACGCTTCTTCGAAGACTACGAGGTCATGCTGCCACGCTACGACAACCCGGACGAAGCGAAGATCGAGGTCGCGACCATCGCGATGGGCGAGTTGGTGGTTCCCGGAACGCTCGGGATCGTCACCGACGTCGCGGGGCTGCTCGCAATCCTCGTGACGTCGATCCCGCAGATGCGGAATCTCGGCATCTTCGGCGCTTTCTGGGTCTCTTCGATCATCGTCACGGTCGAGATCCTCCACCCGATCCTGATCTGCTACATGCCCGCGCCGACCGAGCACGAGCACTTCCTGCCGGGCTTCATGGTTCGCTTCACGCGCACGGTCGGGAACGTCTGCACCCACCCCGTCGGCAAGTACATCGTCGCCGGAGTGACGATCTTCCTATTCCTGTCGTCTTCCTACATCGCGCTGTTTCACTCGAAGATCGGCGACGCGCAGCCGGGCACACCGCTGCTCTGGCCGGATCATGAATGGAACATCGCAACCGACCAGATCGCCCAGCGATTCGGCGGCCTCGACATGCTCACCATCTATTCCGACGGCGATCGCCCGAACGCGAGCGCGGATGCCGCGCCCATCAAGGCCATGGAGGCCTTCGAGCGCCATATGAAGGCCGAGACGAACCTCGGCGCATCGGTATCGCTGGTGCCCTTCCTCCGCACCTCGTGGCGCATCAACCACTACGGCGACCCGAAGTGGTATTTCATCGCGGAACATTCCGGCACCGTCCGCGCGATGATCGTCCAGCTGCAGCAGAACGGCGCGCCGGGCTTCTTGCGCCCCTACATGACGGACGACGGCCGCAAGGCCAACATCCGCTTCTTCTATCCCGACCATACGGGCGACACGATCCTGCGCGCGGTGCACCATTCGAAGAAGTTCATCGAAGCCAATCCACTCGGCGAAATCGATATCCGACTCGACATCGACCGCGCCGCACACGGTGCGTCACTTCTCGACCCCGATCGCATGAAGGACATG
>CAXMSF010000350.1:0-7684 GCA_964196055.1 uncultured Gammaproteobacteria bacterium | reverse complement strand
CGCAAGGCTGACGCACGCGACCGCAAGCAATGCGATGACCACGGCGCTGAATTTGAGTTGGAGTGAGTGCACGGTAAAACCCGACGCGCTCGACGGAATAAAGTGGTCCAAATCCCCTCGGTACCATCTCGCCGAGGGGCGGCGTCTTCTTTCCCGAGGCTACTCGAAGCAAGCTCCGCGCTGCAAGCGATTCCCCAATGGAGCGGATCGGGTCGCTCGCAGCTGTGAAACGGTGCCTGCGCTCGTTTCAGCCGTCAGCGGTAGCCGATATCGAGAATTTCGAATTCCCGGGTGCCCTTGGGGACACGGACGGTGACGGCGTCGCCTACGGCTTTTCCGAGCAGCGCCCGCGCGACCGGGGACGTGATCGAGATTTCTCGACGCTCGAGGTCGGCTTCGTCTTCTCCGACGATCCTGTAGCGCACCGTTTCACCGGTATCTGCGTCTTCGAGTTCGACCGTGACGCCGAAGCGGACGCTGTCGGGCTCCTCCGCACCGGGTTCGATCACCTGCGCGCGTGCGACCCGGTCCTCGACGATGCGGATCCGTCCCTCGATGTGGCTCTGTTTCTCCTTGGCGGCATGGAACTCGGCATTCTCGGAAATGTCGCCGTGGGCGCGCGCCACCTCGATCTCCTTGGAGATCGCGCGGCGTTCGACCGTCTTCAGCCGCTTCAATTCTTCGGCGAGCTTGTCGTAGCCGGCCTGGGTCATCGGGATGCGGTCTGACATGATTTCAGCCCATCAGCGGCCGAGCTCGACGGGTTACCATCGGCGCGGGCCCGAAAAACGAAGACGACGTCCCACGGGTGAGGGACGCCGTACCGGGACAGAGCGTACCGATCGAGCAGGAGTCCTGTCAAACCAGGCCATGGGCGTCCAAGACCACAGCGACCCGGAGCATTCGAGCACGCCGCCGCGCGTGCCCAGCACGGATCCAGCCCCGGCCCCGGTCCCGATCGTCCGGGCCGCGGTCCAGTTCTACGCGCTGCTGTTCGGTGCGGCGATCGTGTGGGCCTTCTGCCTGGGCGAATCGCTGCTCTTCAAGTCGCCGGCCAATGCGGCGCGCGGAATTCACATCGGCGCCGACTTCGCACTCGGAATCGCGGCCGCTGCCGTCGTGATCGGCTTCTCCGAATGGACGACGCGTCGAACGCGGCTCGGTGAAGAACTCGCGATCGCGCTCGCGGGGGTGCTGGGACGCCGTTCGGTGGTCGAATGCGTCGCCCTCGCGCTCGCGAGCGGGGTCGCAGAAGAGGCCTTCTTTCGCGGCGCCCTACAGCCACACGTCGGCTTGGTCGCTGCGTCGCTGATCTTCGGCGTCGTGCACTTCGTCCCGCGCCGCGAATTCCTACCCTGGACCGCTTTTGCGGTCGCGGCGGGCTTCCTCCTCGGCTGGCTGTTCGACACCACCGGCAACCTCGTTGCACCGGTCGTCGCTCACACCACCATCAACGCGGTCAATCTCTGGCTTCTCAGCAATCGGCACACTTCCTAGCTGCGCGTTGGCCGCTTTGCGGCCAACGCTTCCACGTCGTCGCGCAAAGCGCGTTTCGTGCTCCTAGCTCCGTCGTGGCCGCTCTGCGGCCTAGCTTCTGCGACGATGCTGCTCAGTCGACGAGGGCGATGACGTCGATTTCCACTTGTGCGCCGAGTGGCAGTGCCGCGGCCTGAATGGTGGAGCGGGCGGGTTGGGGGGCGGCGTGGAAATGCTCGGCGTAGACCGCGTTTACGCGCGGGAACAGGCTCAGGTCTGCGAGGTAGACGCTCGCTCGAAGCACGCGGTCGAGCGACGATCCCGCGGCTTCGAGTACGGCGCGAAGGTTCGCGAAAACCTGGCGCGTCTGCGCCTCGATGTCGCCCTCGATCATCTCGCCGGTCACGGGGTCGAGCGGAATCTGTCCGGAACAGTAGAGCACGCCGCCGTGGATGACGGCTTGCGAGTAGGGGCCTACGGGCGCCGGTGCAGCGTCGGTTCGGATCTCCCTCATCGCAGCCTCACTCGCTCGTTCAGCATGTGTCGAATCTCAGGCGTCGAAGGGGGGCTCTTCGTCGGGCAGCAGGCGATCTTCGAGGACGCGCAGCAGGTAGCCCAACAGCATCAGGTTCGGCAGTCGCTTACGCGAGTTGCCGACCAGTCCGAGAGTGGCGCCGAAGTCGTCCGCGTAGGCGCTGAAGAATTCCAGCGTGTCGAGGGGCACGTTCTTCGCGAGGACCTCGTTGATGTCCTCGATCTTCAATTCTTCGAATAGCTCAGCGAGTTCCCAGGCCAGTTCCTCGCGTGTGAGTGAGTCGCTCGCTTCGAACTCGGCCATGGGACGAAACCACCTTTGGGTTGCTGAAAGTCTCGTGTCGGTCGAATTTCAAACTACCGACGGAATGGCAGCATCGTGACATCCGTCGGAGCCGATGTCAACGAGCACTTGCGTTTCAAAAACGCGTACTTGGGGCGATTCTGCGCAATCTGCAGGCAGTTCCGACGCAGCTTGTGGACGCGCTTGCTGACGCGTCCAGGTGTCGCAGCTCCGCTAGCCCGACCACGGAAAATACGACCTGAAACACGTGCTGGGGGCGGGCAGTTGCCTGTTGTGGACGGGTGTCACGGCGCGCAGCTGCAACGGCGGCGAAGGGCGAAAAACGCGTTTCGCATGCTGTGGCGGTGCCGGAAAATCGGATCGAAATTGGATTCCGGAGGAATGGTCGGGGCGACTGGATTCGAACCAGCGACCTCTTCGTCCCGAACGAAGCGCGCTACCAAGCTGCGCCACGCCCCGAGTCATCCCGCAGCTGTCGAAGCGGCTGGAGTATGCCGCCTTCTAGTTCCGGATCAAGACTCGATCGAGGCTCCGGCGGCGCGCCGCAGCTCCAAGACGGCTGCAGCGTAGTCTTCGGCCCCGAAAATCGCCGTCCCGGCGACGAATACACCGGCTCCGGCGTCGGCGGCCCGGCCGATCGTCTCCGGTCCGATGCCGCCGTCGACCTCGATTGCGGCATCGAGGCCGTCCGCGTCGATCCATTCACGCAGCGTCTCGATTTTGGCCAGCATGCTGGTGATGAACTTCTGGCCGCCGAAGCCCGGATTGACGGTCATCACGAGCACCTGGTCGACCTCTCCGAGCACTTCGCGTACCGCGGCGGGTGGTGTCGCGGGATTCAGTGCGACCGACGCGCGTGCACCGGTCTCGCGGATTTGAGCGAGTGTCCGGTGCAGATGCGGACAGGTTTCGACGTGCACACTGATCGTGCTCGCACCGGCCTTTGCGAACGCGTCGATGTAGCGCTCCGGAGATTCGATCATCAGGTGCACATCGAGCGGCAATTTGCTTGCGGTTTGGGCGGCCGCGACCACGAGCGGGCCGATCGTGATGTTCGGGACGAAGTGCCCGTCCATCACGTCGACATGGATGTAGTCGGCCCCTGCGTTCTCCACCGCGAGAATCTCGTCGCCGAGCCGCGCAAAATCGCATGCGAGGATCGACGGGGCGATGAGTGTACGACGCTCGCTCATGTGAGTCGCTCCATTCGGGCCGCGTAGAAGCCGTCGGCGTCGTGGCGGTGCGGCAGGCAGCGCAGCGCACTGTCGCTGCCCACGACCGAGCGGACTTCTGCCGGTAGCTCGCTGGCCGCGTTGAGTGCGAAATTCGGCGTGCTCTTCAAGAAGCCCTCGACGATCCACTCGTTCTCTTCGGGCAGCACGGTACAGGTGCTGTAGACGAGTGTGCCGCCGGGCTTTACGACTTCGGCCGCGCTCCGCAGCAGCGCGGCCTGGATCGCGGCGAGCTTGTCGGGGTCGCCCGGTTGGACGCGCCAGCGCGCGTCGGGATGCCTTCGCAGCGTCCCGAGGCCGGAACACGGTGCGTCGACGAGTACGCGGTCGAACGGAGCGACCGCGAGGTCGAGGAGCGGACGCGTGGCATCGCGCTCGGCGCAGTCGATGTTCTCGAGCCCGAGTCGCCGCGCGGAACGCGATATCAGGCCGAGCCGTCGGGCGTTGCGGTCGAGCGCGAGCACGCGACCTGCGTCGCCAACTCGCTCGGCGATCGCGGTCGTCTTGCCGCCGGGCGCCGCACAGACATCGAGCACGCGTTCGCCCGGGGCCGGGTCGAGCAGGCCGACGACGAGTTGCGCGGCCTCGTCCTGGACCGTGAAGTCACCGCTCAAGAAGCCGGGGTCGAGTCCTGGATTGCCGCGGCGGCCGAGCTGGATGCCGTCGCGCGCAAGTCGGCACGGGACGGCTTCCGGAAATCGCTCGGAGACTTCCGCGAGCACCTCGGCGACGCTCTTGCGCTGCCGATTGACCCGCACCGTGAGCGGCGGCGGCTCGTTCGACGCGCGCGCGAGCGCGGCGGCCTCGGCCACCCCGAAGATCGAAAGCCAGCGTTCCGCGATCCAACGCGGCAGCGACAAGGCGTGGACGAGGTGGTCGACCGGATCGCTGTCGAGCTTCGGCAGCGGAATACGCGTGTGCTCGGCCGCGAGACGGCGCAGCACGGCGTTCACCAGGCCGGTCGCTCGCTCGACTCCGGCGGCGCGCACGCAGCGCACGGATTCGTCGACCGCGGCGGTGGCGGGTACGCCGTCGGTGAAGACCAGTTGGTAGGCGCCGAGCCGCAGGGCTGTGGCGACGAGCGGCTCGAGCTTCTCGAGGTCGCGATCGAGGCACTGCTCGAGCAGGTAATCGATCCGGCCCCGCCAGCGCAGTGTTCCGTAGACGAGTTCAGTTGCGAAGGCGCGGTCGGGAGCCGACAGCCCGCTGCGACTGAGCGCGTGATTGAGCGCGATGTCGGCGAACGCACCCGCGCGTTGGACCCGTTCGAGCACGCGAAGCGCAAGCAGGCGGGTGCGCGTCGGCGCGCCGCGGCGGCGGTCGTCGCCGCGCATTGGAACCGGGCGCCCTCGGTGAGGTCGGCTGCGCGGTCGCGCTGTGTTCGGTTGAAGGCTCACACGAGAGACGATAGCCGTTACTCGAGTCGCGTACCGTCCGGAATCGGGCGCCCGCGCAAAAAGGCGGCGGTGTCGATCGCCTTGCCCCCCGCGCGTTGCAAGCGAAGCGGAATCAGCCAGCCGCTTCCGGTTGCGATCCGCAGCGAGCGAGAGTCGTCCCGCGCGACGCTGCCCGGTGGCGGTAGCGAAGCGCCCGCTTCGGTGCGCGCCGCGAGGATGCGCAACGGTTCGCCCTCGAGGCTGCAGAATGCCCCCGGGGTCGGTGCGAATGCCCGCACGCGGCGTGCGAGCATCTGCGCGGATTCGCTCCAGTCGAGCGCGGCGTCGGCACGCTCGATCTTCGGAGCGTAGGTCGCGAGCGAATCGTCCTGAGGCGTCCAGGTCACGCAGTCCGTGGCGATCTGGTCGAGTGCGTCCGAGAGCGCTGCCGCGGTCAGCTCCGCGATGCGTGCGCTGAGCTCGCCGGCGTCTTCATCCGGTCCGATCGCGAACTCGCGCTGTAGCGCCACCGGTCCCGCGTCCATTTCGCGTTCGACGCGCATCACCGAGACGCCCGTTTTGCGATCGCCCGCGAGGATCGCACGCTGGATCGGCGCCGCGCCGCGGTGTCGGGGCAGCAGGCTCGCGTGGCCGTTGACGAGGTAACCCCGTGCGGGCAGCTCGCGGATCTGCCGCGGCAGGAACTGTCCGAACGCGACGACGACACCGACGTCGACGCGATGCTGCTGCAGCTGCTCCGCCACTTCGGGCTCGTCGACGCGCTCGGGGCGCAACAGCGGCAGATCCGCCGCGAGCGCTCGCGACGCCACCGGAGACGGTGAGGTGCGACGGCCGCGGCCACGGCGTCGGTCCGGTTGACTCACCACCGCGACGACAGCGTGTGGCCCGGCCAGCAGCCGCTCGAGGGTGGGTACCGCGAAGTCGGGCGTGCCGAAGAACGCGATGCGCAGGTTCTCGCGGGCCAGCGCCTATGCCTCTTCGAGCTCTTGTTTGAGCTGCTTCTTGCGCCGCTTCACGTACAGGTTCCGCTTCAGCCGGGAGATCCGGTCGATGAAGAGCACGCCGTCGAGGTGGTCCGTTTCGTGCTGGAAACAGACGGCCTGGAGATCCTCGGCGTCGATCACGACCTCCTCACCTTCGAGGTCCTGTGCGGTCAGGCGAACCTTCTCCGAGCGCTCGACCTCGGATTCGAAGTCGGGAACCGACAGGCAGCCCTCTTTCCAGACGATCGCTCCCTCGTGCTGCGTGAGTTCGGGGTTGATCAGGATCAAGGGTTTGCGTTCGGCGTCTTCTTCGGTCCACATGGTGTCGACGACGATCAGTCGCAGCGGGACGCCGACCTGGGGTGCGGCGAGGCCGATGCCGGGTTCGTCGTACATCACGTCGCACAGGTCCTTGGCGAGCTCACGGATCTCGTCGTTGATCTCGAGGATCGGCTTCGAGATCTCACGCAGGCGAGGATCGGGAAATTTCAGGACTTCGCGCAAGGCCATCCAATTCACCGCGCGGGTTCAGCGCGCATCGGCGGTTCATAGCATGTTCATTGGATTGGAGTCCACGGTCGCGGAGACCCCGCTCGGCAACATCGCGGCCGCCGCGACGAGCGCTTCAGCGGCGCGTCGCAGCGGCGCGGGATTCGGCGATTTCACGAGCAGCTGGAAGCGATAGCGGCCGCGCAGTCGGGCGAGCGGGCTCGGCGCTGGGCCCAGCAGCTCGATTCCCGCCGGCTCGGCGCGGACCGCATCCGCCAGTGCGTCCGCACCCGCGGCTGCCGCGGCTTCCGCTTCGGCCGAGATCCCTGCGTGGACGAGCTTTCCGAACGGCGGGTAGCCGAGCGCGGCGCGGTGGCGTAGCTCCTCGGCGTAGAAGGTCTCGTAGTCGTGGGTCCTCACCGGACGGATCGCGTAGTGGTCCGGATCGAAGCACTGGATCACCACGCGGCCGGGCACGCGGTCGCGACCCGCGCGTCCGGCCACCTGGGTGAGGAGCTGGAAGGTCCGTTCAGCGGCGCGGAAGTCGGGCAGGTGGAGGCCGATGTCCGCGAGCACCACGCCCACCAGCCGCACGCCCGGGAAGTCGTGCCCCTTTGCGATCATCTGCGTGCCGATCACGATGTCGAGGTCGTTCGAGCGGATGCGTCGCAGCACACCCTCGGTGAAGCCTCGCCGCTGGGCGGTGTCGCGATCGAGCCGCTCGATCCGGGCGCCCGGGAAATGACTGCGGACTTCCTCCTCGAGGCGCTGCGTGCCCATGCCGAGCAATGCCGCGTCCAGGGCTCCACACTGCCCGCAGCGCTCGGGCGGCGCGATGTTGTAGTCGCAGTAGTGGCAGCGAAGACGCCGATCGCTCGCGTGGTAGACCAGCGTGATGTCGCAGCTCTCGCAGCGCCAGGCATGGCCGCAGTCGAAGCACATCACCTGTGTCGAGAAGCCGCGTCGGTTGAGCATCAGCAGGGTCTGCCCGCCGTCGTCGAGTGTCTGGGCGATCGCCTTTCGGAGTGGCCGAGTGAGCACGATCTGCCGACCGCGGGGTGCGCGCTCCCGCTCGCGCACCATGTCGACGATCTCGACCGCGGGCAGCGGCCGGTTGCCGATCCGGTGCGCGAGGACCAGTCGTTCGATCTCGCCGCGGTCGGCCGCCGCGCGCATCTCGAGCGACGGGGTCGCGGAGCCCAGGATCAGCGGGCAGCAGGCCGCCTCGGCGCGCCGGGTGGCGAGGCTGCGCGCGTGATACCGGAAGCC
>CAXMSF010000349.1:0-3083 GCA_964196055.1 uncultured Gammaproteobacteria bacterium | reverse complement strand
GTCGACAGAAGCAGGCCGTACTGCTCATCGGCGAGTTCCATCGGCGGGCGGTACTCGACCGCCTGGAATAGACCCTTGCCGCGCAACACGCCGCCCTCGTGGAGATAGGGCGTGCCCGGGTGATGTTCGTCGGGGCACGGCCATTGGATGCCCGACAAACCGAAAGGACGCTCGGCTTCGATCCGCTCGTGGCGGATGCCCGCGAACTTCGGCACATGTTCGGCCATCTCAGCGTAGATTTCGGCGCTGCCTGCGTAGCTCCAGGTCGCACCACACACGCGCGCAAGCTCCGTCAGGATCTGCCAGTCCGCACGCGCCTGTCCGGGCGGCTCGACCGCCTTGCGGACCATCTGTACGCGGCGCTCGGAATTCGTGAACACCCCATCCTTTTCCGCGTAGACCGCGGACGGAAAGATCACATCCGCGAAGCGCGTCGTCTCGTTGAGAAACGGCTCCTGGACCACGAGGAAATCGAGATCATTCATGCCGGCCTCGAGGCGCGAGACGTTGGGCTCCGACACGACGATGTCCTCGCCCATCACGAACAAGCCGCGAATCTGCTTGCCGACCGCCTTCATCATCACGTTCAAGTTCATGCCGGGATCGGGCGAGAGCGACGTGCCCCAGGCGCGCTCGTACTTCGCGCGAACTTCCGGGTCATCGACCAGCTGGTAGCCCGGGTAGAAGACGGGGGTCGCGCCCGCGTCGTTCGCACCCTGGACGTTGTTCTGACCGCGCAGCGGGTTCAGGCCCGACGAGGGCTTGCCGAGATGACCGGTCATCAGCACCAGGTTCGCGAGTGCATAGACGTTGTCGGTGCCGTGGCTGTGTTCGGTGATGCCGAGCGTGTAGTAGATTCCGGCCTTGTCGGTGGTCGCGTAGCGGCGCGCGGTCCAGCGGATGTCCGCCGCGGACACTCCGGTAACCTCTTCCGCGGCCTCGGGCGAATAGCGCGCGACCGCCTCGCGCACCGCCTCGAAGCCCTCCGTATGCTCGTCGATGAAGCCTCGGTCGACGAGATCCTCTTCGACGATGACGTGCGCCTTCGCGTTCAGGAGCCAGACATCCGAGCCGGGTCGGATCTGGAGGTGCTTCTCGGCGATGCTCGTCATCCAGATCGCGCGCGGGTCGGCGACCACCAGCGTGGCACCGCGCTGCACCGCACGCTTCATCTCCATCGCGATGATGGGGTGGGCTTCACTCGTATTGCTGCCGATCACGAACAGGAAATCCGCGTCGCGAATCTCGCCGGTCGAGTTCGTCATGGCTCCCGCTCCGAACGTGGCGACCAGACCGGCCACCGTGGGAGCGTGTCAGGTTGCAGCGCATTGATGCACATTGTTGGTGTGGAAGACCGCCCGGGCGAGCTTCTGCACCAGGTAGTTCTCCTCCACCGTGCAACGCGACGAACTCACGAAACCCAGCGCATCGGCCCCGTGAGTTTCAGCGACTCGCTCGAGGCCCTGCGCCGCTGCAGTCAGCGCCTCGTCCCAATCCGCCTGGTGGAGTTCGCCGTCGTCGCCGCGAATCAGCGGCGTGGTGAGTCGATCGGGGTGGTCGATGAAGTCGTAGGCGAAACGCCCCTTGACGCAGAGGTTGCCATCATTCGTCGTGGTTCCCGGCTCGGGGCTCGTCACCCGCACGACGCGTCCGCGGCCATCGTTGCCGTCACGGTCGACGTTCAAGTCGAGCTGGCAACCGACCCCGCAGTAATTGCAGGTGGTGCGTACCTTCGTCAGCGCGGTCTGCGCCAGGTCCACGAGCCGCAACGGACCCTTTTCCGCCATCGCACCCGTTGGACAGGTGTCGATGCAGCCGCCGCACAGTTCGCAGGTGGTATCGAGCAGAGACAGACTGTCCACCGTCGAAATCGTGGTCCGCGCCCCGCGCTCGGCTAGCGTGATCGCACTCACCCCTTCGACTTCATCGCAATAACGGGTGCAACGACCACACAGGATGCACGCACTCGCGTCGAAGTCGATGTAGGGGTTGCGATCGCTCGATCGCTCCGAGCGCTGCGACACCATCCGGCCCCAGTCGCGCGGCGCATCCCAACGCTCCGCCATTTCGAGCAACTCGTTGCGGCCACGCGATCCTTCCGCGCTTTCGGGGTGATCGGTGAGGTAGAGCGCCATCAGGCTGCGTCGATGGCGTTCGACGCGGTCGTTCGTCGTCGCGACCACCTGCCCGGCTGCGGCTGGCGTCGCACAGGACGGCAGCAACCGTCGCGAGCCCTCCACTTCCACCAGGCAGGTGCGGCAGGCCCCCGCCGGCTCGAGCCGCGGATCGTGGCACAAGGTCGGAATATCGCGACCGTTTCGACGCGCCACATCGAGCAGGGTCTCGCCCGGTTCGAACGAGAAGGTTTCACCATCGAGTTGCAGCTGATTCTGTGAATTCATAGATCGAACTCTTCCGGGAAATGCGCCAAGGCGCTCGTGAGCGGTAGCGGTGCGGTCTGCCCGAGGCCGCAGATCGACCCCTCGTTCATCTGCCAGGCGACGTCGGCGGTGTGGGCGAGCGAAGCGCCGCCGACCTCCGAAGTGCTCGCGATGTGGCGGTCGAGTGCCTCGCGCAGGTAGCGGGTGCCGATGCGGCAAGGCGCGCACTGTCCGCAACTCTCGTCCTCGAAGAACCGCAATTGCTGTGACGCGGCCCAACGCATATCGACCTCCGAATTCAGCACCACGACGCCCGCCGAACCGAGCATCGATCCCACCTCGGCGAGCGCCGTGAAATCGAGCGGGCGGCCGCGTTCGCACGCGGGCAGGAAGCCCGAACTCGCACCACCGGGGCTGAAGGCCTTGAGTTCGCCCACATAGCCGCCGGCGGCCTCGACGAGTTCATCGAGACACACCCCGAGCGGCAACTCGTAGATTCCGGGGCGTTCGACATGCCCACTCACGCAATAGAGCTTCGTGCCGGGCCCGGTGCGGCCGAGTTCGCGGAACCAGCGACCGCCGCGCTGCACGATCGCGGGCACGGCAGCGATGGTCTCGACGTTGTGGATCAGCGTCGGCCGGCCCCACAAGCCGCGCTCGACCGGGAACGGCGGCCGCAGACGCGGCATGCCGCGCTTGCCC
>CAXMSF010000348.1:0-12859 GCA_964196055.1 uncultured Gammaproteobacteria bacterium | reverse complement strand
CGCTGCTGGTTGCGCTGCTATTAACCACCTCCCCGGCCGGCGCCGCCGAGATCGTTTCCCTCACGCTCACGAACCTCACGACTGGAGCCTGGGGCGATGGGGCCGCTCCCGAACCCGACGTCGGAGCGCTGATCACCGACTACACCGACGCGAACGGCTGGATCTTCCCGACGCTCAACCCGAACGGCCAGCACCAATACCGCTCACAGGTCACGGGTAACCACGGCAGCCTCGAGTTCGACACACGCTTCGCGGCGGTGGCGGGTTCGGAGTCGTCATTCAACAGCGTCGGCGTACTGATGCCGCGCTTCGCCTTCCGGGTCGACGTCACGATCGCCGCCGACGCGGATGAAGACTGGTCGCTCAGCCTCGATGCCGTCCGGCGCGGCGCACTCGACGTGAGCGATCCCGCGACCGGCGAGGCGCAGGTCGGCCAGGCGAACGCGGTACTCGAACTCGACTATCTGCCGGTCGCGCTCGACAGCGGCGACCTCGATCTCGACCTCTCGCTCACCACCACGACCGGTGTCGACATCGAGGACCTCGAGGACGCAAAGACCGGCGTCGTCAGCGGAACCGGCCCGGCGACCTTCAGCCTCGCGTACGCCTTCGACGTCAGTCTCGAGGTCTACGGGCCGAAGCCGCTGTGCTTCTGCCAGAACCAGACCGGCTTGCGATTCGGCATGGCCGACACGCACCCGCGGATGCTGATCACCGACTACCCCTACAACGGGCTCTACGCGACTCGGGCGCGCGTGCTCGCGGACGACGGCCTGTTCCTGCACGGCGAGCTGCTCGACGTGGACGGCGACGGCGTTCCGGCCGATGTCGACAACTGCCCCAACGATCTGAACCCCGCCCAGGACGACATCTGCTCGCCGCCACCGGCGCCGACGGGAGCGAGCATCGCCGGAGTCGGCATCCTCAACCGGACCGTGGGTGCCTGGGGCCCGCCTCAGCGTTGGGGACCCAACTATACCGACCTCGAAGGCCTGATCTTCTGGGACTACGAGCCGAACGGCTTCAATCAGTATCTCAGCAGTGCGAGCGTCGAATCCGTATCGGAAACCGGCTTCAGCACCCGCTTCGCGGCCGTGTCCGGGGTCGAGGCCTCGACTGGCGACCCGGCCGGAATGTCACCGATGCTGGACTTCCGCGTCGACGTCATGCTCGACGCGGCTGTGGGCGAATACTGGGAACTCGATGTCTCCGCGATCCGCCGCGGCTCGACCAATGTGAGTGACGCGACCACCGGCTCGGTCGACCTCGGCGCGGCGGCAACGGTGGCGAGTTTCAACGGGGATCCGCTGTCGCTCGCAGACGGCTCACTCGACCTCGCCGGCCTGCCGAACCGCAAGGGCATCGACCAGCCCTTCGATCAGGGCACCTCCGGAATCCTCGCAGGCTACGGGCCCGGCCTGCTGAGCCTCGCGGTGGCGTTCCCGGTCCAGACCGTGGCCACGTGGTTCGACCCCAACACGTTGAACCCGAGCGAATCCGGCCTGCGGATGGGACTCCAGGATTCGCTCGCGAGAATCGCGATCACCGACTACCCGGGTCACGGCGCGCGCAACCTCGCGAACGACGGCGTCTTCATCGACGCGCTTCTGCTCCCGACCGACCCCGACGAAGACGGCCACTCGAACGACGTCGACAACTGCCCGAACCTCGCGAATCCCGGCCAGCTCAACTCCGACGGCGACGAACACGGTGACGCCTGCGACAACTGCCCGGTTAGCGACAATTCCGACCAACTCGATACCGACGACGACGGCCTCGGCGACAGCTGCGACCCATACAACGGCAGCGACGCGATCCCGGGCACCTGGCGTGTCACCTACGTGCTCGACGACAACACCGCGATGATCCGCAACACCCTGGGCGGCTTCGGCGACATCTCGGCTCCGGTCGGCCCCGGCCGTCTGGTCGTCGACTTCAAGGACGACGGAAATCGCAACGGCATCACCAACGGGCCGATCCGACTACTCGAGTACGAGATGGAAACGGTCTTCTCGGTCAACATCCTGGGGACGCTGGTCTCGACCGACCTCCAGATTTCGACCGGCACGGCCGAAGGCACGCTCACGGGTGATGTCGCCTACTTGGACACGCCGATCGACGACTACCACGTCAGCGGAGTGATCAATTGCGTCGGCTCCCTTTGCCAGGCCGCCGGCCTCCCCGAGGTGGACCCGAAGAACTACCGCTGCGATGTACCGCTCGAGATCGCGACCTCGGTGATCGGCGACCCGAGCTATTCGATCACTTCGACGGTGCCGGCCGGAATCGAGTTCACGAACCTCAACGGCGGGCCCGGCGTCTCGACGATCCAGCTCAGCGACGAGAGCGCCTCGGGAGCGCTGGAAAACCGCGCCTTCGTGTCTCCCAACCCCGCCTGCCCGGGCCTCGTACGCGACCAGGCAATCAATTACACGCGCTTCAGCGGCGTCGAAGAGAGTCGCGTCTTCATCGTGGGGTCGGAACCGGGCCTGCCCGAGAACGTCCCCGCGCTCGGACCCGCGGGGCTGGTCGTGCTCGCAGCTCTGCTTGGAGTGGGCGCGCGACGCAGACTCCGAGACTGACGCAGAAGCCCCGAAGATCGCTTCTGGAGATTCTCCTACTAATTTTCGGAGCGGCGATCTAGAATGCCGCCATCGACGTCCGATTCATGGGCGAACAGGGAGCTTGCTATGTCGGGGATTCGCTTAGTTCTGCACTGGTCTTGCGTTGCGCTCCTGGCGGCGGCTCTCGGCGCCCCGGCCGCATCCGCCGTCGACATCCCCGATGTCATCGGCCCCCACCAGGTCGGCCACACCGCGTACTCGGTCTTCGACGGCGCGCGCGCAGGCCGCGAGCTTCCGCTCCAGATCTGGTACCCCGCGGACGCCACGGCCTGGGCGGCCTCCGAAGATTTCACCTTCACGCTTCTGGCCCCGGGAATTGGGCTCACCTCGACACTGGCGAAGGACGACGTTGCGCTGCCCGCCGCCGGAAACTACCCGCTGGTGGTGTTCTCGCACGGCTTCGGCGGCTTCAACATCCAGTCGCTCGACCTGATGGAGCATCTGGCAAGCCACGGCTTCGTGGTCGTCTCGCCCAACCACACCGGCAACACCCAGGACGACATGTCGTCGCCGGATCCGGAGGCGGACCGCTTTCCCGACGTCGCCTTCGTGATCGATGAGATGGCGGCCGCAAACCTGGACGCGTTGAGCCTGTTCTTCGGTCATGTCGACGCAAGCAATGTCGGCGTGGCGGGTCATTCCTACGGTGGCATGACCTCCCTCTTCATGGCGTCGGGCTACGGCGGCGGACCCGCTGATTCTCGCGTGAAGGCCATCGTACCCGTCGCGGCGTCGACGTCGCAGATCTCGGACGCTGAGCTCCAGAGCATCACGATCCCGACGACGCTGGTCGTCGGCACCAAGGACGGACTGCGGCCGTCGTCGATCCGCGCGTATTCCGAGATATCGAGCAGCGACCGGATCCTGATCCAGGTCCGCGGAGCCAACCACACCCACTTCGCCAACGTCTGCGACATCGCAAACGCGTTGATCAATGCCGGCCTGCAGCCGGAGCAGTGGTATCTCCTCGGTGCTGCCGCGCTGGTTCCGATCTACTACGACACCTGCGTGCCTCCCGCCCTCCCGATCGAAGAGGCCACGCGCCTGCAGAACCTCTACGCAACCGCCACCTTCCGCCGCTATCTACTCGGCGAAACCGGCTACGCGACCTACCTCACCAAGGCCTACGCGGACACCGAAGCCAACGTCGGCTTCTTCGAATGGGGCCCCGGGCTGATCCCCGGCAACGTCCCCGCGATGCCGCCGCTCGCATACGGGATGCTGGCCGCGGGACTCGTCGCGGCGAGCGCGGTACGCCTCCGACGAAGGCAATAATTCCCGTTCCAACTGAATCCAGATCCGAGTTGATACGTCCAAACCCACGGAGCGCGGGCCACGAGCCTGCACTCCTGGGTGCGGGCGGATCCGTGCCCACCCCCATGGGAGCTGTTGAGGCTCGCCACTCCACACCGGAACCTCTTATGAGGGGGGTGTGGGAACACGCTGGAGGAGGATGGGCGTGGCTCACGACAATGACGACGGCGCGGTCGCGCATCCGGAGGTGTTCACGCTGCACTGGGAGGGCCCGAACTCGGCGACCGATCCCGAAGAGGTGGAGTTTCCGGGCTCGGACGACGACGCGGCGCGGCGCAATGCGGCTCTCGAGCGCGAGCTATCGGAACTCCGGCGCTCCGATACCGGCCGTGCGCTCTGGGAACAGATCGAACGCGAAGCCGCAGGCCGCGGTGACGCCGAGCTCTGGCGACGCAAGCTCCACGCCTACGCCTGGGTGAAGATGTACGCGCAGGGGACCGCGGGCGACTACTCGCGCATCCACCACGCAAACCACGCCACGGTACGCAGCTGGATCAGCGACGTCGCAAAGCTCGCCTACCAGGTGGGTTACCGGCTCCACGAGGACAAACTACTACTGGTCGGGCGGGCCCCGGCCGGGCTCCGGAGACTGCGCGAACTCGTGAATCGCGATGCCGCGTCGCCACAGGCGTGGCAGGCGCTCCAGGAGGCGGCAGCGTTTCGCGGCGAGGACCCGTACTTCCACCTCAACGAGGGCCACGTGCTGCGGGCCCACCATCGGCTGCGCGAATCGGACGACACGCTGGCCGAAGGCCTCACCATCGCCGAGGCCCACGCAGTGCGCGCGCTGCTGTGGAATGCGCGCGGCCAGACGCGCTGGGACTGCTTGCCGGATTCCGACTACCCGCTTAGCGACCACCTCGAGCACGCCGAAAAGTGCTTCCGCCGCGCGGCCGCACTCGACCCCACCACCTACTTCCCCTTCGTCAACCTGGCCCAGATGGCGGTCGATGCCGGGGACTTCAAACGCGCCGAATACTGGGTCGGCGAACTCAGCGCAGCCCGCAAACGGATGGATGAAGCGATGCACGAAGGACTCGTTCGATACCTCGATCAGGCAGAGTGGACTGGCCCGGTGGAACAGCTGCGATTCTGGCGGAACGGTCCGCGCAAGTGGTTGACCGAAGCGGTCAAGAAGGGCCTGCTACCGGTGATTGCCATGGCGTTGATGATCAGCGCGACGTCACACCCTGCATTCGGGGGGGAGCTGACGATGACCGGAGTCGACACCGTCGCGCACGGCGGCAAGAAGGGGGGCAACAACAGCGGCGCCGGCGGAAACTGAAACCTCGTTCCAACGGCTGCGAGAACGCCCGGAAGCAGGTGCTTCCGGGCGTTCTTGCGTTTCGGAACCGGCGTGGTCGAGGGTGTTGAATCCGAGATTGCCACGCCGTGTCTAGGGGTGAAGGGTTCAGGAAGTCAGCAGCACCAGCCGAGGATCGGGTGGTGGAACGACGCGGAAGCATCGGCCGCAACGCGGCCGATGCACAGAACGGAGGTTTCGAGATGACGTCGGTCGATCAAGCGCTTCGGCGCCTTTCTTTCGGGGGGAAGAGTGCGGACGGGGCGGCGAACGGTCGGCGCCGGGCCGCGGCTGCATTGGCAGCCGCGGCTCTTCTCTCCGTCTTCGGTGGAGCACTCGCCTGCGAGACGCCTGCCGCAGTACCTCGGCGAGGCCCATCCCATGTGGCGGCCGCGAGATCGAATCTCTCGGCCGGGCTCGGCCTGTACGAGTCGGCGGATTACACCATGGCGGCCCGCCGCTTCGAAGAAGCAGGGCAACGGGCCCGCGCCGGCGGCGACCGCGCGCTCGAGAAGCAGGCGGTGACCGCGGAGTGCACGGCGTGGTTGCGCGCCCGCGAACTGTCCGAGTTCACCGATTGCACCACACACCTCGAGTACCTGCAGCGGCACAGCCGCAGTTCCGACCCGGGCGTGAACACCTTGATCGCAATGGGTGCAATCGCGGGGAAGCGTCCGCTGCCGCCATTCCGTCTACCCACCGCGATCCAGCCGTTGATGCAACAGGCAGCCCAGGAGGCCCCGTGATGTTCCAGCAAGATCCCCAATCGACTCTCACGAATACGAGAAGCTTCAGCGCCGGTTGCGCGCTGCTACTGCTGTTGCTGCTGCCGGTCGCCGCGGGCGCCGGCACGGGCCGCGAGCGCGCGATCGAGCAGATCCCCGAGCTGATGGGCCGCATCCTCGACTCGCAAGAGCAGATCCGCGAGCGCGAGAGCGAAATGGCGCCGATCGTGCAGCAATACAACGAATCGCTGGTGGCATCGAAGCAGCGCATCGAGATCGCGGGCACCGAGGCCGAAGCCGCCGAGGCGCTCGTCGAATACGTCGAGGCCTATGCAGCACGGCTCGAGGCGCAAGAAACCGGACTGGATTCGATCGAATCGTCGGTGGTGCGGATGCGCGCCGACGCGCGCGAGCTCGCGAAAGCCGCGAAAGCGGCCTCGGGCGACCGCGAGCGACCGGAAGATCGCCAGCGCTTCTTCCAGGAACACTTCCAGGGCATCGCCTCGGCCACCGGAGCACTCGCGGAAAGACTCGACCGCGGCAACGAAGCCGCTACGGCGGGCGCCGTGTTGCACGCCAGCTGGGCGTCCCACGGCTCGCTCGACCTGCCCCTGCCCGAGATGGGACCCGAGGGCGCGGCCACCTTCGCGCGCAAGGTGGAGGGTCTCTACGCGCGCTACCAGGCGCGATCGAACCAGCTGTCCGCCGAAAGACGCTCGGTGCGGCGGCTGCTCGACCTGCTGATCGAGCGGCAACTCGCACAGCGCCTCGATTCGCTGTTTGCGGGCAATGATGCGGTCGGCCTCGGAGCGCTTTTCGAAGGCAGCGACAAGTCGCAAGACTGGCAGGATCTCGGAGGCGTCGTCGCCCGCACGTTGGGGCTGCCTTCCGGCGGAATCCGTCCCTCGAGCCACGACACCGCCTCACTCGAGAGACTCGACTACTTCGCCCGCGGCGATCACCGGACGCCGTAGCGCGGCCATTGGAGAACGACATGACACGAATGATCTCGCTTGCAACCTGCTTCACCGCCGCTGCCGCATTGCTGCTGGGCGCGGCCGGCGCTCGCGCCGGAAACGACTCGTGCCGCGAATGGCAGAAGGAACACTGTGAGTGGAAAGCGCGTGCGGTCAAGCGCTATCTCGGAGGCGCACCGCAGCGCGAACTCGATGAAGCGGTCTTCGAGATTCTCCAGCTCGAGGCCTACCTCACGTCCTGCGACGTGTCGGGGCGATCGTCGCGGAGCACGATGGTGGGTTGGCGACTCGTCGGTCGCACGACCGACGAATTCAGCAGCGCCGTACTCGAATCGGTGCTCGAACGATCGGGTTTCGACGTCGGCCTGAGGAGTCGGCTCTCGGGCGTGATCTCCGAGCCCGAGCGACAGCCCGCGCCGATCGCCAACACGGCAATGCGCACATCGCAGCTCGGGCGGGGGGGCTCGGGTGCTGCGCGTTAGCATCGTCGGCATCGTGCTGGCCGGGCTGGCGGCGATTCCGTTCGCAGCCGTTGCCGCGTCGGGCCTGAGTGCGGGCGAACTGTTGGAAGCGGGATTCAGCGGCCTGTCCGCGGCCGTCGATGCCGTCGGCTGGGTGCTCGTACCGCAGATCGCGCTAGCGATCGCGATCCTGAGCGTCGCAATCCACCAGCTCGCGAGTCGCCTGGCCGGGCTGCGCGTCGGCCCGGCTCCGCACTGGCTCGACCCCGCCGTCGAGTCCGCACTCTTGCTGGGCCTGCTCGGAACCATCCACGGCATGGTGCGCGGCTTTGCAGGGCTGTCACCGGACGAGTTGCAACCCGGACCGCTGGTCCACTCCCTCGGCATCGCGCTGCGCAGCAGCTTCGTCGGCTTCCTGATTGCGCTCGTCGGCGTCTGGGCCAAAGCGCGGCCCGCCGAAGCGGAAGCCGAAAAACTCGAACCGGCGGCATCGCTGCTCGCGCCCGAGAAGGTGCGTCCCTTGCGTCGAGGAGCGGAGCTCGCGTGAGCGCGCAATCGAGCTCCCTGCTCGGCTACGGCCTGTATTTCATCGACGTGCTGGCCTGCCTGCTCTTCTGCGTCACGCTGGCGCTCGTCGGTGCACGCTTCGGCCAGGAGCACACCGTGGAACTCGCCCTACCCGAGCTCGAACGCAGCGCAGGTACCGGCAGCGATCTCACCGGAACCACGATCGCCCTTCGCACGGAAGGCGACGAATTCGAACTCACGCTCGACGGTGAGGTCGTCAGCTGGGAAGAGCTTGCGCTGCGCCTCGAAGCAGCGCCGGTGCCTTCGGTGGTCGTGCGCGCCGAAGCCTCGTCACTCACGCGGGTCATCGCAATCGCCCACTCCGCGGGCGTTCACGACATCCAGCTCGCCTATGCGGTCACACAAGACACTGGAAACGATGAAAGGGAGCTTCGATGATCCGGCTGCTCTTCGTGCTCTTCGTCACCGTGGGCGGCTTCGTCGCTGCAGCGGTCTGGAATTTTCGCAGCGGTGACGTGACGGAGCAGATCGTCTCGCCCGAACTGCGGACCTCGGTCGCAGAGAAAGTCGAACAACTCGGACTGCCGAAACTCGCGGAGAAGCTGCCGATCCCGAAGCGCACGGTCGCCACGGCGCCCGTCGATCCGAAGCCCGAGCCGCAATCAGCCCGCGCGAGCGAGCCCCAACGCGCGGCGCCCGCCGTGCTCGCTTCCAGCTCGGCGAAGCCTCCCGCGAGCGCAGCGCCGGACGCTCCGCGAGCCCTCGGCGAATCCCCCCATAGTGGGGCCGGCGGTTCCGTCGCGCCGAACGATGCCAGCGTCGAGCGCGTGACCGAAGTCGAAGTGATCGTGCCCCGAGCGGAGTTCGCACGCGACGACGGCCCCGCTTCCGATCACGGCATGGAGATCGCGAGCGACGCGCTGGCGGTCGACGAGACCGCCTCGGCCGTTCGCCCGGACTGGGACGACGACTTGCTGAATCACGACGCCGACCGCTCGGCGAAGTTGATTCGCCGCATGCTCGCGGTCTACCGCAGTAGTGGATCGGGTCGGTGACTCCTCGCGAACGCGCTCTGCGTTGGGGCAGCCGAGCCGCGGTCGGCACCTGGGCGGTCGCGTTCTTCGTGCTTCAACCCGATCCTGGCCCGAGCGTCACGCTCGAAGAAGCAGCCGAAAGCGTGGCGCGCGTGCGACCCGTGCTCGAGGAAGCCGTCGAACTCGCGCGTGCCGAACCGCCCGAGGAAACACCCCCGGAGCCCGAGCCGGAACCTCCGGCGCCGAAGCCGCCGGAACGCGAATCGCAGAAAATGGAGCCGAAGACGGAGCGCGCGCCGGAAGCCAGGCCCCGTGAAGCAATCGCCACCCCCGTCGACGCGGGCGACCTCCGCAGCGGCGACGCGTTGCTCGGTGGCGGAAATTTCCCGGTACTGAGTTGCAGCTACGACTCCTTTCCTTCGTTCCGCGCCTACGCGCGCGCGATGTCCGCGCTCGGCGCGCGCTTCGTCGTGGTACAGCATCGCGAAATCGTCGGAAGCGTCGACGTCGAAACCGGCCTCGTCCGAGACGCTGCCGGCCTCGCGGCGTTTTCACCGCGCGCCCGCGACTACACGGGCGAGCCGGGCCTGTCGTTTCTCGCCCGCGCCATGCGCGATCGCTTCGGCGCCTCCGCGGTCGTGATGATGTTGGTGCCGCGCAACGTCGACGCGGGCCTGTTCGGAAGCATCGCTCGCGTGCTCGAGGAACGCGGCGAACACCACGAGGACTATCGCGAAATTCGCGGAAGTTACGAGCGGGCCGGAAGCCGCATCCAGCTCCGCGTCGAATCCGGCCTGCGCCGGGACGGCAGCGAGGTCGCGATCGACCTGCTCTTCGACCTCGCCGAGATTGCGGATGCAGGAGCGAAGGCATGATTCCCGGTGTGCGCGTCTGGCTGCTTCTTTTCGTGCTCGTGAGTCTGATGATCGCGCGCGCGGTCCCGGCCGACGAGGGCATCGCGCGGCGACTCGCGGCGCTGAAGATGCTCTCGACGACCACGGCCGTCAGCGCGGCACTTCCCGCCGAGACGCCCAGCGCGGATACCCACTGCGGAAAGCAACGCGCGGCCTGGTGGCGACTCACCCGCTACGGCGTACGAAGCCGCATCGACAGCGCGGTCCGCGACGCCTCGCTGCTCTATCGAACGGATCGCCGACTGATCGAGAGCGTGATCCGGGTCGAGAGCAATTACGACGTAGATGCCGTGTCGCACAAGGGCGCGATGGGATTGATGCAACTGATGCCCGGCACCGCACGCGACCTCGGCGTCATCTGCGCTTTCGAGCCGCGCTCGAACGTGTTCGCGGGCACGCGCTACCTGCGCCAGCTGCGCGACCGCCTCGGCAGCTGGCCGCGCGCGCTCGCCGGCTACCACGCGGGCGCACGCCGCGTCGAATCCGGTCGCATTCCCGCCATCACGCAGCGCTATGTAGAGAACGTCATGCGGCGCTGGAAACCGGGCGCTCGAGCGTCGCTCGCGACACGATGAATCTCGGCCGGCGAGAGCTCAGGGCTCGCTCCGCATGCCAAGCGAATCCACCAACCGCTGCGATCGCGCCAGCAGTTCGTCCGCGCAATCGAGCACATCTCGCTCCGCTGCTTCGTCGCGCGCGACGCGGCGATCCACCGCCTCGGCGGACGTCTTGCGTTGGTGACACGGCGTACAGAGCGTCTGGAGGTTCGCCAGGTCGTGACCGCCACCGTCGATCAGCGGCACGACATGATCGAGTTCCCAGAACGACTTGCGCGGCTTGAAGCCGAGTTCGCGCGTCTTCTTGAATGTGCCCTTGCCGCGGATCGATCGACGCAGCTTCACCGTGTCGAGGCCGCAGACCGAACAGCGACCGCGATCGCGCTTGCGTACCCGCCGCCGCGCCTCGCGTGGATCGCTCTCGTTGTAGCGGTCGACACAGGCTGGATGCCAGCGGCGGCGGCAGTTCGGCTCACCTCGCTTCGGGCCGTCCTCGTAGAGAATCGGATCGCCGCACCAGCGACAGGCGCCCCGTGGCGCGTCGCTGAAGGGGATGATCGGACGCCGGTGTGCCGACATGCCGCGGTCGCGCTAGAGCGCGCGCCCCAGGCCGGTCGCTTCGCGCGCAGCGGCCAGCACCGGCTCGCCGAGCATTCGCGCTCGCATGGCGCCGTCTTCGAGGATGTCCTCAACGTCGTCGAGATGCGCCGCGAGTTCCTCACGCCGTTCGCGCATCGGGCCGAAGAAATCGAGCAAGCGCGCGAGCAGGTCCTTCTTCACCTCGCCGTAGCCGAGGCCGCCCTTGCGCGCGCGCGCAAACATCTCCTCGCGCTCCTCGCCCGAGGCGAACAGCGACCACAGCTCGAACAACGCACCCTTCGGCTCCTTCGGATCCTCGACCGGGGTCGAGTCCGTCACGATTCCCATCACGGCCTTCTTGACCAGCTTCTGCGGCGCGAACATCGCGATCCCGTTGTCGTACGACTTGCTCATCTTGCGGCCGTCGGTTCCGGGCACTACCGCGACGTCGTCGAGGATGTAGGGCTCGGGCAGCTTGAGCACGTCTTCGCCGTAGGTGTGGTTGAAGCGCGCGGCGATGTCGCGGGTCATTTCGAGGTGCTGCTTCTGATCCTGCCCCACCGGCACGACGTCCGCGTGATAGAGGAGGATGTCGGCGGCCATCAACGCCGGGTAGGCGAACAGCCCGTGGTCGGCGCTCTGCCCCTGAGCGACTTTGTCCTTGTAGGCGTGGCCGCGCTCGAGCAAGCCCATCGGCGTAACCGTCGAAAGCAGCCACATGAATTCGCAGACCTCGGGGGCGTCGGACTGACGAAACAACACCGCACGCGCCGGGTCGATGCCGCAGGCCAGGAAGTCGAGCGCAACCGAGCGGGTGTACTCGCGACGCTGCTTCGCGTCGCGCAGCGAGTTCATCGAATGATAGTCAGCGACGAAATAGAGCGCCTCGTGTTCTTCCTGGAACGACACGTACTGGCGCAAAGCACCGAAGTAATTGCCGATGTGCAGGTAGTCGCCCGAAGGTTGGGTGCCCGATAGAACCCGCATGCCGCTACTCCCCGTGGACGTGCGTGAGCCAATGACGGAAGCCCGGATCGTCGCCGCTGACGACCCGGCGAAAGTGCTCCTGCAGCCGCTCACTCACCGGGCCGGCCCCGCCCGTTCCGATGTCCCGACCGTCGATCGAGCCAACCGGCCAGACCCCCGCGGTGGTCCCCGTCACGAAGACTTCGGCGGCCTGCTGCAGTCGCTCGGGTCGCACACGCTCCTCACTCACCTCGAAACCATCATCCTTTGCCATTTCCAGAATCGAACTGCGCGTCACTCCGAGCAACACGCTCTTCTCGGGCGGCGTCACCAGTCTACCGTCCGTCTCGACCATGAACACGTTCGTGGTCGGGCCCTCGGCAATGTAGCCGTCTTCGTCGACGAGCAGGATGTCGTCGTAGCCCGCGCGCTGCGCGGCCCACTTCGCTCCCATCGGCGAGGCGTAGTTCGCGGCAACCTTCGCCTGCGGCGGCACGATGTCGTCGCGACGGTTCTTGCGTTCCTTCTCGATCCAGAGCTTGAGCACTGGGTGGTAATTCGGCTTTCGGGCCTTGTGCGCCACGATGTCCGTGCCCGGGTGGTAGGCCGCGATCGCGAGAGTGACATGGTCGTCGAGCGGCACCACGTCGACTTCGACCGAGGCGAAGTACGCGCTGACCTTGATCGCGGTCGCCCCCGGGTTCGCGCGCAGCGTCTCGATCACCGCGGCCTCGATCGCATCGCGACCGTGGGCGAGCGGCAGGTCGACCAGCTCAGCCGAACGCTGCAAACGCTCCACGTGCTCTCGCAGCCGGAAGATCGCCGGACCGTCCGCCGTCTCGTGGACGCTCATGTAGTCGAAGATCAGCGAGCCGCG
>CAXMSF010000347.1:0-3286 GCA_964196055.1 uncultured Gammaproteobacteria bacterium | reverse complement strand
AGTCGCTGGCAAGCCGCAACCATCGCGCTCGGGCGCGCCCGCTCGATGTTCCGACGTCGAGCCGGCCCGAAGTGTCGGTCGCTCCCGTGAGCTGGTTGCGCGGCGGGCTGGGATTTCTCCGTGTTCCCATCTGCGCTTCATGCATTCCCCACCCGATCTCTTCCGTGGGGTAGTGTGAGGCCAGGTCCGTCAGGCCGTCGTCGTTCGCGAGTCTCCCGGCACGTCAGCATGAATCCACCGACGCGGAAATGCTATCAAATTCGCGCGCATCGAATCATGAAGGCGTCGCCAAACTAGATCGTGAGCGACTGCGCTTGACATCGGAACACAGGAAGAAAGACAATCGATCCGACGCGACCTGGTAGCAGGCGGAAGCGAGGCCTTCTGCGAGAAAAGGCTCGAAGGTTCGAGAGCCTCTGACGACATTCAGTAGACCGAAAGAGGTGGCGACTTTGCAGACTCACGATGCGATCATCATCGGCGGTGGCCACAACGGGCTCGCGTGTGCGGCGTACCTCGCGCGCGCAGGCATGGACGTCCTGGTCCTCGAGCGCAAGGGCGTACTGGGCGGCGCCTCCGTGACCGATGAGCGCTGGCCGGGCTACCAGATCTCGTCCGCGGCCTACGTGGTGAGCTTGATGCCTCCGGAAGTGGTGAAGGAGCTCGAACTCCAGCGTTTCGGCTACCAGGTCACGATTCTCGATCCCGACTACTGGGCACCGTTCCCGGACGGCACTTCGCTCACGCTGTGGGGCGACCTGCACAAGGCCACCGAGGAGATCGCGAAGTTCTCGAAGAAGGACGCGGCCGCGTACGTCGAGTTCGACAAGTATTTCTCGCGGCTCGGGCAGATGCTGAAGGATCTGATGTTCGAGATCCCGCCGAATTTCACGCTGCGCGATGCGCCGCGACTGCTCGCGCTGGCTGCAAAGCTCCGCCATTGGAGCGCTCGGGATATCTCCGAGATCGTGCGGCTGTTCACGATATCGGGCAAGGAATTCCTCGACGAATGGTTCGAGGACGAGCGCGTAAAGGGTGCACTCGGGACGCAGACGATCCTCGGCGCATGGTGCGGACCGATGAGCCCGGGCTCGGCCTACGTGCTGCTGCACCACTGGGTCGGGGAAGTCGATGGCCGACCGGGTGCCTGGGGCTGGGTTCACGGAGGCATGGGCGCGGTCTCGAAGTGCCTCGCGGATTCCGCGCGCGCCGCCGGCGCGACGATCCGTGATTCCGCACCCGTGCGGCGAGTCGTCGTGAAGGACGGCCGCGCGACCGGTGTCGAGCTCGAGGACGGCTCCGTGCTCCACGCAAAGCAGGTGATCTCGAACGCCCACCCGACCACCACCTACCTCGACCTGATCGGCGAGGAGCATCTCTCCGACGAGGTCGTGCGCGACATTCGACGATTCCGCACCAAGTCCGGTGCCGTGAAGGTCAACCTGGCACTCAGCGAGCTGCCGCGACCCAGTTCGTGGCAGGGAGCCATTCCGGGAGCGCCCCACACCGGGATCTTTGCCATCTCGCCCTCGCTCGAATATCTCGAGCGGGCCTGGGACGACGCGAAGTACGGACGCAGCTCGGAGCATCCGTACATCGAGGCCGTCTTCCCGACGGTCTTCGAGCCAGGCCTCGCACCCGCCGGAAAGCACATCATGCTCTGTTACACCCAGTTCGGCCCCTTCGAGCTACGGGAGGGCTCCTGGGAGACGGAACGCGAGGCTTACGGGAACTCGGTGATTCGCACGATCGCCGAGTACTGCCCCGGCTTCGAGAACACGGTCGAGCACATGGAGGTCCTCGCTCCGCCCGATATGGAGGAACGTTACGGCCTGCTCGGCGGGAACATCATGCAGGGCGAGATGACGGTGGACCAGATGTTCAGCTTCCGTCCGATCCCCGGTTACGGCGACTACCGGACACCGATCTCCGGACTCTACCTCTGCGGCGGCGGCACACACCCGGGCGGCGGCGTCTCCGGAGCACCCGCGCGCAACTGCGCCAAGGTCGTCAAGAAGGAACGGCGTCGATTCAACCGCTAGCAGGCTGCTGAAGAAGTCCTGCGATGGTTGCGAGAGGTCGGGGCGGGGAGGGCACCGTGCTCGAGCCTGTTCGGAGCGCACCGGGTGTTGCTTGCCGCCCGCGCTTTACGCGCCTGCGCGCGGGACTCCCGCCCGCCCCGACGACGGGCTTGCCGCTTCGCAGTCTCACGCAGCACATGGGTTTCGCAGCTGCACCAGGTTGTGCCGTAGCCCTGCTCTGCCGGGCTTCCTAGCGCGTGACGTCGCGAATGAGGTCTTCGAGGGCGACGACCCAGCGCTCGACGTCGACGTCGTCGTGCGAGATCGAGAGCGTCCATTCCTCTTCGCGACCGGCGGCCATGATGATGCCGCGGTTGATGTTGTAGATCCATGCCAGCAGGCTCAGCTCGACATCCTGGTGCTCGATGAAGGATTCGTAGTCGGTGATCCTGCCCGTCGCGAAGTTGACGCAGCCCTTCGACGAGATGCCGACCGTGTGGCCGGGAAAGCCGTACTTCTCGCAGATGGCGTCGCACTTCTCGATCAGCTGGTCGTTGATGCGGTCGAGGTGTGCATAGGCATCCGGCGTCATGACCTCTTCCAGGCTGGCCCGCGCCGCGGCCATGCACAGCGGGTTGCCATTGTAGGTGCCGACCTGGAAGACCTTGCCGCTGGCGACGACCTCGGCGATGTCTTCACTCATGCCGATGGCGCCCGCGGGCAGACCGCCGGCGAGGGCCTTGGCGAGCGTGACCATGTCCGGGGCCACGCCGAAACGTTCGACGGCGCCGCCGGCGGCGGTGCAGATTCCGGTCTTGACTTCATCGAAGATGAGCACAATGCCGTGCTTCTGCGTGATCTCGCGAACCCGTTCGAGATAGCCGGGCTCCGGCAGTACCACACCCAGGTTCATCATGGCCGGCTCCATGATCACGCAGGCCGGCTTGCGGCCCTCGGCGCTGAGCCGCTCGATGCGATTCTCCATGGCGTCGGCGTCGTTGAACGGCACCGGGATCGTCATGTCGGCAACGCCCTGCGGGATGCCCGCGCCGTACGGTGTCGACTTGTAGTCGTTGCGTGGGCCACGGTCCTTGAACTCGGCGCAGCCGATCGAGACCATCACGTAGTCGTGGTGGCCGTGGTAGGAGCCCATGATCTTCATGATCGGGTCGCGGCCGGTGTGGGCGCGGGCGATTCGGATGGCGTCCATCGTCGCCTCGGATCCCGAATTGAGGAAGCGCCAGCGCGGCTGCTTGAAGTTCTTC
>CAXMSF010000346.1:0-5958 GCA_964196055.1 uncultured Gammaproteobacteria bacterium | reverse complement strand
CTGTCTGCTCGCTCTCACCGACGCTTGATAGCGTGCGCTTCTGGCGGCGATTCGTTCGGGCCGACGAGAGCGAGACCTCGGTCTCCCTGTCGCCGCAGAGCCGCGCACTGATTTCACTCTACGCCGCGAATCGAAGCGACTCAATCGGAATTATTACGCAGTGGACCAGGAAATTTTCCCGTACGTGTCGAAGGACCCGACGCTTCCATCACTTCGATTCGAGTGGCATTTCCCCGCGGGGGACGCGCGATCGCTCCGCTGCTTCATCCGGTCCGTGATCTCGCTACACTGCGATGCCGTGGCCGAGATCGGCCCAGGCGCCGCTTCGCAGCTTGGCGATGCGATGAACCGCTCGCCAGTCATGCGGGCGATCCCGTGAAAATGGTCCGAGAGGCGGTCCGAGAGACTGGGGGTCGGGTGGCACGGCGCATCATTCTCTGCGATGGAGCAGACCTCGCTCGACTCTGGGGCCACGTAGGTGCTGCCGAGGGCGAGGTGCTCACCTGGGTGCCACGTGAGGGCGCGCCGCGTGCACGACCACCGGGTTTCCACTCTCTCCAGGGTGGGCTTTCCGTGGACGCGATCGCGAAGCTCAATCACAAGGAGGGCGATGTCTTCGCGCTCGTGACCGAAGATCTGCCTTTCGTGCGCGCAGCCGTCGCGGCCATTGCCGAGGCGGATCCGACCGCGCCGATCCTGCTGCTCTCTGATCGGATCGACTCCGACGACCTGCCCGAGCATTCGTGCCTGTTGCGGGCCGGGCTGCGCTCGCTGATTCGCGACGACATCGACGACGAGTTCGCGCACCTGGCGAATCTCCAGCGCGTCGTCGAGCTGCGCACCCTATTGGAGCCGCGGGAACGCATCGGAATCCTGCTGCAACCCGATCCGGATCCCGACGGCATCGCGGGCGGCTACGCGCTCCGGATCCTGCTCGGACGCAAGCGGCCGACCGCACCGTTGATCTCGTTCGGCGAGGTGAAGCGCCCCGAGAATCGCGCAATGGTCGAGGCTCTCGGCATCGACGTACGGACCGTGACCCCCGAAGAGCTCGACGAATTCGACGGCCTCGTGCTGATCGACGTGCAGCCGACCGTCTTCGGCGAGGATCCCCCGGCCGGGGTGATGTCTGTCGATGCGGTCATCGACCATCATCCCGAGCGCAGCGGCTACGACTCCCTGATCCGCGACATCCGCCCGTCCTATGGCGCCACGTCGACGATCCTGACCGAGTACATGCGGGCCGACGGCCTCGAGATCAACCAGCGACTCGGGACCGCGCTGCTGTACGGCATCAAGAGCGACACGCAATTACTCGGACGCGAAACCAGCGGCGAGGACATCGCCGCATTCGCGTACCTGCATTCGTGCCATAGTCCCGCATTGTTGCGGCGCATCGAGCGCCCCGCGCTGCCGGCCGACGGGCTGCGCGCGCTCGGCCGCGCGCTCGCGAGGACGAGCGTCGAGGACGAGATCCACCTGCTCGTGCTCGGGCGTGTAGGCGAGGATGTGATTCCGCAGGTCGCCGATCTGGGGCTCCAGGCGGAAGGCGCCGAATGGTCGATCGCGGCCGGCACCGTAGGTTCCGACTTGGTGTTTTCGGTGCGCAACGTGGGCTACGTCCGGGCAGCGGGCGATGTGGTGCGTAGCGTCGTCGAGGGCCTCGGCGTCGGCGGCGGCCACCGCTCGATGGCCAAGGGCATCATCCCCCTCAAGGCCTTCCGCGAAGTCTACGGCAGCGCCACGCGGGAAGCGATCCGCGAAGCCCTCCACGACGCCTTCGTAAACGCCATCCACCGCGACGACGAATAGCCCCCCGCCCCGCCCGAACCACTGTATCTCGCGGCGGCCGAACGATTCCGACATCTCGCATAGCGCCGGAACGCATCACGGACCGGTCTCCTCCCGCGCCCTTCAAACGGTTGCGAGAGGAGACCGGTCCGCGACGCTTCAGCCGATGCCGAACGATCTCGACGGGAGCACGAGTCGGGGGGGGGGGGCCTTGCGCAACCGTTTGAAGGGCGCGTAAGGCGCCCCCCGACTCGCGCGTGCCCCAGGACCCCGCGAATCACACCTAAGACAAAGTCAGCAACTCGTGCGCCCCTGCCATGCGCTCCTGGATCGGAACACCGACCGGACACGAACCAAGACAAGGCGCGCTGCAAGATCCACACACCGCTGCATTCTTCTCGAGCCGCGAATACAGCCGCATGCCTTCCTTTTCCCAGCCGTAGTCCTCGAAGTACATCCGGTGCCGCAGTACATCGTGTACCGCCAGACCTTCCGGACAGGCATCGAGACATTCGCCGCAGTGGGGAGCGCAGTAGCTCCCGAGAATCTGCCGATCGTATTCTTCGAGTATCGCGGTGTCGGCGGCCGTGACGGCCTTGCCAGATGCATACAGATATTCATCGACGTGCTGCTGCTTGAAGAAGGAAATTACCGCGCACGAGACATCCGGATTCGACAGCGCCCACTTGAGTGCAGCCTGGGTATAGCTGTCAGCCTCGTCGTGGAAATCGGCGAGCCCCTGGTGCTTCGCGCCCTTGAGCGTCTTCATCGCCACCACGCCCATGTCCTGTTCTGCGCGTGCACGCGAGATGATTCCCGCGAGCGGCGCCCAGATGCCGTGGTGATACGCGAGCATCATCACGTCGAAGCGGCCCGAAGCGATGCCCGTGTTCGCGACTTCGACCAGGTTCGGCGTGTGGGTCGAGAAGCCCATGAAGCGCACCTTGCCTTCCTGTTTGAGCTGGTCGAAGGCCTCGTGGACATTCTCGTCCATCAGCCGCTCGACGGTGTCGACCGAGTGGATGTGGCACAGGTCGACGTAATCGGTTCCGAGCCGACCGAGGCTCGCCTCGACCGCCTGCTTGTAGTGCGCGACCGAGGTTCCCGGCGCGAGGTGGCCGAGCGGCGTGCAGAACTTGGTCGCGATGAACAACTTGTCGCGCTTCCCCTTGATCGCGCGGCCGACCGCATTCTCGCTGCCCGCAGCGGAATAGTCCGGTGACGTATCGATGTAGTTCACTCCGCGCTCGATTGCGGCGCGCGCCACCTTCTCGCCTTCTTCGTCGCGAATCCGACCCGTCCCGAGCACCACGTCCGAGATGTTCCACTCCGTGCGCCCGAAGCGCCTGAAATTCTGGACCGTCGCGCCCTTCCAGGCGTCCTTCCATTCGGGATGCGTGAACGCGATGTCCTTGTCGTTGATGTGCTTGCCGACCTTCGCCCAGCCATCGCCGCTCACGCCGAAGCCGAAGAAGCCACGCAGCGCGGCCGCAGCGGCCGCGAGTGTGATCCCGCCGATCGCGACGCCGGCGCCCGCTCCGGCTCCGGTGAGGAAGCTGCGTCGCGCCGGGTCGATGCTCGTAGCGCGCTTGCGAACCGCAGCACGCGTCACGAAGAAGCCGATCGCCCCGATCGCGAGTACCGAAAGCACGAGCAGCACGACTCCCGACATCGCGTTCATCGGATCGGGCTTGAACTGCGTCCCGATCGCGTGCATCAGGTCGCCCGCCAGATAACCGGACTGATCGAGCCCGATCGGCACCTTGTACAGGTAGTGTCCGACCACGAAATAGCCGGCGATGAGCGCAAAGACCAGAAATCCAATGACGATGCTACGGGGCTTCGACGACACGCGGTCCCTCCTTCGATTGGCGGTGGCTCGAAAGGTGTGAACTCCGGGCAGTATACGCAGCCAAACGCACATCGGTTGCCCAGCTGCGGACGAGACGAGCGCGCCCCGCGGGTGAAGCCCACTGCGGATCGGGTTGCGCGTGTCGATCGGTGCGACCTACCGTTTCCGATGGGGAGCCCGAGAGGTCTGAATACTCCTTTGATCGAAATGAGTCTCGAAGCCCACATCGACGCGCCGCGAGAGCGTGTCTGGGAGACCCTCGTCGACCACGAGCGAATGCCCGAGTGGTTTCCGGCAAAGGAAGTCATTCGGCGGCGCCCGGGCGAGCCCGACCCGAACGGGCTCGGCACGCGCCGAGTCGTGCGCATGAGCGGGCTCGCGATGGAAGAAGTCGTGACCGCCTTCAAGCCCTGCGAACACTTCGAATATTCCGTGATCGAGGGGGCGCCCTTCGTCGACCACATGGCCGACGTGATCCTGATGGATGAAGGGGGCGGCACGCGGATTCGCTGGAGCACGCGTCTGCGCCCGCTGCTTCCCGGAACCGGTTGGATCGTGAAGAGCAATGTCACGCGCATGCTGCAACGTGCCGTGTCGGGCCTCAAGCGAGTCGTCGAGACGCGAGCCGGGCGGCCCGAGGATGAGACCGCACGGCACGGCGAAAACTCCGGCCCCGAAGCCGACGATCCGCAGCCCTGACCGAGATGGTCGAGCCCACCGTCATTCCCACGCTCGCAGAGGTCGCGGGGTCCATCGGAGTCGATCTCGGACCGAGCGACTGGGTTTCGATCACGCAGGATCGCATCGACGATTTCGCAAAAGCGACGGGCGACGACCAGTGGATCCACACCGATGTCGAGCGCGCGCGGCGCGAGTCACCGTGGCAGGAGACGATCGCGCACGGCTACCTCACGCTCTCGCTGGCCCCGATGCTGCTGAGCGAGATCCTCGTGATCGAGGAGAGTCGCTCGGCGATCAATTCCGGAATCGAGAAGATGCGACTATCGAGCCCGGTGCTCGCGGGCTCGCGCGTGCGCTTGTCGGGCAGCATCCATCACGCGCGATCGATACCCGGCGGCGGTCTGCGCGTGGTATTCCGCCTGGTGTTCGAGGTCGAGGGCGCGGCGAAACCGGCCTGCACTGCGAGCGTCGTCTACCTCTACTACCCGTAGCGGCGCGCTGGGCGTTTCGGCGGTCGGAGCGTTCGTGCTGCCGCAGAGAGGCCGCATCCGTCGGGGCGTGGCCATGTCGACTCCGCCGTGACGAATCCACCTGGGTTGCGCGTGACTGGTCGCAATCGAACAGCGACCCGGTGAACCTGCCGGTCGTTGGCAGGAGCGTGTGGTAGCCAGAGAGCGTCGTGGAACAGACCTCCAACGAATCGCGGCAAAGCCTCGACCCGCGCCATGCATCTAGCCCCGTATGACACCCGTCATACCGTGAGTGGGGCTATTGGGGCTATCGAGGAGTGAATGATTCGAATTGGAGGTGCCATAATGCGCATCAGGGTATTACTGTGCTCGAAGAAGGTATGGAAGAAGAGCCGAAGCGGCTCGAATACGCTTGGGTACGCGTGCGCCGCGGTGTTGACAGGGGCGTTGCTGCTGTTCGCGCCGGAAGCGAATGCCTACAGCCAATATTCCCAATTCAAAGGCACCGCCACCTACTGTCGGGCTTGCCACGGAGATTTCCGGGATTCTCCCTATCTGTCGCTCAGTGACGGCCAGTCATGGGGTGACGATCTGCATGACGTTCATCGCAACGTCATGTTGGAAGGCGACTGCGACACCTGCCACTCGTCGGGTCCGAGATTGCCCGTAATTCTCGGCAGCTCGGTAGGCGGGACCGGCCTCGATCCGATCTCCTGCGCCGGCTGCCACGGGCGCGCTGAAGACGGAACCGGCACTGGAAGCGTGGGCTACGCGGCCGGGCTTCGCCAGCACCATTGGGCCGCGGGGGAAACGATCTGTCTCGACTGTCACCTGGATGCGGACCCGGACGAGTTCGACCCGGTAGGCGAAGACATCCTGCCCCCCTACTACTCGGACAGCGATGCGGATCATCCGTTGATTCCGGCTGATCCCTGCAATCTGGCAGCTGATGGCTTCCTGGAAGACTACGCCGCCACGACGCTCGGCCTCGACAACGACGGCGACGACCTATACGACGAGGCCGACATCATCGACTGTCCGGAGCCGGGCGGGTCGCTGATGGTGAGTGCCGGTGTCGGCTTCCTGCTGCTCCTCGGACGCCGCCGCGCCCGTTGACCGGCCCCCTGGTATAGGGGCGTGTTTCGCGGGGGAAGCCGGGAACGT
>CAXMSF010000345.1:0-3419 GCA_964196055.1 uncultured Gammaproteobacteria bacterium | reverse complement strand
ACGCCTTCGGCAACGCAGTGATCGACACCTTGACCGAGTTCGCGCCGAACCTGAAAGACATCATCCTGCACAAGCAGGTGCTGACGCCGTGGGACATCGAGCAGACGATGGGACTCTCGGAAGGCAACATCTTCCACGGCGAGCTCACGCTCGACCAGCTCTTCTTCCTGCGACCCGCCCCAGGCTACGCAGATTTCCGAACGCCGATTCGAAACTACTACCAGTGCGGATCCGGCACCCACCCGGGCGGCGGCATCACGAGCGGCCCCGGGCGCCTAGCCGCGCTCGAAATCTTGCGAGACCGAAACTAATGGCCGACTACGACGTGATCATCATCGGTGCTGGCCACAACGGGCTCGTCACGGCCGGCTATCTCGCGAAGGCGGGCCGCCGCGTCCTCGTGCTCGAACGCCGCGACCAGGTGGGCGGTGCGGCGGTGACCGAAGAAGTCTTTCCGGGCTTCCGCTTCTCGAGTTGCGCGGACGGCAGCGGCTACCTGTGCGAAGAGGTGCGTCGCGATCTGAAGCCGGATGTGGAGATCCTGACCGTCGACCCGGTCGCGTTCGCACCGCAGCCAGACGGTTCGCGTCTTGCCATCTGGCGCGACCCGGCGAAGACTGCCGCGGAGATCGCGCAGTTCTCGAGCGCCGACGCCGAGCGCTATCCGGCCTTCGTCGAGCTGCTCGGGAAGATCGCGGCCGTCGTCGGCGGGCTCGCGCGAGTCGCGCCGCCCGACGTCCCGGACGTGAGCCTTCGCGATGTGCTGAGTCTACGCCCGCTGGCCGGCCCGGTGCGCGCGTTGGGCCGCAAGCATGTCAACGATCTGCTGCGCGTGCTTCCAATGCCGGTGGCCGACCTGCTCGACGAGTGGTTCGAATCCGATGTCGTGAAGGGCGCAATCGCCGCGAACGGCGTGCGGGACATCACCTGGGGGCCCAAAGAGGCGGGCACCGCCTACACGCTGCTCTACAACTGGGCTCTCTCGGGCAACGGGCTCTTTCGCTCCGCGGGCGTGATCAAGGGCGGCATCGGCGCGCTGACCCAGGCCCTCGCGACCTCCGCACGCTCGTTCGGTGCGGAGATCCGAACGGGCGCCGTGGTGGAGAGCATCGAGACCGAGGAGGGGCGGGCCGTAGGCGTGAAGCTCGCGGGCGAGACGACCCTGCGTGCGCCCGTGATCGTCTCGAACGCCGACCCGCGCACGACGTTCCTCGAGCTACTCGACCCGTATACCCTCGGTGCCAAACTCGTGCGCCACGTGCGCAACATCAAGTACCGCGGCTCGGCAGCGCGCGTCCTGCTCGCCCTCAGCGAACTGCCCGAATTCACCGCTCTCGCTTCGGACGGCTCCGGAGCCGGCGCGGAAGATTCGACCAGGCTCTTGCAGAGTCCGATCCAAATCGCGCCGACACTCGATTACCTCCAACGCGCCTACGACTGCACCAAGTACGGCGAGTTCTCGACGCAGCCCTATCTCGACGTGATGATTCCGACACTGCTCGACCCAAGCCTGGCGCCCGCCGGCCAGCACGTCATGTCGATTACGGCGAAGTACGCACCGTATCAGCTGCGGGACGGAGACTGGGACGCGCAGCGCGAGACCTTCGGCGATGTCGTGATCGACACACTGGCCGAGTACGCACCCAAGGTCCGGGATGCAATACTGCACCGGCGGGTGCTCACGCCGCCCGACCTGGAAGCGGCCTACGGCCTTCCCGAGGGCAACCCGAGCCATGGCGAGATGACACTCGACCAGTTCTTCCACATGCGACCGATTCCCGGATACGCCCGTTACCGCTCCCCGATCGACGGCCTCTACCTGTGCGGTGCCGGTTGCCACCCGGGCGGCGGCGTCACCGGCATTCCGGGCTACAACGCAGCGCGCGCGATCCTCTCCGACTAGGAGCCTGACCCAAGACTGTCTCGCCGCTACTCCTCCGCAGCGGTCTCGCGAGCCAACCGGGCCTCCTGCCATGCGAGTGCGGCCTTCGCGCCCTCCTTCTCCAGGATCTCGTTGAACTCTCGCGACTCCGGGGTTTCGATCGCCTCGGCGAGAACGCCGAGTTCGAGGCCCTGGAGCAGTGCTTGACGCATGCCCATGATCTCGGCGCCACGGTTGATGGCCTGCTTCGTGACCGCGACGGCGACCCGGTCGTTCGCCGCGATCGAGCGCGCGACGGCGAGCGCTTCGTCGAGGCAACTCTCTTCGGGCACGACCCGGTTCACGAGTCCGAGCGCGAGCGCCCGCTCGGCGGAGACGCGATCGTCCCCGGTCAGCAGCAGCTCCTTGGCCTGCTTGAGGCCGATCACCCAGGGCAGGATCAGGGCCACGATGCCGCTTCCGAACTTCACCTCGGGCGCGCCGAAGCGACAGCCTTCGGCCGCGATGGTGATGTCGCAGGCGACCGCCATCTCCATCCCGCTCCCGAGACAGTAGGTGTGCACCGCGGCGACGGTGGGCTTCGGGAAGTCCCAGAAGCGCATGATCACGTTGAAGTCTTTACGAAGTTCCGTGCGAAGGAACTCGACACCGTCCCCCTCACCCATGTCGAGGTCGAAGCCGGCCGAAAACGCACGGCCGGCACCGCACAGCACGACCGCGCGGACGCGCTCGTCAGCCTCCGCCTCGTCGAGCCGCTGGCCGAGCTCGGCGACCATCCGGGCATCGACGGCGTTGAGTTTGTCGGGGCGATTCAGCGTGAGCAACGCGATCGGGCCGCGCCGCTCGTAGAGTACCCTTTCCATGTCGTGGTCTTCTCCTGTGCGAGTGAGGAATGGCCTGCCGAACACACTCGGGCCTCGAAGTTCGCGACGCCCGCGCTCGGACCCGGTCCCAGTCGGATGGATACGAAATCCGAAGAATATGTCATCCTAAGAAGCGATGGCCATCGGGCTCCGAGACTCGTACTCGATCCGGGGCGCACTTCAGCGCTCGCGGCGCAGCGCCGGATCTCCCCCCTTGCGCCAGCCGTCGAGCATCTGCTCGACGATCGCCGGGTGATGGATGCGCCGCAACTCTTCCAGTGAGTAGTCGGGAGCGATAAAGTAGGCGCAAAGGTCCGGCTGCCTTGCCGGGTCCTCCTTCCATCTTTCCCACGGAAGCGGAGTTGCCACCATGGCCGTCATCGTCGACCGCAAGCTGATCAAGGAACTCAGGGCCCGCGAAGAGAAGCGCCTCGAGGAGCAGACGCCCAACTCGGCCAAGCTGTACGAGCGTGCCCGGGAGTCGCTCATCAAGGGCGTCCCATCGTCCTACCAGATGCGCGACCCCTATCCCCTCTACTTCACCCACGGCAAGGGCTCGCGGGTCTGGGACGTCGACGGGCGTGAGTTCAGCGACTTCCACAACGCCTTCGGCTGCATGGTCCAGGGCCACGCCCATCCGGCCATCGTAGAGGCCGTGCAAAAGCGCATGGAGC
>CAXMSF010000344.1:0-5787 GCA_964196055.1 uncultured Gammaproteobacteria bacterium | reverse complement strand
GGAAATTTGACCGCGATGGCCCAGCGCGGTGAGCGCGACAGCTCACCGAGTTCGGCTTGAAGCGCAAGTCGATCGACCTTGATCACGGTTCCGTCGATCTCGATCGACTGGTCGTCACGGACCGTGAGCATGTGTTCGTGGTAGGCCAGGACCTCTTCGATACCTTCGCAGACCCGGCTCTCTTCACTGACGATGAAGCCCCAATTCGACAATGTCAGGAGCACGTCGGCCTGGGTCTCGACGTCGCGCGGCAGTCCCTCGTCGATCGCGTAGGCGCGGAACTCGAGCGCGCGCAGGCGATCGCGATCGATGTCGTGTCGCTGCCGCAGCGATCCGGCTGCGGCATTGCGCGGGTTCGCGAACAACTCGAGGCCCTGTTCGAGTCGCCTGGAATTGAGTCGTTCGAAGCCGGCCGAGGGCAGTGCGATCTCGCCGCGAACCGACACCCGTTCCGGCATGGGTCGACGGGAGTCGTCGAGCACGAACGGGATGCTGTGGTTGTGGCGCAGATTCGCGGTCACGTCCTCACCCGTGGTGCCGTCGCCGCGGGTCGATCCGACCACGAGTTCGCCCGCCTCGTAGACGAGTTCGAGGCCCGCCCCGTCGAGCTTCGGCTCGCCCATGTAGGTCAGCGCGGCATCGGTTCCGAGCGCGCGCCCGATTCGCTCGTCGAAAGCAACCAGCTCCTCGGTGTTCATCGCGTTGTCGAGCGATCGCATCGGAACGCGATGCTTTACCGGCGCGAAGCCCTCGGCGGGCGGCGCGCCGACGTGGCGCAGCGGGGAGTCCGTTCGGGCGAGCTCGGGGGCAGCCCGCTCGAGTTCCTGCAACTCGCGCAGCATCCGGTCGTACTCGGCATCCGAAACCTCGGGCCGGTCGAGCGAGTAGTAGAGCCGATTGTGACGATTCAGTTCGGCGGTGAGGGAGTCGATCCTTCGCCGGACGGCTGCAGCTCGCTGGGACGCCAAGCGACGGTCTCCATGCTTCGATCGGCGGCCGCTCGTTGCGGGCGGCGACTTTCGAAGCGGCGACGTGATGATTGAACTGATTGGGGATTATACCCGCAGTTCGGCTTCGAGCCGACGCCCCTTGGTTTGGGCTTCGCTGCGGCTTGGGCGATCCTCAGGGCGGCGGACTCAAGCCTTCCCCGCGGAGACCGATTCGCAGATAGCGGATGCCGCCGACGAGGCGCTCGATCAAGCGGCGCGAGACCATGGACCTCGATGTCTGAAGACGAACGCATTCTCACGATCGTGATTCCGGCGCTGAACGAGGAAGACGCGATCGGAGCCACGATTCAGCGTTGCCTCGACGCGCGCGACCACATCGTCGCCGCGAGTTCGATCGACGCGGTGGAGCTGATCGTGGTCAGCGACGGCTCGAGCGATCGCACCGAGGAAATCGCGAAGGGCTTCAGCGAAGTCAGCGTGCTGGCCTTCGATACCAACCGGGGCTACGGCGCCGCCATCAAGACCGGCTGGCAACACGGGTGCGGCGAGTACCTGGGCTTCCTCGACGGCGACGGTACCTGTCCCCCGGACTTCTTCGCCGATCTGTGTCTCGCCCTCGACGCGGAGGCTGCCGACATCGCGCTCGCGTCTCGGATGGGCCCGGACAGCGAGATGCCGGGAATCCGAACGGTCGGGAATCGAATCTTCGCGTGGCTGCTCGGCGCGCTCAGCAAGCGTTCGGTCGACGACACGGCCAGCGGCATGCGCGTGGTGCGGCGTGCCTGCCTGGAAGAGCTCTATCCGCTGCCGGACGGCCTGCATTTCACGCCCGCGATGAGCGCGCGGGTGCTGATCGCGGACTCCCTGAAGCTCGTCGAGCTGCCGATGGCCTACGCGGAGCGGACCGGCGAATCGAAGCTCAGCGTGGTGTGGGACGGCTTGCGCTTCCTGATGGCGATCCTGCGTGCTGCCGTGACCTTTCGCCCCGCGCGTCTTCTGCTCGTGATCGCGGGCGTGATGGGTCTCGGGGCCCTCGTCGTGGGATCGGGGCCGTGGCTGCATTGGGTTCGGGATGGAGAGCTCGGCGAGTGGGAGATCTACCGCATTCTGCTGGCGTCACTGCTTGCGACTTCGACCGCGATCTTCGCCTGCGGCGCGGTGGTGGCGGAGCGAATTGCGGCGATCGCACACGGCCGACCGCCGGCCGATTCGGGCGTCACCGGAATGCTTGCGCGGCTCTTCACGCCGCGCATGCGGCTCGTCGGCGGTGCGGCACTGCTGTTGGCCGCGGTGGGAATCGTTTCGCCCGGAATCGTCGAGTTCGTGAGTACGGGTGAAGTCGCGATGCACTGGTCGCGCGCGATGTTGGCCTCGTTGCTGGTCCTGATCGCGATGATGCTCGCCGTGACGACTTTCCTGCTGAACATGATGACCCTGATCGAAGCCGAGGGGGCCGAGACCGTGCGGGAGCGTCCGCCCGACCGCATCCGTCGTGGATCGCAGTCCGGGTCGGAGACGAAGAATCCGGAATCCCGGTCGAATTCGCAGCGCTGAGCGAGTTCGGCGCCTCGCAGGGCCTCTTTCCCGGAGGGCAAGATTTTCGGCCCGTTCCTCGGTCCACAACGGGGACTGTCCGCCGACGCGCCTCGAACGATCGCAATCTCACTCTGAGACTGAGTCGTAAACGCCCCAGCTTCACTCTCGTGGGCTCTTTCCAGGCCTACTCGAAATTGCCCAAATTTGTCCCAAGTATTTGTTAGTAAAAGGAAAATCCACATCAAGGCAATTCCCCGGCAGGGCGATGAGCACACTGGAGTCACACGACCCCGGGTCGGTTTCCCCGCGCTCTCGTCGTGCGGCCCGGCCTCCGGAGGAGGCACATGGGCCACAGTGCAAAATCGCTCCCGCAGCTCGAGCGCGAAGCGGTCGATCGCGACGCGCCGGCACTCGTGCGCGAGGGGACGCTGGGCGCGGCCGTAGCGACACAGCATTTCGCGGCGATCGCGGCCGAACTCTCGGATGGTGTCGCTGTTACGCGCTTCGAAAATCTGGTGTGGGCCAACGATCGCTTGGTCGCGCTGTCGGGCCGCAGCGCGTTGCAGGAACTCCAGGGCAGCGTATTCGGCGACCTCTTCAAGGACACGGGGCGGGGGCTGCCGGAACCGTCGGGGTCGCGTTTTCTCGAGTGTGCGCTGCGTCGTACGGACGGCGAGCCGCGAATCGTGATCTGCCGCCTGGCCTGGAACGACCCCGATGCGGGCGTGAGCGCCTGGGTGGTCGAAGATGTGACCCACGTGCGGATGCTCGAAGCCGAATTGCTTCGGCTGTCGCGCAGGCTCCATCAGGGTAGCCGCGAAGTCGCCTCGCTCCGTGAGAAGCTTCGACGCGATCGCGCCGATCGCGAAGAAATCCTGACCGTCGTGAGCCATGAATTGCGGACTCCGGTCACCATCATCAGCGGCTACGATCGGCTGTTGCTGTCCGAAGAGGTCGGGCCCCTCAACGACGAGCAGCGACGGTTCCTTTCGGAGAGCGCGAAGGCCTGCAGCCGCCTCGACGCGTTCATCGGCGATCTGCTCGAAGCGTCGCGGGTGCGCGACGACGACGCGGTACTCGAGGTCTCCGTCGGGTCGCTCCGTGAGGTCGTCGACGGCGTGACGAGTCTGATGCAGCCGCTGCTCGAAGAGCGCGATCTGCGGATCGAGACCGAAATTCCACCGGAAGCCAACCGAGCGCAGTTCGACCGGATGCGTCTCGAGCAGATTCTCAACAATTTGATCGGCAACGCGATCAAGCACTCCCCTGCGGAAAGTCTGATCGAGATCGCTACCCGGCGTCTGCCCTCGGACGACCCGGACGAGCGCCCGCTGGTCGAGATTGCGGTATCGGACGAGGGCCCGGGCGTCTCCGCCGCGGATCGGGAGCGGGTGTTCGACGCCTACGTCCAGATCGGTGAGTGCAAGCGTGCAGGCGGGCTCGGTCTCGGGCTCGCGGTCTGCAAGCGCCTGGTCGAGGCGCACGGCGGCACGATTGCAGTGACGAGCCGCAGCGGCGGCGGCAGCCGATTCGCGTTCACGTTGCCGGCCGATGGCGGGATGGAGGTCGCCTGAGCGATGGCGCGAAAGCGGACGGAAAAAAGCGCGAAAGCTCCGGCGAAGCGCGTTCGAGAGCGGCGGGGCTTCCGCGTGCTCGTCGTCGACGACGCGGAGGGGATTCGCAGCTACCTCGCGAACTTGCTCGAGTTGAAGGGCTACGACGTCGACACGGCCGAGGACGGACGGCGTGCGATCGCGCTGCTGGAGGGTGGGGCGAACCCCGATGTAGTGATCCTCGACGTGATGATGCCCGGCCAGAGTGGCCTGGAAACGCTCGTAAAGATCCGCGAGCTGGACGCGGACGTTCCGGTGGTGATGCTCTCGGTGGTGGGAACCGCGAGCACGATCGTCGACGCGATGCGTCTAGGCGCCATCGACTACCTCGGTAAGCCGTTCGAGGAGGGCGAGCTCGAGGCTGCGCTGGAGCGAGCGCTCGAATTCAAGGCCCTCGAGCGTGAACGCGAACGCATGGACGAGCAGGGGGCCGACTACAGCGATGTCGTCTGGACGGGCGAGGCGATGCGGCGGATCCGGGATGTTCTCGAACAGGTGGCCGAGACCGACGTCACGATCCTGATCCATGGTGAGAGTGGAGTCGGCAAGGAGATCGTCGCTCGGGCCTCTCACGAAGTATCGCCGCGCGCGTCCAAGCCCTTCGTCAAAGTGAACTGCGCGGCGTTGCCCGACGAGCTGCTCGAGAGCGAACTCTTCGGTTACGAGAAGGGTGCATTCACGGGTGCCGCGTCGCGCAAATACGGGAAGTTCGAGGCTGCCGACAGCGGAACGATGTTCCTCGACGAGATCGGCGAGATGACCGGCCCACTGCAGGCCAAGCTGTTGCAGGTGCTCCAGGACAGCGTCTTTACGCGCATCGGAGCCAACACTGAAACAAGTGTCGACGTGCGCGTGGTCTGCGCCACCAATCGCCGGCTCGAGGACATGGTCCGCGAGGGTAGTTTCCGCGAGGATCTGTTCTTCCGGCTGAACGTCGTGAACGTCGAGATCCCGCCGTTGCGCGAACGCCGCGAGGAGATCCCCGGACTCGTCGAGAACTTCTTGCAGCGCTTCAGCCTGCGCTACGGCAAGCGTCGCGTGCGGGTCAGCGATCAGTTGATGCACGCGTTCGACGAGTATCCGTTCCCGGGCAACGTCCGCGAGCTCGAGAACATGATCAAGCGCGTGATCGTTCTCGAGAGTGAGAGCTCGATCCTCGATGGGCTCAGGCAACCGCGCGAATCCGCGATGACCGGTCGCAGCGCGCTGACGGAGTTGTTCGAGGAAGTGGAGCAGACCGCCGGCGAGATCCCGCTGCGGGAAGTCGGACGTCGGGCCTCGTTCGAAGCCGAGCGCGAAGTGATCGAGCACATCCTTCACCGCACGAACTGGAATCGCAAGCAGGCCGCCCGCTTACTGGGCGTCAGCTACAAGACGCTGCTTCAGAAGATACGCGGCTGCGGGCTCGAGCCGAGCTGAAGGGACGGGAAGGTCGCGCGTGCGCGCTGAGGCTGCGCTGCGCAAGCAGGCAGCCGGCGACCCTCACACGAGGCGGTGAACCAGCTTCCCTTCGGAGCGCCATTCATCGTCGCGCGCGTACTCGTCGCTGCCATGGCCTATGACGACGACTTCCGCGCCTGCGACCGCTTCGTCGATCGTTTCGCGCAGCAGTCGGTTGATGTGCGGCAGGCTCTTTTCGAGGAAGTCGCGGTTCGTTCCGATCAGCCGCGCCAGTGAGACGGCCGGGT
>CAXMSF010000343.1:0-8062 GCA_964196055.1 uncultured Gammaproteobacteria bacterium | reverse complement strand
GCACCGCGGCCCTGATGACGCCGGCTATTTCACCGACCGCGATTTCGGCATGGGGATGCGTCGCCTGAGCATCATCGATGTCGAGGGCGGACATCAGCCGATCCGATCGAACGACGGTCGCCATACGATCGTCTTCAACGGTGAGATCTATAATCACCTCGAGCTGCGCCCGGCGCTCGAAGACAAGGGCTATCGATTCAGGACGCAAAGCGACACGGAGACGTTGCTCGCGGCGTTCGTGATCTGGGGCAACGATGCCTGGCTGCAACTCGAGGGAATGTATGCCGTCGCGATCTGGGACGCGCAGACGCGAACGCTCGTGCTCGCGAGAGACCCTCTCGGAATCAAGCCGCTCTATCTCACCGAACAGAACGGCGGCATTGCGTTCGCCTCCGAGCTGAGAGCGCTCAAGATCCTGCCCGAGCACGGGTTCGACATCGACGAGCGCGCGGTCCACGACTTCTTTCGATTCGGACACATCCAGCGGCCGCGCTCGATCTACCGTCAGGTGCGTCAACTCGACCCGGGCCACTTCATGTGTATCGGCCCCAGTGGTGAAGCATCGGTCCAGCAGTTCTGGAAGCCCCGCATCCAAGTGAAGGAGGGCCTCTCGGAGGCGGAATGGATCGAGGAGACGCGGGCCAGGGTGCTGCAGACGGTGCGCAGCCACATGCTCGCCGATGTACCCATCGGTGCGTTCCTGTCGGGCGGCGTGGACTCCTCGGCGGTCACGGCGGCAATGACGCAGCAGAGTTCGCAGCGAATCACCGCCTTCACCGTCGGATTCCCGGGTCATCCGAGCGACGAGACGCACGCGGCCAGGAAGATTGCAGAACACGTCGGATGCGACCATGTGGTGCTGCCCGTCGAATTGGGGCGCGCGCGGGATGTCGTCCCCGAGATTCAGCGGGCTTTCGATGAGCCCCTCGGAGCGAGCGCGGTGATCCCGTGCTGGTACCTGTCGAAGCTCGCGGCGGAGCACGTGAAACTCGTTCTCTGCGGCGAGGGTGGCGACGAGCTCTTCGCGGGGTACAAGCGGCAACGCAATGCGCTGTTGCTCGACCGCTGGAAGCCGTTGATTCGACTCTTCGGACCCACCGCATCGCTCATCGGCAGAATCCCCCATACGTCATCGAGAATGTGGAATCTGGTGCGGCAGCAGGCCCGGATGGTGCGAGACTCGGCAGAGCTGACGTCCGGCTTTCAGCGTTTCATCTCGGGGACACAGATCAGCACTCCCGGCTTGCAGGAGCGCGTCTTTCTGCCCGACTTTCGGCAGCGCCACGAGCAGCCGCTCGAGGATTTCGAGGCCGAGTACTTCGACGATCCCGACTGGAAACAAGGCAGCATGCTCGAGCAGTTCATGATCGGCGACCTGACGGTCCACATGCCCGGCGCGCTGCTGCCGCGGCTCGACCGGGCAAGCATGGCGCACTCGCTGGAAGCGCGGGTGCCATTCCTGTCGCATCGATTCGTCGACTGGAGCCTCACGGTGCCGGTCGACATGAAGGCGAAGGGGATGGGCAAGTACGTCCTGCGTGAAGCAGCCAGGCCGTGGCTTCCCGAGGGCATCCTGGAACGACCCAAACAGGGCTTCCAGATGCCGGTATCGGACTGGTTCCTGGGAGACTTCACGGACTTCGCTATCGAGGCGTGGCGCGAGAGCGGCATTGCGGAGCAGGGTTATCTCGACCCTGCGGTGGTCGAGCAGTTGTTCGAAGAACACCGTTCCGGACGCGCGCACTTCGGCAAACTGTTGTATGCCATCACGATCTTCAGCTGTTGGTGGAACGCGAGGTCTTCCGCGTAGATACGAATTCCGCGAGGGGCGCCCGGCAACCGGCCGGAGTTTCCTAATCCTTCGGTGATTGGTTAGGATCGCCGGACGGTCGCGATAGCGTCTGCAAATTGGGAACCGACTCGTGCGAATTGGATTCTTGTTCAATCATTTCTTTGCGCATCAAGTGCCGCACGCGGCCCCTTACGCGTTCGAGCTGTCGATTCGCAAACCCGACTTCGAGGTCATCATCGCCTGCTCGTCGGCGCAGGAAATGGCGTGGGCTCGGCGCATCGGAACGCTCTACCCGGGACACCGCTGCGTGTTCAAGAAGATCCGACCGGCCTGGTACTACCGCCCGATCGATCGTCTGGTGGCCCCGTTCAGCTTCAAGCGAAAGGCCATGGTACTCGCCAACAATCTCGACTTCTTCCGCAGCCTGGACGCGCTGGTCGCACCGGAGCGGCACTGCTTGTTGCTCCGAACGAGGTGGGGTCTCAACGACGTTCGCATGATCCACGCGCGTCACGGCGCCGGCGACCGGGAGGGAGGCTTCGACGACAAGTCCGGCTCGTTCGACTTCACCCTCCTGCCCGGCCAGAAATACATCGACCGCTTGAAGGAAATCGACTACCTGCGACCCGGGGCCTACGCGGCGGTCGGGTGGCCCAAGTTCGAAGTCGTTCGCGGCCTGAACCCCGACAAGCAGCGATTCTTCGACAACGACAATCCGGTCGTCGTCTACAATCCCCACTTCGACCAGAAGGTGTCCTCGTGGGATCCCATGGGGCTCGATGTACTCGATTTCTTCGTGGAGAATTCGAACTACAACCTGATCTTCGCGCCCCATGTCGTTCTCTTCAAACGATTCATCCGGCACAAGGGCTTCCTGCCGAAGAAGTACCACGACACCCCCAACATCCTGATCGACACCGGCAGCCAGGCCTCCGCCGACATGACCTACATGCTGAACTCCGACATCTATCTCGGAGACGTCAGCAGCCAGGTCTACGAATTCATGCTCGAACCGCGGCCCTGCATCCACCTGAACGGTCATCACGCCGATTGGCAGGGCAATACGAACTACTTCCATTTCACGCTGGGCCAGGTCGTCGACGACGTCGCGAAGGAACTCGGCCCCGCGATCGAGCGCGCCTTCGAAACCCACGGGCAGTACCTGGACGCGCAGCGCCGCGCCTTCGCCTACACCTTCCACACCGAAGAGGACAGCACCGCGGCCCAGCGCGGCGCCGACGCCATCGCGCGATTCCTCGCCGAATCCGACGCGGCTTCAGGCTCCGGGCAGTAGGATTTCCAGGTAGCGTTCGACGGCACTGTCGACGTCGAACGCGCGAGCGCGCGAGCGAAGGACTTCGCGATCGGCCGGCGTCGCCAGGGCTTCGAGAATGGCCTCGGCGAGCGCGGCATCGTCGCCCACCGGAACCAGACGCCCGTAGCTCCCGCCCGCGAGGATCTCGGCGGGGCCGCTCGGGCAGTCGGTGCTGACGACCGGGCAGCCGCAGGCCAGCGCCTCGACCAGGACGCCGGGCGACCCCTCCCAGGCGGACGACAGCACGAAGAGTGCAGCCCGCGACATCCACGCGAAGGGGTTGTCGACGAATCCGGGCAGCGCGACGGCCCCCGCGAGACCGAGTTCGCGAATCAGCGCTTCGATCTGGGCCCTGCGCCCGCCCTCGCCCAGAATGACGAGATTCGCGGGCCGAACCGACCGAACCCGTGCGAACGCGCGCAGCAGGGTCGAGAAGTCCTTCGCGGGCGCGAGGCGACCGGCTGCCAGCAGCAGCGGCGGCGCTCCCGATTCGAGCCACGGGTGTTCGACCGGCTCCGCCGCCCGGACTTCGATCGCCGGCGTGTACGTCGGATTCGTGATCGCGTGAGCGTCGGCGCGCGCAATGGCCGTGTGCTCCACGAGGTCGTCCGCGATGGCCTGCGACACACCGATGATCGCATCGGCCCAGCCGTAGGCGCGCCGAGCCAGCTTCAAGCGGTAGGGCCGCGGGCGTTCCGTGCCGCCCTCGTGAGATTGCGTGAGGTGATTGCTCACTCGGAGCACGAGCCGAACCGGCGCGCGCGAGATGCGGGCGGCGAATAGCGCCGTGAGGTGAACGTGGTTCGCCGCCGACATCAAGACATCGGGACGCTCGCGCCGCAGATAGCGCGCCAGGGCGGGAATGCTGGCCGTGATGCTGCGCTTCCGCCGCCCGCGCTTCATCCGCCCGGCCAGACGGATCAGCGGCGAATCGAGCACGAGCAGCGTCACGCCGTCGGGCACACTTTCCGAGAGCGGCCCTTCCGCATTCACGACGACGAGGTCGACCCGATGCCCGCGAGCCGCAAAACCTTCGGCGAGCGTAAAGCTGCGCCTGGTTGCGCCGCCCCCCGTCGGCCCGTAGATGAACAGCGCAATGTGCGCGCGTCGATTCGATTCGGCGGTCATCGAAGCCTCATACGAGCTTCAACGCTCGCAGCGGCCGGAACAGAGGCGGAAAGCGCCGCGACAGCCCGAGCAGCAGCTTGTGTTGCGGGCTCAGGTACTCGAAGGCCACGCGGTAGGCGCGCTCGCGCGCTTCGCGGCTGCCCGAGAAGCTGCGCGAAATCGCGGATCGGGCGCGTTCGCGCAGAACCCCGTCGAAGCGGTCGCGGTCGACGGCTGCGTCGCGATGTTTCAAGAACGCGGTGAAGCCGTAGAACGCCGCATCCGCCGAGTCCGCCGAGAGGCTGCCGGGGCTGTGCTTGCGGTAGGCCGAGGTGGCGAGCGGGTCGAAGACCCAGCGCTCGCCGCTCACGACCCTCAGCCAGAACTCGATGTCGTGCCGGCGCTTCTGCGCTTCCTGCAGGCCGCCTACCGCGCGAGCGCGACTCGTCGCGACCAGGCACGCCGACATCCCGACGAAATGACCGTACTGCGCGAACAGCGCGACGTACTCGTCGAGCCCGGCGCCGACGACGTACTCGTCTACGGGGCACTTTCGCGCCCGAATGCCGTCGCCGGTCGCGTCCATTCGGTCGTAGTGGTTGATGTAGGCGATCGCTTCGAAGCGCCGAATCGACTCCGCCGCGCGCGCGAGATGGTTCGGATACCAGACGTCGTCCGCGTCCAGGAACGCCAGCCAATCTCCCGTGGCGGCTTCGATGGCGGCATTCCGCGCGCCGGCGCCGCCGCGTCGATCGCTGTGGAGCAAACGCACGGACACGGGCGAGGAAGCGATCACCTCGAGGCTCGCGTCCGACGAGCCGTCGTCGACCACGATCACCTCGCGGGGCTGCAGCGTCTGCGCTGCGACGGACTGCAGGCTCGCGCCGATGAAGCGTTCGGCGTTGTAGCAGGGCATGACGACTGAGAAGTCCATGCAGGCGGAAGGTCCCCGATGCCGCGGAAGCGGAAGCGGAAAGAGGAGTATGCAATCGCGCCCCCCTTGCCAAGGGCGCCCGAAGCAATGAGAATTCGCCGCGAGCCGGCCCCGGGGGGCGGGCCGCGGTGGTGAGAGTCGCACGACGGCGACGGCTGCGATGTCGATCGTCGCGAGCGGCCCCTGGGAGAGCCGGCCCATGGCACGAAGCGAGCGCCGAGAACTGGCCGTCTTCTTGAGCAACGGGCGGGGCCTCGGCGACTGGCAGCAACTCGGCAGCCTCTCGCGCGAGGTCGCGATCTACCGACGCCTCGCCGAGGCGGGTTGGGGCGTGTCGTTCTACAGCTACGATCGAACGCGCGACGTCCCCTCCCCGGGCTTTCCGTCGCGCACGCAGCCGCAATGGCCCTGGCTGCTCCCCCGCCGACTGGATGCGCTCTACGGCGCGGCCCTGCCGCTGCTCCGATACCCGCGCGCGAGCGATCGCCCCTCGGTCATCCTCACCAACCAGGCGCACAGCGGCTGGCCCGCGATCGCCGCAGCCAAGTTGTGGGGCGCGAAGCTCGTCGCCCGTTGCGGCTACGTCTACGGCGAACGGGAGGAGTCCGCGGGTCACAGCGGCTTTCACGTGAAGCGCCGGTCGCTGGAGGAAAGGACCGTCTTCCGGCTCGCGGACCGCTGTCTGGTGCCCACGCAGGCGCTCGCCGAATGGCTGGTCCGCCACTACGGCATCGACGCGGCGAAGATCGCGGTGATCCCGAACTATGTCGATACCGAAATGTTCCGACCGCTCGAACAGCCGGAGACCGTCGACGTGATCTCGGTCGGCCGGCTCGCGGAGAAGAAGCGACACCAGCTGCTCCTCGAGGCCCTCGCAGGAACCGGACTTCGCGTGCGAATCATCGGGAGCGGCAGCTGGCGCGACCGCCTGCTTCGAATCGCCGAGGAGCGGAAGCTGGCGCTCGACCTGATCCCCGGCGTCGAAAACGATCGTCTGCCCGAGTTGCTCAATCAAGCGCGCTTGAGCGTGAACCTCTCACGCTGGGAAGGCCACCCCAAAGCGCTGATCGAGGCCATGGCGTGCGGGCGAGCGTGCGTGGGGGCGGATTCGCCGGGAATCCGGAATCTGCTGGTCCACGGCCGAACGGGCTGGCTCGTGCGACCCGAGGTAGGCGAGATCCGCTCGGCCATCACGACGCTGATCGCCGACGCCGAGCAACGCGCCAAGCTCGGCGCCGCGGCGCGGGCCCAGGCGGTGGCCGCTTTCGCATTGGACGAAGTCTTCGGACGCCTCCGCACGCTCCTCGACGAACTGCTGACGCAGCGATGAACGCCCCGCCTTCCCCGCCGAATTGCCGCGATCGCGGCGCGCGGATAGGATGAGGCCCGAGCAAGACAGGGGCGACCGATTGGGCTCGAATTCCCGGATTCCGTTGATCATTCCCGTCGAGATCCAGGTGCGAGAACTCGACGCGAAACTGCTGCTGGCCTGCGTCGCGGCACAGCGCGGTTACCCGGTGGTGATCGGCAAGCTGAAGACGATCCTCGCGCGCATCGCCTCGTTCCCACGCAGCGTGTTCATCTCGAAGGGCATGGGCGCCCAGAGCGTCGAGAAATTCAAGTTCATTCGCGGGCTCGGGCACGAAATTGCGGGCTGGGACGAAGAAGCGCTCGTCCACTACCCCCCCACGACGCACTTCGGAAAACGTGTAGCGCCGGACGCCGGGCAATACATTTCGCATCTCTTCGCCTGGGGCCCCGAGAGTGCCGACCTGTGGCGTTCGAATCCACAGTTCCGGGAATCGCCCATCCACGTCACCGGCAACCCCCGCCTCGACCTGCTGCGACGCGAGATCCGCCCCTATTTCGAGTCCGAGGCGGCGGCGCTGCGCGACGCCAACGGCGACTTCGTCCTCGTCAATACCAACTTTCCGCTGGTCAACTCGAATCGCGGGATCTTCCTGAACGACGGCGCCGAAGGCGACGCGCGCACCCTCGGCATCGGTGCGCGCGGAATGACCCGGGAATTCGCCGAAGGTCTCTACCGTCACAAGCAGGCCAGCTTCGTCCGCTTTCAGCACATGATCCCCGAACTCGCGCGGGCCTTCCCGGAGATCACCGTGCTGGTCCGGCCGCACCCCTCCGAGCAGCCCGAGGTCTACCACGAGATCGCGGGGAAGTTCGACAACGTCGTGATCGAAAACGAAGGCAATGTGATCCCGTGGTTGATCGCTTCGCGCGCGACGATCCACAACGGTTGCACCACGGGTGTCGAATCCAACTTGTTGGACGTTCCCACCCTCAGCTACGGGCCGTCGATCGACGGCGGCTTCGATCTGGGGCGCGCCTTCCGGCTGCCGAACCTGATCAGCCACCCATGCCCGGACTTCGAGAGCCTGCAACGGCAATTGCAGCGGATCCTCGCCGGCGAGCTCGCATGTGCCGAAGGCGCGGAGCGCGAGCGATTGCTCGGCGAGTTCGTCGCCCCCCTCGACGGCCCGCTCGCGTGCGACCGGATCCTCGACGTCATCGACGAGTTCACGCGGGGAGGCGCCGAACTGCCGAAGCCCCCCCTGCCCCAACGCCTCGCTGCGCGGCGTCGCATCGCCGGCCTGCGCCTCGAAAAAATCACCTCGAAGCTCTCCCGCGAGCGGCGGACATCCCGGCGGGCCGCTACAGCGAGCGCGCGGCGGGCGGTCTACCCCGGAATCTCCGTCGATGAAATGCAACAGCGGTTGCAGCGCTTTCAGGACATCCTCGGATCCTCCGGCCGGCTCGACGTGAAGCCGCTCGGCCAGCACCTCTATCGCATCCGGTCCTGATCGCGCGCCCCTCACCCCGTCCATCCCACGCCTGGAGCTCGTTCATGCCGCTCAACGACCTCGCCCCCGAAACCCGCGCCTTCATCAACGGC
>CAXMSF010000342.1:0-7534 GCA_964196055.1 uncultured Gammaproteobacteria bacterium | reverse complement strand
GCTGGATCGGACGTACCAGGAGCGGGATCAGCGCCGGGTCCATCTGGCCGTCGCCGTCCATTCGCACGATCCACTTCGCCCCATCTTCCAACGCCGCGCGGTAGCCGGTGACCGTCGCAGCGCCCACACCGCGATTCTCGCCGTGACGAATCACATGAACTCGCGGGTCGCGACACTCGGATTCGACCCGCCCGCCGCTGTCGTCCGGACAGCCGTCATCGATGACATAGATTGCGTCACATTCCGGCCCGATCGCGGACAGGACTTCGACGATCTGCTTGCGCACTCGGTAGCACGGGATGACGACGGCGATCACTGCATGCTCCTCGACCACGAGCCTAGCTCGTGTTGCCGGACCACTCCGCTGATCGGCCGGCCACTGCTTCGACTCGAGTGGCGGCGCCGCCGCACGCCCGAAATGGGGCTATTCCGCTTCGTTGTCGGCGAGCGTCTCGTACCAGTCGAATTCGCCGCGCCTCACCCAGCCCGCCATATTCGAGCCCTTCTTCATTCTTTCGATCATTTCCGGTGTGAGCTGGCCGTTCTTCGCCATCGCACCGAAGACCGCGCCCGCATTGCCGTGGTCGAAGAAATCCCGCTGCCAACACCACTGTTGGTTGCCTGCATAGCGGAACCACGAGCCACCGGTGCCCGCGATTTCATAGGGGTTCCCATCCGGGTCGTTCACGGGCGCGAGCTGTCGCCAGATCCCCATGAACTCCCCCTTCGCATCGTCGATCAACCTGCGGACGTACGGATAGGTCCAGTGTTCGAGGCCCGCCATCTCGCTGCCGAACGCCCACTCGTGAATCTGCTGACGACCGCGCGCGACGAACTCCCAGTTCGCACCGTTGTTCCAGCTGTAGATCGCATCTTCGGTGTAGAACTGCGACATCTTCGACCAGTCGCCGCTGCGGCCGGCCTCGTTGTTCGCCGCCACCCAGCGGCCGACCATGTCTTCCATTTCCTGGCGCGGAAATCCCGTCATTCCTCTCCTTCCTCCGATCCATCAGCATCCGTGTCGTGGATGCTGAGAACGTGCGTTGGGCAGTACCTCACCGCCGACTCCACGGCCGCACGCTGAGACGGCGGCGGTGTTTCATCGACGACCCGCACCTTCATCGTGGCGCGATCGAGCGCGAACACCTCGGGCGCCTCGTTCACGCAAACGCCGTGCCCCTGGCAAAGATCCTGATCGACCCGAACACGAAACGGCTTGCCCTCGGCGGCGCCGACTTCGGAGGCCGCCGAATCCGAAGACTTCACGACGCGCTTCGCATCGCGGCGCCGATACTGGACACGGCAGGGTTGACGCACGGCGACGACGAGCTTCGTCAAGTCGTTGCCGTAACTCTCCTTCGGCTGCGAGAGCTCGAATTCGAAGTTCCGCAACAGAATCGAAAAGATCGCCTTCAGCTGGGTCATCGCGAATGCGGCACCGACACAGCGATGGCGACCCGCACCGAACGGAATCCATGCGAAGGACTGCTTGTCCTCGGCACGGTCGCCGAGATAGCGCTCGGGAACGTAGTCGTCGGGGTTGGGGAAATGATCCGGGTCGCGATTCGAAACCGCGGGCGAGGCCGCGACAAGGTTTCCGGCCGGTACCGTCCAGTCCTTGTAGTGAAAATCGCACATGGCTTTGCGCATGAGGATGATCAGAGGAGGATGGAGCCGCAGCGTCTCCTTGAGCGCGCATTCGAGTAGGGGAATCTCACGCAGCGCCTGATAACACACGTCGCGGCCGTCCGCGTACATCGCATCGAGTTCGTCGACGATTCGCACCATCCACTGGGGATGCATCAGCAACTCGAGCAGGGTCCACGACGCGATCACCGAAGTCGTGTGATGCCCCGCAAACATCATCGAAATGAACATGCCCGTGATCTGATCGTCGGTATAACGACGCGTCCCCGATCGATCGCGGAGCTGATGCAGAATGTGGAACAGGTCCGTGTATTCCTTCCCGGACTGCTTGCGCCGCTCGAAGATCGCCTCGATCAGTGAGACCAGATCGCGGCGCGCGCGGTCACGCCGTCGAAACGCGGGCAGTGGGAGATAGGGGTTCACGTACGCGAAGGCGTCGGTCCCACGCTCGAGATCCTTGAAGATCGGAATGTATTCGGGCCCGAGTTCGTCGCGAAACTCGCGGCCGATCAGGCACGCGCTCGATGTATAGATCGTGAGTTCTGCGAAGAAGTCGAGTACGTCGACCTCACCCCGGTCGCCCCAATCCGCAACCATGCGCTCTGTCTCGGCCGCGATCACTTCGGCGTGGCCACGCATGAAACTGTCGCGCAGGCTCTGATTCTTCATCGCCTGTTTGCGCTGCTCGGGGGTCGCGTCGAACACCACGCCCTCCCCGAAGATCGGCTTCATGAACGGATAGGCCGACCCCTGGTCGAGGACCTCCTCGGGCGCGCGAAAGAACGCCTCCTGGGCTTCGGATCCGTACAGCATCGCGATCTTCTGGCCGGCGAGGCGCAGCTCGCCGATCTCGCCGCAATCGTCGCGAACCTGCCGCATCATCGCGATCGGATCGCGGCGAAAACCGAGCAGATGCCCGAGAAAGGGCAGTGAACCGGGCGCGACGGGCGGCGGTGTGCCACCCCTCCGATCGAGAGAAGGTTCCGAACCTGCGAGATAAGCGTTCGTCATGCCCGGTGCTCCAACGAAAGCGGCGGCGAAGACGAGCATAGCTTGCGGAGATGACGATCGAATCCCATTTTTCGGGACCGAGGCCCAAGCCGTCACGGCGTTGTACGATGCCATTCGAGCCCGCCTGCGGCGGCGGTGCATGCAGCCGGCGACAACAGCGGACTCGGTCTCATCCAGAGAGCTACCCTCGAGGGCGCTCGCAACGGTGCGCGACTCGAGTCAGGAGATCCCCATGAACGAAGACCACCCCGCCATGAAGGTCGCTCGCGCTTCGTGGGCCGCCGTACAGGCGCACGACAAACAGGCGTGGCTCGACTTGATGGCCGACGACGTCTGTATCGAAGATCCGATCGGCACCGGGCCGACCAACCCGACCGGCCGGGGCATCCAGGGCAAGGCCGAGGTCGGCGCCTTCTACGACAAGCACATCGCCAAATCGAACATCGTCATCGTGACCCACGAGAGCCACTCGGTCGGCAACGAGGCGGCCCACGTGATGGAACTGACGACCACGCTCGAGAACGGCGTCGTCACGAAGGTCCGCTCGATCTTCACCTACCGCCTGAACGAGGCCGGCAAACTCGTCGCCATGCGGGGCTATTGGACGCTCGCCGACATGGAGTTCACCAAACCGTCGTGAACCGTCAGGAGCTCGATCGATTGTTCCGCCTCGACGGCCGCGTCGCGATCGTAACGGGAGGCACTCGGGGCATCGGCCGCGCCATCGCCGAAACCTATGCGCTCGCGGGCGCGAAGGTGGTCGTTGCAAGCCGAAAGCAGGACGCGTGCGACAGCACCGCCGCCGCGATCGAGGCGGCCGGCGGAGAAGCGCTCGGTATCGCCACCCACGCGGGCGATCTCGACCAACTCGAGCGCCTGATCTCCGCGACGGTGGAGCGATTCGGCGGCATCGACGTCCTCGTGAACAACGCCGCCAACGCGCTCGCGCTACCGCTCGGCGAGATCACACCGGAGGCGTGGGAGAAGAGTTTCGGCGTGAATCTGCGCGGTCCCGTCTTCCTGATGCAGTACGCCCTGCCCTACCTCGAAACCAGCGGGCACGCGTCCATCGTCAACCTGTCGAGCGCGGGCGCGTTCCTGTTCGGCCAGATGACGCACATGTACGCAGCCGCGAAGGCCGGCCTGCTCGCCTACACGCGTTCGCTTGCAGCGGAACTCGCTTCGAAGCAGATTCGGGTGAACGCCATCGCGCCCGGCACGGTCGACACCGACATGGTCCGCAACAACCCGCCCGTCGTACAAGAGCTCATGAAGAACGCGGCGCTGATGAAACGCGCGGCGCACCCGGACGAGATCGTCGGACTCGCGCTCTATCTGGCGAGTGATGCCTCCAGCTTCGTCACCGGAGCGACCATCAATATCGACGGCGGTTTGGTGCCGCGCTAGGGATCGCGTGCAAGCGCGTTATCCTCCAGCCCCGCCCCGAAGGAGACGAAATGAGCGAGCAAGACGAAGACCTGAGAGCCGAACTCGAACGACTTCGCGCCGAGAACGAAGCTCTCAAGACCCAGAAGAAGGAGGGGCTCCGGCTCCAGGTGAGCCAGAAGGGGGCCGTGTCGCTGTACGGCATCCGCCGCTTTCCGGTCACCTTCTATGCGGATGAATGGGATCTGATCCTCGGCCAGACGGACGAGATCCGCGCGTTCATCCGCGAGAACGATGGGCAGCTGAAGCGAAAATGATCTCCAGGAGCATGGCCCGATTCTCGGTCCATGCTCCTGGATTCGCGTTTCACGCGTCTAGACGCGTTCGATCACCGTTCCGGTGCCGAGGCCGCCACCACAACACATCGTCACGAGTGCGTAGCGACCGCCCGTGCGCTCGAGTTCGTGCAGTGCAGTGCCGATCAGACGCGCGCCCGTGCAACCCACCGGGTGGCCCAGTGCAATTGCACCGCCGTTGGGATTCACGCGCTTCATGTCGGGCTGGTACTCCTTCTCCCATGAGAGCACCACCGACGCGAACGCCTCGTTGATTTCGATCACATCCATGTCTGCGAGCGTCAGCTCCGCCATCGAGAGCACCTTCTTCGTCGCCGGAATCGGCCCTTCCATCATCACGACCGGATCGACACCCACCAGCGTCGTCGCGATGATGCGTCCGCGCGGCGCCACGCCGACGCGCGCCGCACCCTCTTCCGACGCGAGGATCACGACCGCGGAACCATCGGAGATCTGCGACGATGTCCCCGCGGTGTGCATTTCCTGGCCCGGTGCGGGGGCGAGCGACGCGAGCCCCTCCTCGGTCGTCGGCCGCAGCCCTTCGTCGCGCGTCACGAGCTGCGTCTCTTCGAGCGGCTGACCGTCCTCACCAACGAGCGGCGCCTCGATCGGAATCACCTCGCGATCGAAAACCCCCGCATCCCAGGCCGCGTTCGCGCGCAGCTGGCTGACGAGGCCCCAGTCGTCGCAGTCCTGACGGGTTACGCCGTAGCGTTCGCCTAGCGTCTGCGCACCCGCGAACTGCGTGCCGATCGCGTAATGCGACGTGTAACTCTCGGGCATCGGATTGCCGCCGTGAAAGCTCGCCCCCATGCCGACGCGGCTCATCGATTCGACACCGCTCGTCATCACGATGTCCTCCTGACCCGAACCGATCAGCCCGACGCCCAGGCTCGTCGCCTGCTGGGCCGAGCCACATTGCGCATCGACGGTGGTCGCAGGAACCTCGTAGGGCAGACCGGCCGCGAGCCACGCCTGGCGCGTGATATTGAACGTCTGATCGCCGACCTGGCCCACACAGCCACCCACGAGCTGCCCCACCTGGTCGGGAGCAATGCCGAGTCTGTCGAGTGCACCCGCCTGCACGCGGCCGAGCAGGTCGACGGGGTGAACGGTGGACAGGCTCTTGCCGCGGCGGCCGATCGGGCTGCGGGCGGCTCCAAGAATGTAGGCGGGACGCATGATCGACTCCTTCGTCGGCGGGGTGCTCCGGAAACGCTGAAGAATAGAGCAGACGCCAGGAGTGCGACTACCCTACACTCGGCCGCAATCCGAACCCCGCACCACCCTCGTAGGGACCGTGCACCACCACACTTCCCCCTTCAGCTTGCCGCTCGTGCTCTGCCTCTCGGTCGCGTTGTTCCCGGCCTGCACGCCCAAGGGTCTGCATCCGGAATTCGACCCGCCGTACGTCTGCCGCACGACCACGAAAGCCACCGAATCACTCTTCCTGATCGGCGATGCGGGCGAACCCACCCTGCCCGATGCCACATCTGCGGACCCGAACGCGCTAGTCGACCCGGTTCTCGTCGCGCTCGCCGATGCCGTCGAGCAGAGCGTCGCCACGCTCGGCGCCGATCGAACTGCGGTCGCGGTCCTCGGCGACAACATCTACCCGGCGGGTCTGCCTCTCGAAGGGGAAGCGGGGCGCGAACACGCGCTGCGCCAGCTCGAAGCGCAGATCAGCGCGGTCGGCGAGGCCCGTGGCTTCTTCACGCTCGGAAACCACGACTGGAACCAGGGCAAGCCGGGCGGTGCCGCGCGCGCGCGCTCGCAAGCTGATTATCTCTCGAAACGCGCACCGAACATCTCCGTCCACCCGGCGGGCGGCTGCGCGGGCCCGGACAGCTTCAACTTCGGCGATCACCTCGAACTGATCTTCTTCGACCTGTGGGCAACCCTCCACCAGTTCAACAACCCGGGCGGCCCCTTCGACCACTGCGATCCGGTCGCAGTGCGGGGAGAGCGCCGGATCGCGAAGCGCCTCGACGAGGTGCTCGGCGGAACCGGCGATCGCCGCGCGGTCTTCGTCACACACCCGCCCATGCTCACCACCGGCCCCCACGGCGGCTATTTCACCTGGCGGGAGCACCTGTTCCCGCTGCGAATGATCAATCCGAATCTCTGGATTCCGCTGCCGGTGATCGGCTCGATCTTTCCGTTGTCGCGGATGCTCGGCGTCACCGACACCGACATGATGAGCAAGAACTACCAGGCCTACCTAGACGCCGCGAAGGAACACTTCAGCCCGGGTCACCCGACGCTCGTAGCTGCCGGCCACGAACACAGCCTTCAAGTGCACGTCGACCCGACCGGAGTGTTCCACGCCGTGAGCGGCGCAGGCAGCCTGAAGAAGATCGATTACGTGCGACGCCAGCGCTCCGACCTGATGTCGCTGGCCGCCCCGGGCTTCATGCGCGTGGACGCACACCCGGACGCCAGCCTGCGCCTGCACGTCATCGCGCTCGACAAAGCGAAGCAGCCGGAGCTGGTCTACAGCACCTGTATTCCGTAGCCGGAAGCCTGACCCGAGAATCGGCCGACGCACGGCTGAGCGTCATCGAGCCCATGAACGACGAGGGCGCTCCCCGGCAATGCCGGGGAACGCCCGTCCCGTCCCAGAGACCCCTCTCCGGAATATTCTCAGGGAAATGCGAGGGAGCCGTCAACCGAAGCGTGGTCCGAGGACGTCGACCCGATTTGGCGCCGAGGAGCGGTTACCCCGTGGCCCTTATACCACGAAGACACGCATCTGAGAACCAAGAGATTCCATTCTAGTGTGACCGTGAGTCATATACTCCGGGCACTTAGCCGGCGGTGCGTGGCATATTGGGCCGGTCATCCCGTCGCCGGCTGAGCGCGCTCCACACACGCAGGAGGACCCACATGACCGCACCGAATCGCACTCACGACATCGTCGTCTGGGGGGCCAGCGGCTTCACCGGGCGACTCACCGCCGAATACCTGCTCGGGCGCTACGCGGTGGGGGGCGAGCTTCGCTGGGCCATCGGCGGGCGCAATCGCGCCAAACTCGAAGCCGTGCGCAAGCAGATCGGCGAGGTGGCCGGTGTCGATTCGAGCGCACTCCCGATCGTGTTGGGCGACGGCGACGACCCCGAGTCGCTGCGCGCGCT
>CAXMSF010000341.1:0-3174 GCA_964196055.1 uncultured Gammaproteobacteria bacterium | reverse complement strand
TCGAATGGAACTCGAGGCAGCTCACCGTGTTCTCGCCTTCGTCTTGCGGCTCGACGAGGTCGCAGGCGTTCGGCGGTGTCGCGATGGTGGCGCAGTAGTCCTGGCGGCAATCGCTCCCCTTCAGCTTGCAGCAGTCGATGGCGATGGGAAGTTCGACCTCACCCGGCGACACGCTGCCCTTGAAGCCCAGATAGGAGGTCGCGCTGGCGATGACGGTGAATTCGTCTCGCCCCACGATGCGCGACATGATGGCGGGGACGGTGCTGTTGTTGGCGCCGTCCAGCCGGGCCGTCACCTGGACGCCGGTGACCACGGCGGGATCCCCGAGGTCGACCGATGTGTCGAAGGTCCGGCTGTCGGGATCCCAATTTCCGTAGACCACGTCTTCGCTCGCGATGCTGACCGACGCGTTCGAGACGGTCCGGTTCAGGGCCGCCTGCCCGACGGCCGCGGCGCGCGACTGCGTCAGCGTCACGGCATCGGGGTTGCTCGTGATCATGTGGCGTCCCGCCGCCAGCGAACTGGCGTCGGCGGCGTTCTGCACCTGAGTCCGCGCCGCCCAGATCAGGCCGACGTCGATGGCCAGCGCCGACGCGGCGAGCAGCGTAACCAGGGCGACCAGCACGGTGATCATCGCGGCACCGCCGCTGCGGCGGGCTGTCTGGCGCATTCGATCGTTCGGAATTTGCTGGGCCATCATCGGGCTCCTTACATGCCGCCGAGGCTGTCGCCGTCGGTGACGATCATCGGCAACGGAAGCGCCGGTGCGCTGCCGGGCTGAAGGGTCTGGCGGTGGCGCTCGATCACCTGGCTGGCGGTCTTGCCGTCGAGTCCGGACGGTGCCGGGCGCTCTGCGTTCGCAGCCGAGCCTTCCGGGTCGTCCGTCGTGCGAGCGACCGCCTCGCGATACGCGTTGCCGAAGTTCTGCTCGACGGCGCCGTTGTGGTTGCAGCCGACGAATGCGCCGACGGCCAGGGTCAGAATCAGGATCGATAGGGCCTTACTCATCGGAGGACTCCTTGCTGTTGGGAGATACGCGGTAGCCGGATTCGCCGATCAGGCCGCCGGGCTCGCGCTGTTCTTTGGCTTTCCCTTCCATCTTTCCGAGCAGGTAGAATTCGGCCGCTGTGGGCTCGATGAAGTGATCCGTCGGCAGTTGCACGGGCTCGGCTCCCATCGGCTTGGCGAGCTCGGGAGTCACGAGAACCAGCAACTCGGTTTCGCTCTTCTCGAATTTCGCGCTCCGGAACAGATTCCCGAGGATCGGGATCTGGCCGAGCAGCGGGTACTGGGCAACCTGCTCTTGCAGTTCATCGCTCAGCAGGCCGGCGATGAGGAAGGTCTGGCCGTGCGACAACTCCACGCTCGTGGAGATGCGGCGGGTGTTGAAGGCGGGAATGATCAGATCTTCCTGTGTCAGGCCGAAGGTGATGTCCGGCTTGCTCACTTCCGGAGCAACCTGCAGGTGGATACGGTCCGGGCCGATCACGGTCGGTGTGAAGTTCAGGCCGACGCCGAACTTCTTGTACTCCACCGTGATCGAGCCGAAGGCGCCGCCCTGGGCGACCGGAATCGGAATTTCGCCGCCGACCAGGAAGCTCGCCGGTTCGCCGCTACGCGCGATGAGCGTGGGCTCCGCGAGGATCTTGGTCATGCCGCGCCGGTCGAGAACGTCGAGGTAGACCTTGAGCATCTCGAGGCTTCCGAAACTGCTGAAGCCGGCGGCCAGATTGATAGCACTCGAGATCAGCTGCTCGCCGCCCGTGTCGGGTGCTGTGAGCCCTCCGATCATGCCGGCGAGACCGATCTGTCCGCCGCCCGCTTCGATCAGGGCGCTCCAGTTCACGCCCATCTCGCGCGTGATCTTGCGCGAGACCTCCGCGATCACGACCTTCAGCATGATCTGCTGATTGCCGGCGACCTGCAGGAGATTCACGACTTCGGTGTCTTTGCCGTCACCCACGAACGCTCGGGCGACGGTAAGCGCCTGCTCGACCGCCAGCGCGCTGGGGACGGTTCCCTTCAGCACGATGGCGGATCCGGCACTCTCCACCCGGATCCCCGGATTTCCGAGAATGCGGTGCAAGCCGCGCTGGAGGTAGGACTCGGGAGTCCCCACTTCGACTTCGATCGAAGCCTGGGGGTTGCCCTTGCTGTCCCAGACCAACACGTTGGTACTGCCCATCGCCTTGGCGACGAACTGCAGCTCGCGCGGTGACAACACGACCACATCCAGCAAGTCGGGGTTGCCGACCGAGACGCGCTTGACGTTGTAGCCGGTCTTCACGTAGACCGACTTGCCGCGCGCGATCTCGAGCGCGCTCACCATGTTGCTGGCGGAGTCGGCGGGCTCGAGGAATATCGCTGCCGTCGCAGCCGAGGGCCGCAGCACCTGGGTGTCCGCCGGCAATTCTGCGGCTCGCAAGGCGCCGGCGTAGAAGGTCACGATGGCAATCAGCAGCGTCACCCACAGCGCGCGAACGAGCGGGATCCACTTTTCGTCGATGGAAGCATGGTATCTCATCAGGTTTCTCCGTTTCGTCTGCATGGCCGTTCTAGAACTTCTTGCTCGAAACCGACGACCCCTTCAGAACCTGCACGCTGGTCGTCGCCGAGTAGGTGCGATTCTTCTTGGTCGTGGGCTGGCCCATGATGTCTGCGACACCGACACTTCGGGTCTTGACGATCTCGTGGTCGCCGGGACCCCGCAGTGCGAGTTGGAGGCGGCCCTCATGAGCGCTGTAGATGAGCTGCTCCGCCTGTTGCGGGTTGACGTGAAGCGTCACGACGCTGACGAGCTCAGGCTCGCCGTTGCTTGCCGTTTCCATCTTCTGGTCGACCGCCAGCACGGCGATGTCCTGGAGGATCACCCGCGAATAGGGGAGCTTGGAACTCCGGTCGATCCTGCGAAGGGTTGCCAGGACATCGACGCGAGCGCCGGGGTTCACGAAGCCGGCGACGCCGATCACTGGATCGACCTTCACCGACACGGCTCGCAGCTCTTGCTCGATCACCGAGGCCAGGCCCGCCTCAGCGCCGATCGGCAAGAGCGACGCTTCGAGGAGCGGCTCGTCCTGAGCGATCGGGCGGCGCGGAACTCGTGCCTTGGCGTCGTCGATGCTCGTGAAGCTTCCCACGGGAACGAAGTCACTGGGCCAATCGACCGTCTTGAGT
>CAXMSF010000340.1:0-6890 GCA_964196055.1 uncultured Gammaproteobacteria bacterium | reverse complement strand
CTTGGGTCAGGCTCCTAGTCTGCGGCCGCGTGCGAATACGCGGCTTTCGTAAGCACGAGTGATTCGCGGAGCTCAGCAAGCGCTTCGGGCAGCGCCTCGGCGAGTGCCCAGGGCTCCGGAAGCACCTCGCGGCACGCGACGAGCCCGATGTCGAGGCCGTCACCGCAGCCCATCGCGGTCACATTCAGCGCGATTCCGCTGAAGACGGGGCCGAGCGGGTAGATCGCGACGAGCTTCGCGCCAGCGAGATAGAGGGCCTGCGGCGGCCCGGGGACGTTCGACACCACGAGATTGCAGATCGGTGTGATCCAGGCTTCGATGTCGAGATCCGTGTACGCCCGCGCGGCCAGTGAGAAGATCAGCGGCGGCGGCACATCCGCCCAGGCCCTCAGATCTTCACCCACCGTGCTGCCGCGGCGAAGCCTCTGCCGCCGCATGGCATCGCGGATCGCGAACAGTCGCGCGGCCGGATCGGCTTCGTCGGTCGCGAGGCCGACGACGATCGCCGTGACCGCGTTGTCGCGCCCTTCCTCGTTCGGCAACGCTACCGGCACGCCCGCCGCGAGCGGCTGCTCGGGCAGCAGATCACGCGGCTCGGCGTAACGTCGCAGCGCTCCGGCCAACACCGCGAGCAGCACATCATTCACGGTGGCATCGTGCGCGTGGCCGATTTCGCGCAGATCAGCGAGGGGCAGCGTCACCCAGGCGATTGCGCGGCGTGGCGAGAGCGGTGCGTTGAGCCAACAACGCCCAACCGGCACTTCCGGCGCCTCCTCCCCAGCATTGGGTCTCGATGCCAGCGCGTCGAACAGCCAGCGAGCGCTTCCCAAGCCCGCGCTCAGCGCGCGCAACGGCCGCCGCATCAGCCACGGAACCGAACCCGCGAGCAGCTCGAGCGGCCCCGGAAACTTGTCGGCGGTCGCGTCATCCACCACGGGCGGATCCGGAATCTCGGGGGAGACGTTGAAGAGCGACGCCATCAACCGCACACCCGCCATACCGTCCATCATCGCGTGGCTGAGTTTCGCGATCATCGCCACCTGCCCGCCCGCGAGGCCCTCGACCATGAGCATCTCCCAGAGCGGGCGGCTGCGATCGAGTGGCCGCTCCGCCATTTCGACCACCATCGCGGCCAGCTCCTGTGGGCCTCCCGGAGCGGGCACCGCCGCGCGCCGGATGTGGTACGCGAGATCGACGTCGGCGGCTTCACTCCAGAACGGGCGTGCGAGCCCACCCGGCACCTCGACGAGCCGCCGGCGCAACGGCGTGAGGGCCGGCAGCTGGCTCGCAGCGAATGCGCAAAACCGCTCGAACGAATAGCCGCCCGGCACCGTGGTCGGGTCGAGAATCAGCAAACCCATTACGTGAAGCAGCTGACCGGGCCTCTCGGCCGAGAGAAACACCGCATCCGCTCCGGTCAGGCGACGAAGGGGCATCCTGCCTCGCTCGATCAGACGCCAATCCGGCGTCCGTTTCGTTTACACTACTCCTCTAACGGTTTCCGTCCAGTACGACGTGAGGTCGAACTCGTGACCAGCGCGCTGCAACCACTCACTCCGCTCCCGCCCGCGCGGTTCCCGCAAGAGACGGTCGCGGATCGCGTCTTCACCGGCGTCGGCACCGCGCTCGACACCGGCGTGCTGCGCGCGATGCAGTTCGTGGTCGAGCGCGCGCTGATCCCGGGTTCGGAGGACGTCGAAGCGCTGCGCCGGTCGGCACAGCGAATGCTCGACCCGGAACTCCAGGCCGAGCCCGCGCGCTTCTTCGAGTTCCTGAACGAGCCGCCACACACGCTGCGCATGCAAAGTCGCTACCGCCGTCGGCTCGACGGCGGTGCGGTCTTCGACTGCCGGATCGAGAGCGACTACGTGCCGTTCGCGCCGAGCGAGGACTCGACTCTCCCCACCCCGATCCACACCCAACTGTGGAGTCACGAGATCGGGCGGCCACGCGGCACCGTGATCGCGCTGCACGGATTCACGATGGGGCGCCCGCGACTCGACGCGAGGATGTTGATGGCCTCGCAGTGGTTCGAGCGCGGCCTCGACGTCGCGCTCTTCACCCTGCCCTACCACGGCGCGCGCACTCCCGCCGACGCGCGGTTTTCGGGCGAGCACTTCGCGGTGCCCGATGTGAGCCGGCTTTCCGAAGCGATGCGCGAAGCCATCTACGAGATCCGCCGCGTGATTCACTGGCGCCGGGAAGAAACCGGCGCCCCAGTTGGCGTGCTCGGCCTGTCGCTCGGTGGCTACCTCGCCGCGCTGACGGCCGGGCTCTGCGACGACCTCGACTTCGTGATCCCGATCGTGCCGCCGGTCTGCATCGGCGACCTGGCCTGGCGCTTCTTCGAGCGCACCCGCCACCACCGCGAAGGCGGCGAGGCGGCGCTGTCGCAGGACGAGCTTCGCCGGAGCTTCCGCATCCACTCCCCCCTCAGCCATCCGCTACGCATCGCGCCCGAGCGCACCCTGATCGTGGCGGGGCGCGGCGACCGCATCGTCCCGCCCGAGCACCCGGCGGCGCTGTCGGCGTATTGGGGCGGGCCCGCGATCCACTGGTTCAGCGGCAGCCACCTGGCGCCCTTCGGCCGTGCCCGCGTCATCCGTCGCATCGACCGCCATCTGCGTTCGATCGGGATCCTCTAACGATTTTCCCCACGGGGAACCAGGCCTATCGTTCTTTTCGGGTGATTTGTCCCATTTCCGCACTGATTGAGCATTTCATTGAAATTTTCACTGAAGTTGTGCAATCTAATCGCGCCAGGAGAAAGCGATGAGCGATGGATCCGAAAATCAGCGAGTGCGGCAGCGGCTGGAAACCCGCAACCGGCTGTTCGAGCTCGCGATCGAGGAATTCCAGCAGCAGGGCGTCGACAAGGCGCGAATCCGCGACATCGTCGAGAAGGCCGGCGTGGTTCCGGGCACCTTCTATTTCCACTTCCCCACCAAGGAACACGTGCTGCTCGAACTCGGGCAGCGGATCATTGCCAAGGCCGCCGCGGCCCTTCCCGGCACTGCGGACGGGCCACCGCGGCTGTCGAGCCTGCTCGAAACGCTCGCGAGCGCGCCCCAATTCGCCGCCGATGAACTCGGCGACCCGGAGCTGTTGCGCGCGACGATCTCGATCTTCCAGCGACCGCCCGTCGACGCCGACTTCGACGAAAACCCGATCCAGAAGGCGCTGAGCGACTGCCTCGAAGCCGAGATACGGGCCGGCCGGATCGACAGCGATCTCCGCGCGGGTGAGCTGTCGCAGATCATCTTGTTGGCGTTCTTCGGAACGCTGCTGACCGCGCCGAACGACCCGGCGCTGCAATCCGACCAAATTCGCCGAACCCTCGGCTTCTTCGAAAGCGCCTTGCTGCGTCCGAAGCACAGGAGAGAAGAATCGTGAACACGACCACCGTCGACCTGGATTTCACCGATGTCGCCAACTGGGGGCAGGACCTCAACGAGCGCCTGTACTGGCTGTGCGAGAACGAGCCGGTCTACTGGTCGGAGAAATCCGAGCTCTGGATCCTGACCGGCTACGACGCCTGCTGCGAAGTCTCCAAGGATCAGGAGATCTTCACATCGGCGCACGGCGTGCGGCCGAAGCAGGATACCGTCATCGGCTTCATCGACGAGGCGGAACCGCGGCACGGCATCTTGCGCAAGATGATCAACAAGGGCTTCACCCCGCGCATGGTGAAACAACTCGAGGAGAAGTTCCGGCTGATCAGCAAGGAGGCCATCGACCAGTTCGCGAGCAAGGGGGAGTGCGACTTCGTCGACGATTTCGCGGCGCCGCTGCCGATCCGCTTGATCGCGCACATGATGGGAATCCGCGAGGAGGACCGCGACCGCTTCCATGCGTGGTCCGATGACCTGATCGCGGCCGACGGCCAGAAGGGGAATCTCGAGGTCATGGCGCGTGCCGGCAAGGCCTTCGTCGAGTACTCGCAGTACGTGAGCGGGATCATCGAGGACCGACGCAAGAACCCCCAGGAGGACCTCGTCTCCATTCTTACGGGTGCGCGCGACAGCGGCATGCTCGACAAGGACTTCGAAGGCGTCCGAACGCTCGAAGGCCAGGCCGAAGAGCTACAGGGCATGGTGAACGACGAGTTGCTCGTGCTGCTGCTCGTGATCATGGTCGCGGGCAACGAGACCACACGGAACGGCATCTCGGGCGGCATGCAGTACCTGATCGAGAACCCGGACGAACGGCAGAAGCTGCTCGACAATCCGTCGCTGATCCCCGAAGCCGTCGAGGAGATGGTGCGCATCGTCACGCCCGTGAAGTCGTTCTCCCGCACCGTGCTGCAGGACACCGAACTCATGGGCCACGAGATCAAGCAGGGCCAGGAGGTCCTGATCGTCTACTCGGCCGCCAACCACGATGCGCGCGTCTTCGACGACCCGCACGAATTCCGGATCGACCGCAACCCGGCCCACATCGGCTTCGGCATCGGCAGCCATTTCTGCATGGGCGCAAACCTCGCCCGCATGGAAATGCGCGTCGCCTTCGAGGAAATCCTGCGGCGCCTGCCCGACATGGAGTTCTCGCACGGCGGCCCGGAATTCCGCAATTCGAATCTCGTGCGCTCGTGCATGCACATGCGGGTGAAGTTCACGCCCGAATCGGACTGACCGGGCAAGTCACGACGGAGTGGTCGCGGGCGCCCGCGCGCGGGCACCCACGACCGCTCGTCGTCACAGAAGCTCGGCGAGCGCCTCGCCGAGCTCCTCGGGCGTCACCTGCGGCCCGAAGCGCTTCACCGCGGCACCGTTCCGATCGACCAGGAACTTGGTGAAATTCCACGGGATCTCGGTGTTGCCGTCGTCGCCCGGCTGCTCCGACGTCAGGTACTGGTAGAGCTCACAGGCGCCGTCATCGTTGACCTCGACCTTGGCGAACATCGGGAAGGTCACACCGAATTTGGATGTTGCGAATTCGAGGATCTCCGCATTGCTGCCCGGCTCTTGTGCGCCGAACTGATTGCACGGAAAGCCGAGCACCGTGAAACCCTCTGACTCGTTGTTCTCGTGAAGGGTATGCAGACCTGCATACTGGGGAGTGAGTCCTCAGGCACTCGCGAGGTTGACGACCAGACAGACCTTCCCCGCGTAGCTCGAGAGATCCACCGTCTCGCCGGTGATCGATTCCATTTGGAAGTCGTGCAGGCTCGCCATGATGCTTCTCCTCCCTCGAAGGTGAATCCGGAACGTAGCCGGAACGCGGGAATGCCGGCAAGGTGTCGTCACGAACGCCACCAATGGCCCATGGTGCTGCGACCGGGTCGCCTGCACGACCCCTGCGAGCTGCTCGCGCAGGACGCGAGCTAGCGCTCGCCCGAGCTTTCCAGCTCGACGTCCCGTTCGAAGTCTGCTTCAGCACCGAACGCATTTTCGGCGTCGTCCCCGTCGGCGTTCAAGTAGGGATACTTCTCGGCGAACGTGGCCAACATGTCGTCCACGGGGACGTCCGTGAACTCGCCACGCACATTCACGTACTCCATGTGCTTGCGGCCTGCGCGGTCGAAAGGTTGATAGAGGGAATCATTCTCGCCGTCGAATTCGAGGGGGAGGAAGCCGAACTTGTCGCACAGCTCGATGTTGAAAGCCGGCGTCGCCTTGACCCAACGGGCGTCATCACCCAACAGGATCGAGGTATAGCCGTGCCAGTAGAAGATCTCGGTCTGCATGCGCTCGCGCATGCGTGCCGTCGAGAGGTGGTTGCGGACGTCTGCGAAACCCAGACGGCTGGGAATTCCCAACGCCCGGCATGCGGCCGCGAGGAGCACCGCCTTGCTGACGCACCAGCCACGTCCGCTCGCCAGGGTGTCGCTGGCGCGCAGCGTCTCGACCGCTACCGCGGCCGTGTAGGCGTCGTAGCGGATCTCGTCCCGCACAGCGTAATAGAGCCGAATGGCTCGCTCCTTCGCCGAGTTCGCGCCGGCCGCGCGCGCCACCGCGAAGTCGCGCACGACGGGATGATCGGAGTCGATGAAAGTCGTGGGGGCGAGTTCGTCCGGGTGGACCGGCGTCGTGGAAGTGGAGGAGACCATGCACCGAGAGTAGCGAAGCGCCTGCAACACTCCGCGTGGCTGAAGGTCGCCCGGCTAGGTGTCGGCTTCGTTGAAGGGGAGAACGATTTCCAGATGGTGGCGCCTGAGGCCAAGCGAGACCTGGATGCTCAGCCTGGCTCCATCCGTGAACTTGGCCACACACTTCAATCGTCTTCCAAGCAGGCGGAGCAAGCCCTGGCCACTGCACGAGGTGGACCGCAGCGTGCGTTCCGCCTTGACCCGCATCGGATCGCATTCCAAAGTACGCTCGCGCTCGAACTCGGAATTCCGGCAGACAGCCTCGTAGCCCGCGCCGTCCCCGGCCCCGGAATCTTCGCTGAAGACCCGCCGGACACTGCGTTCGGCGACACTTTCGAAGTAGTGAGAGGCCATTTCGGCAGATATCAAGCCGAAGAAGGCCAACACCGAAAGGCCGAAGAGGAGACTGGCCATCAATCGGATGGCCGGGTGAAGCTTTCGCATACGCATGGGTCACCGTCGGTTGGCGGGCGCGCAGACCGGGCAGGCATCAGCGGCATCGAATCGCACCGCCGAGGTCGCCAAGCCGTGGATGGTCGGAGTCGAACCTCTACAGCGGAAATTCGAACCGGGCTATTCGACAATGGCCGGCGTCAGCCCGCCGATTCGCGAGTCGCGGGGGCCGCGAGTTCGTCGATCTCGCGATGGCGGCCGTCCGCGGGGACGGGCTCGGCCTGCACGCGGGCCTGGAGTTTCAAGATGCCGTCGAGCACGGCTTCGGGGCGCGGCGGGCAGCCCGGAATGTAGAGGTCCACGGGGATGATGGTGTCGATGCCCTGGACCGTGGCGTAGTTGTTGTAGG